>CACYNF010000010.1 GCA_902775595.1 uncultured bacterium | reverse complement strand
TTGAACCAGCTGCCGCGGAGCCACGGGCAGTGCAGGTCCATCACGACGGACGGCGCCCCGCTCTCCTTCGCCCACTTCTCCAGCGTCTCGCGGATTGCCTTGATCTCGGGGTGGATGGATGGTCTGTCGTCGTTGTAGTCGCGGCAGTGGTCGTAGGGCCTGCGGTTCTTCCCCTGGTCGCCGTCAACAACTCCGTCCTTGTCGACGAACGGAACGGCGCGTATCTCGATGTTCTCGCGCATCCAGCGTCCGAGTTCGTCATCGCCGAAGACGGCCGACAGAAGCCCTTCCATCACAAACGTCGCCGTCGTCTCCGCGCAGTGGTGGCGCGAAGTGACGAACATGCGGTATTTGGCCCTGCCGTCGATGCGTCCGAAGCGTCCTGTCTCGACGTGACGCCCCTTCTCCGAGAGGCACAGGGTGTTGGTGACGAAGACCCTGCCGTAGTCCGCCGCGTGCGCCGCGAGGAAGGCCTCCCAGTCGGACTGCGAGTACGGGAAGGTCTGCGAGAACCACACCTCGTTGTCGTCCGGGCCGAACTTCCAGGTGAAGGTCGTGTACGATGCGTGGTCTCCCGTCGCCGGGTCGCGCGGATCGTCCCTCTCGAAGTCGGACCAGCGCCAGTGTCCGCCGCAGTCTTCCGAAACCGCCGCGCCGCGAGAGCCAACCGCGGCCGAGTCGCCGAAATCGAAGGTGAGCGTCCGGCCCGCGGCGCCTCTGACGCGGAACGCCCAGTAGAACCAGTGTCCGGGCGTGTCGCGGAAGTCCTGTTTCAGCTTTACGACATCACCTTCGATCGACTTCACGACGATGTTCCCCGCCGGAATTTCCGCGTCGACGGTATAGGCCGCCGCGGCGAGCGGGGTGAACACTGCGAGGGCTGCGATCGCCACCATTGCATGGCGCATATCTGTCTCCTCCCGTCAGCGGATGATTATGGCGAGCGGCGTCGACCGCAATTCATAGCATCCGATGTCGATCTTGCTGCCGACCTTGCGCGGGTTGCCCGCGAGATCTACCGACGCCATCCCTTCGTAGTTCGCGCCCTTGTTGACGAGCGGCCCGTCCGTCTTCGGCGTGTAGTCTCCGTTCGCGTAGTCCTTGAAGAACGACGACGCCGTGCCGGTGATCGTGCCCTCGGGGAAAGCCAATTCCGAAATGTCGCCATCGACAGCGCCGTTGGCAAATTTGGCCACTGTTCCTGTCGGCAAAACAGCCGAGCCGTCCACGGTGTTCGTCACGCCTGCGATGACGACGTTCTGCACCGTCGCACCCGAGGCGATCCGCAGGGCCGACCATTCCTTGCAGTAGTCGTTCGTGACGGACAGCCCGGAATCGACGATCGTGCAGTTGCGCATGACGGACGAGCCGCCGAGGTTGATCAGCGTGACGGCCTTGTTCTGGTTGTTCTGGTCGAAAAGGCAGTCCTCGGCACGGGCCGAACCGTTGAGCTGGAGGACGCCTGCGCGGTTGCCTTCCCAATTGACGGACCCCGAATTCGAACGATTACCTCGGAAGACTGTGTGCGTGACGACGCCCGCATCAAGCCTGGCACCGGCGGCCTGGGCGTTGTCGCGTGCATAACCGGCCTCCACAAAACAGTTGGAGACCATTCCGCCTGCCGATCCGATATAGAAATTGCCGCCATCCTGATCCCCGTAGCCTTCTCCCTTTTGCATCGTCAAATTTGCAACTAGGGCTTCCGCATGATTGATGACAAACAAGCGTTGGTGCTGGTAAGAATTGCCTGAAGCCTGGGCATTGGACACGACAACGGACGACACCGTGTCGCCCTCGCCAATGATTCGAATGGCCCCCTCGATCGAAAGCTCGGATTGAAACGGATACAGCCCCGGCGCGACGCGGACCGTGCAGGGCATCGTCTGCGCGATGTCTTCCAGCGAGGCCACCGCAGCGGCGATGGTCTTCTTCGGCAGAGCCGGCGTGCCGCCGTGGTTCGCGTCGTCGCCCGACGTGGCGACGTAGCGCACCGCCGGGTCGAAGGTTGCGTTGACGATGGTCATCGTCGCGGTGGAGGACGTTCCCACCGTATCGCCCGAGACGGTCAGCACGAGTTCTGCATCGGCATCGACGGCTGTTGTATAGACAGGCGTGATGGTAATATCGATCGAAGCCTCGCCCACCGGAATCGTGACAAACGTCACACCCGGATCGGACACCGCATCAAGTCCCGCGCCCGAAAACGCCACGCTGACCGTGAGCGCGGGAAGCCCCGTCGCGTCGGCGTCAGCGCGCGCGATGCGGAACGTGCCCGGCGCGAGCGAACCTTCGTCGGCGTTCGCGACGGCGGCTACGGCAAGCGCGCCGACGTGGAACACCGTCGGGCATGTCATAGAAACAACCGTTCCACTCGTCGCCGTCGCGGCGACGGTGGCCGTGTATGTTCCGGCGGAAAGACCCGAAACGACGGCGGAATAGGTTGCGGGAAGCGCCGTATCGGATGTCGTCATCGTGAAGTCGGTGCCGCCAGCCGTGCAGACAATCGAGTCTGGAATGCTTTCCGACACCTCGACCGAGACTGTGAACGAGCCGTCCGCATTGCGCACGAGAACAGGCGTTGCGAGAACAGGAGCGGTATGATCCACCTCCACGACGCCATCAAGGACGGCGAACGATGTCGGCGCGCTGACCGAATCATATTCCGCCTTGATCCAGTCCGGCGAGGCGGTCCCGTTCAGGACGCGCACTTCGTCCATGTCGCCCTGAAAGCAATAATCCGTGGAGTCCTGGTGTCCGCCGAAGGCCCACGTCGTCTTCCCGGGATCGAGAATGTTCCGCGCAGAGGCCGTCGAATAGATTTCATCTCCATCGAAGTAGGAGACGAGCGTCGTCACCGACTTGTCGTATCGGAAGGCGACGTGCCCCCACGTGCCGGCGACAAGCGCGCCCTTGCCGTTGCTGGATGCGGGCTGATGCGCCCCCGAACCATTCACGCCAACGCCGACGGAAAAATACTTTCCGCCTTCGACAATGGCAATAAAACCGTCTTTCGCCCAGTCGTAGCGGTCCTTGTTGACGAGAAGGACCGAGCCGCGCACGCCGGTCGTCTTGAACCATCCCGAAAACGAGAAGTTGTCGATCGACGAAAGCGCCCCGGAGTCGACGGGGTTCGAGAAGAGTACGCCCTTGACGTTGCCCTTCGTCATCACGCCGCCCGCCTTGCCGCCGGTCGTCTCGGTCGTGGCACCATTAACGGTAATTGCAGTCGCATGGCCAGTTGCATCGGCAATCGACGCGCCGCCGTGGAAGACGGCCGCGTAGCGCGACCAGACATCGGTTGCGCTAACCGTCGGCAAAGTGGCCGCGCCGTCCGCGCCGTAGTAGCAGGTAATCTTCGTGGCCGTGCCGACGATGGACGGCACCTTCACCCAGACACAGGACGTTCCCGTCTTATCCCACGTCTCAATCTCGTGCGAGAGCAGCGCACCGGTCGCATCCGCGAAACGCAGATCAGCGCCGTCCGTCGCGCAGTCGTTGTAGGAAAAACCAATCGGCGCATTTTCCGCCAGCGTGACGAGCACCGGGAAATCGGTCAGTTCCGTCGAACCCGCGTAGCCGGAAATCGTTATCGGAATCTTTTTGGAAAACGGCGTCGTGTCGAGCGTGTCACCGATCGCCGCTGCGGCACACAGCGCGGCGAGAAAAGTTGCAAGAATCGCACCGCTGCGATTGTGCGAAGATAGCGGCATGGAAGGCGATTTGAGACATTCAATCTGCGGCTTTTTCATTACTTTCGGCTCCTTTGCTATTTTCTCTTATGTCGTAATTCTACCCAAAAGCCCCCAATGCGACAATACACGAAAGTGTAGTGCCGCCTTGAATCCGCATCAGGGGGCTGTTCAGCCGGGGAGGGACGACGCGCGAGCGCCTTGCGGCAGGCGAGCACGGCGGATCAGGACCCGGCCCGGCGCTCGAGTGTGACGGCTACGTAGCCGCGCTTTTCGCCGAACGTTAGCGTCATGCCGGAGCGCGCCGCGCGCTCGCGCATGTTGGAGATGCCGAAATGCCCCTTCTCCGGGCCGGGCGCGGCGTCCGCCGAGAACGGCGCGCCGTCGTTGAGGACATCCAGCGTAAACGCGCCCGCGCCGTCGCCTTCGCTCACGACGATGACGTTCGCCGCCCCGCCGTGCCGCACGGCGTTTCCGATCGCCTCGGACGCGATGGCAAGGAGGTCGCGCTTCACGCGGATCGGGAGGTCCACCGGGAGCCCGCGCAGGAAACTGCGCACCCTCGTCCGCCCAGGGACCGACTCGTTGCGGCAGATGCTCCGCAGAAGCGACTCCGGCGACTGAGATACGAACTCGTCGCTCTGGAGGTCCATGATTGCATCGCGTATCTCGCGCCGCGTCGCCTCAAGGACGTTCTCCGCCATCACGAGCGCATCTGCTGCGCCAGGCGCAAGCGTGTCGCCCGCGGCCATCTTAGCGGAGTACACCCACAGCTTCGCGCCCGAGATGTGCTGCGATATCGTGTCGTGCAGTTCAGCGGCGATGCGCCGCCTGTCGGCCGCTATCGCCTCCGCCCCGACGCGCGCGTGATGGCGGCGAAACGCGACGACGGACGCGAACGCGCCGAACGCGGCGAGGACCGAGAGCAGCGCGATCCACGCGAAGCCGAGCGCGCGCCGCACGCCCCAGCGCCAGTCGGGAACGAGCACTATGTCGCCGGCGTTCCTCGTGCGCAGATGGAAGCCCTCGAAGCTGAACAGCCTGTTCGTCGCGTTGCCGAGAGAGACGCGCGCGTCAAGAACGCCGCGGACACGCACGATCGGACGGTCCTCAATCCCCCAGGGAAGCTCGGCCGCTACGGACGGCGGGAGCATCACGTCCACGTTCTGCCCGTCGACGTCAATGATGAGACGCCCGCCTGGGCCATGCTCCAGGCGCACGTCTTCGACGCGTCCCACGAGCTCGACGAGGCGGAACTGCAGGTCGTTGTCGGCCATGAACCCGCCGAGGTCGAACAGCGACCCCGGCGCGAGCGAGAGGCGGTGCACTTCCGCCGGCTCGACTTCCGCATCCGTGCACCGCCAAAGCGCACCCACGAGCGCGCCGCACTCGTCCCGTATCGCCGGGAAGCCGACAGCCTCCACAATGTCGCCCACCGCCGGAGGCTCGCCGTCCGCGAACACCCTCGCGGACGCCTTTCCGCGCTGGACGGAAAACGCACCGTCTTCCGTGTAGATGCACGTGACCTCGCCCATGACGCGGCAGGCGTGCAGCCTGCGTCCGCGCGGGCTCCATGCGAGCAGCGCCCATGTGTCGCACTCCGGCACGGAGAACGGATCCTCCGGCGGCGCCTTCGCCACCGAGATGGACTTCGCGTCGAGCGCCTCGATCTCCGCGCCGATGAACTCGTGGCGCGGATTGAACACGGGAACGACCACGCCGTCCACCTCCACCTCCGCGTCGCGGAACGCCGCAGGCGAGAGGCCATCCGCGCGGACGCGCACACGGACCTCTCCGTCCGAAGTCGAAAGCCACAGTAGAAACGCCGGTTTCCCGACCGCGGTGCCGTATGCCGCCGACATGCCGACGCCGCGCACATGCACACGGCAGTTGTTGAAGTGCCCCGCCTTTATTCCAAGAACAGACCGGGGACGCGGCGGGGGAAGGTCGGCGTGCGAAACGAACTTCACGCTCTCCACGTCTATTCCGGGCTCAAGCAGCATCGGATCCGGAGCGCCGACGACCCTCACTATGTCGCCAGGCTCGACCATGTCGAACTTGCCGGGCTGAGGTTCCGTGAACGTCGCGAAATAGAGAGCATGCCCGTCGACATCGCCAACATCGGTGGCCACGAACGCATTCTCCACCCAGGGTATGTTGAACGTCACCTGCACTTCAAGCTCGCACTTCCCGCATGCGGCGATCTCGTCTGCGTCCATGGCGAGGACATCCGAGATCTTCACGCGCGGAAGCGCGAAGGCCGAAGCGGCAAGCGCCGCGCACAGGACTGACAGACCGCATTTCATTTTTCGCCGAGCGGACGCAAACTACACCACACCGGCGGGACGGGCTATGCCGCGCCTGATGGCGACGGATATCGCGCCAGCGCGGTCATTTACGCCGAGCTTCTCGTAGGCATGCTTGAGGCGTACCTTCACGCCGTCTTCGGATATCCCGACCTTTTCGGCTATGGCCTTGTTGCTGAGCCCCTGGACGAGCAGTCCAACTGCCTCGCGCTCCGTGGGCGTAAGCTCCGGCTCCTCGCTCCTCGCCTTGTAGATCGCCTTGATGTCGTCGGGGATAAAGGTTCCGCCCTCCGCGACGGTGCGCACTGCCTTGACGATGTTCTCCGGATTGCGGTCCTTTAGGACGTATCCCTTCGCGCCGGCGTTCAGCGCGGCATATACGTCTTCCTCCATTGAGCTCGTAGTGAGCATTACAACCTTTGCGGAAGGATCTGCCGCAAGCATCTCGCCGAGGGCGGCTAGGCCGTCCTTGCCCGGCATCCTGATGTCAAGCAGGGCGACATCCGCGCCCGAGCTTTTCATGAGTTCCGCCGCGCGTTCCCCATCCGACAGCTCGCCGGCTAGCTCAATGTCCTTGAAGAGCGAAAGCGCATACTTGAGGCCCATTCGCACTACCGCATGATCATCGACAAGAAGCACCTTGATCTTCTTCATCCTTCGTCCCCTTTTTCTTAATTGTACCAAATCCTTATGATTTCGTAGTAGCAGGTCGCTTCGGCGGGATCGCGGGCTGTGTTCGCAACGAAGGAGACCTTCCCGCCCTTCTGAACGACCGGCACTTCGTCGCGACGCGTGCCATCCGCCGCGAGAGCGTAGATCTTGCAGGGCTTCGCGTCTGCAAACTTGAGCGTCACTTCCGCCGCGCTCCGGCGCATGAGGTGCGGGAGATGGCCCCACTTGAGAAGCACCTTCTTCGTGCTATCAGCATAGACCGTTCCCTCGTCTTGAACGTCCGCGACATGCGTAAGCAGAAGGCGCTTTGACGAGGTGATCGGCGCATCGTCCAGTGCGCTCACCCAGACTGCGGCCGGCACTTTTCCGTCGAGCTTCGCAGTAAGAGGCCCGACAGTGCGCTCGCCCGCCTCAGCGAAGAAACCGGCGGTCCGCGGCGTGTCGACGCCGAAGAGCCCCTTCTCGCGGTCAATGACCACCTGCCCGTCACCGGGACGCGATCCTTCGGCCCAGCGCCGGTAGTCGTCGGACGTGCGCGAGTATATCTCCGGGAAGAGCCCGCCCGAAGTCGCCCCGGGCGGGAGCGCGTCGGCGATGAGTGTACCGAAGCGGGCGTGCCACCCGAACCACATGTCCTTGATGTCCGCCTGGGGGCCGCAGCTGAAGTCGCTGCGGAGCGCCTTCTCGGGGAAGACGACCGCGTGCGTACGCTTAAGCGGCTTCATGTCGCCTCGCAAGTATAGCATCGTTACGGCGCGCTCGGTCGCACGCTGAAGCGGATCCTTTGCGACGTCGAAGTAGTGGATTGACTGCGGCTTGAGCAGGCCCTCGGCGTTATGGCTCCAGGCGAAGCGCCAGATGCCGTCGTATTCCTGGAGCGCGGCCTGTGCACCCAGCATCATGCCGCCTACGCCGCGAAACTGCCCCGGACCCGAGTAGTTGAATTCGGTGAGCGTAAACGGGCGATCGAGGAGTCGATGCTTGGCGACCGCCTCGAAGCCGGCGTTCGCCCCGCGAACTGGATTTGAGTTCGGACAGCTGCTCGGCAGCTGCCAGTCCTTCTCGAGAAACTTAGGGTGGTCCACATAGAAATGGTCGTCTACATAGTCGTAGTGCGTGCGGACGAGCTGGTACTCAATCGCGTTCTTCCAGCAGGAAAGGTCGGTGAGAAGCACCTGCGACTTGATCTCCTCGCGGATGAAAGCCGTCATTCGCTTGGCAAAGTCGATTTCTATATCGGTAAGGAAGAGCGCGTACGCGCAATTCTGCGGCGAATTCTCCCAGCAGTTGTCCGGCACCTTGTCCGTGATCTTGGTGTATGTCTCTGGTTCGCGCGCCTTGTGCGCGGCAAGCCACTTCTCCCATGCCGCCTTCGCCTCTGGCAGGTTCTTCATGAAGCCGTAGCCGTGGTTGCCGGGATTCCCTTCGTTTATGAGCGCGAGGAACGCGAAGGCCGGCTCGTCGGCCCATCGGCGGCCCGTCTCGGGGTTGACGTGGCCAAGGAACTGGCGCGCGAAGTCGAGATAGTTCTTGAAGGCGCCCTCATGGAACAGGACGAGCTCCTTGTAATCCTGCATGGGGATTTTCCCGTCGCGGTCGATGCCGCAGGAACGCCAGGGGATGTCCCGCGATACGAAAAGGTCCGTCGTCAGGTAGATGCCGTGACGGATGCAGGCGTTCAGGAGGTTGTCGAGCTC
The DNA here is from genome assembly GCA_902775595.1 of uncultured bacterium. Classification (GTDB taxonomy): domain Bacteria; phylum Verrucomicrobiota; class Kiritimatiellia; order RFP12; family UBA1067; genus UBA1067. The sequence goes on along the minus strand of CACYNF010000010.1, from coordinate 35,582 downwards.
GGCCATCTTCTCGGGGCGGATCGTCGTGCCGTCCTTCCGGTCGCATAGTTCGCGCTCATAGTGGTGTATGCGCAGCGCGTTGTAGCCGAGGCGCGAAAGACGCGTCGCAAGCTCTTCGGCGTCGGCCGCGCTCATGTAGTTCGCGGAGAAGCAGAGGTTTACGCCGTAGAAGCGCTGCTTTACGCCGGGCATCCCTGCGAACTCGAAATGGTCGCCCTTGCGAATGACGCGACCATGCTTCCCTGCGGGCGCGTCGATCCACCCTGCGGCGGAAAAGTCGAGCGCGGAGCCGGCCTTGACGGCCGTCGTGTCATTGACAGGCACCCAGTCGTCGCTTGCCCGCACGGTGTATTTGCCGTCGCGGACAAAGGACGAGATGCCGCGCATTGTCATCGAAAAAGTCCGCCTTTCGCCGGCCTTGAGCTTGCCGGCGCCGATTACCATCCGCAGCGAGAAACACGGGGTATTCCACTGGCGGTCGTCCTGCACCATGCACCATGTCGGCCTGTCGAGCTTTATGCGAAGGGGCACACCAGCCGGAGCGGCGATCTCCAGCGTGTCGCATGTTGCGTTGCCCAAGTGCGTAACGCCGTATTTCTGCGGCAGCTCCACCGTCTTGCCGCCAAAGACGACCTTTCCCGCCGAGGCGTCGGCGGCATACTGCTCGCAAGGAAGCGTCCATGCGAGGCAGAATTCCTTCCCCTCAAAGTCCTTGGCAGCGGAAAACTCCCAAGTGAAGTGCGCCACGGGTTCGCCGGCCGAGGCATCGCGGCGAAGGACATACGTCACCTTCCCCCGCACAACCGGCGCCGCGTCTTTGCCGACGATCTCAAAAGCACGTGTCCAAGGTCCGTCCGCGTCGCCATTTTCGTCGCTCCATCCGCCGAAGGCGCGACAGCGCCCCCAGCCAGCGTCGAACAACACGGGTTCAAAATGGCTGCCGGAATTGGGCGAAAAGAAAAATCCGCCGCCATTCGAAACGGCAAGGTCTGCGGTGATTGCCCAGCACAGGCCGGACGCGCATGCAATGAATAATGCAAGCGAAAGTTCTTTCATGGCTTTTACGCTCTCTCTTTAGTTTTCGGGAACGATTTCAACTCGGAAGAAGCGACAAGTTGATGTACGCGTCTCCGTTACGACTTCCCATGTAGACAGCGCGGCAGAAAGATCGGTAGCGCCCTTGATCACGGCCTTGAAGCCGCTTATGATCCTGGAGTCGTCCGGCGAATATGTCACCACCGGCTGTCCGTCCTCCATGGCTATTGACACGGTAAGCTTGTCGCCGGGATCTGTAGGATCTGTGCCACACACATACTCCGCCCAGTTCGGAAGCCCGTCCGAATCGGCGTCGGCAGTCGATGCAAGGGCTGCCTCGTGTGCAGCCGCATCGCTACCAGACGCCACGAGACCATTGTCCTCAAGCCACGAATACGGGATATCAACGGAAAACGCGACACCAGAAGACGTCGTCGCCTCCACGTGGACTTCGGTCGGCTTCGGCTCGACTTGCGAGAAACGCAGCGAAAGATCTTTGTAGCATTTCGTACCATTGGAGTCCGTACCGACAAGCGTGAGGATCATGCGAGAACGGAAGTTCGACTCGTTGATCCCACTCGGCGTGACACAGACTTTGAACGTGCCGTTGCCCACTTTCGAAACCGATACGTCATTGTCACCAACAAGCGACAAATGACTCGGGCGTGCCTCGAGCGTCTCCACCGTCTCAGAGCAAACGACCGAGAACGTAGTTGTGTTCGTCCAGCACTCGCCATAGAACCCCTCAGACACAGCCGACACCGAAAGTATCTCCGGTGTACCGAGGGCAGCCAGCGTTTCCGTGTCCCACGCGACATCAGGAACGGATGGGACAAGAACGTTGGTGACTTGCGCGTCGGAAAGCGTTCCGCCATTAGTATCATCAGTATAGTTCGACCCGCTGTGCGAATAGGAAATCACGATCTTGCCGGACTTCCCTGCATAGTCCGTCAGCGAGACAGCCACCGCCTGTGCCGACGTTTTGTTGCTCGTGTTCTTTTTAGACCAAAGAGTTGTCTCCGTTCCATCGTCACACTTGAGCACCGCCGAGAAAGTATCGTAGGAGTTTGAATCGTAATAGCAATTGGCCTTCCATGAGAACGAAAGCTTCGACGTAGAACTCAGCATTCCTGCAATATTCACGGTAATTGAATTTCCCCAAACGTCCCTTATCGACGTGTTCGAGCGGCTTGTCCCACTATTCGACCATGTGCCGCTTGTGTCCGTAGTGGAAAACACAAGGTTCTGGGACGAATACGTCTGCGCCATCGGAACCGGTGTGCGCCGCTCGCCTGCAATGCTTGTTGCCGCGGGTTCGGATGTTTCCGCCAACACAAGCGCACCGGACATAATTGGAACAACAGAGAACGTGCACGTGGACCCTGCGTCAAGTTCGGTGAACATGCAAGAACGAGCGGACTTACCCACATTCTTATTTTCTGGCGATAGCGCGGCAAGAACCTCCGTAACCTTAAAGTCGTCAATTAGAACATATCCGTAGTCTTCACGATTGCCATAGTCATCAATATAGTAAACTCCACCCCAGCCGCGCACTATCCTGAACTGCGCGGTCTCCCCGCCATGGTCGCCTATATAGACGCGCTGCACATTCCAATTTGCAGAGCCGAAACCTTCGTCCAAATCTGGAATCGAAATTGTCTGCCACGATCCGCCGTTGTACCTTGCTTGAACTTCAAGCGTCGCCGAGATAGCCGCATAGCTTGCCACCTTGAAGGTCAACACGGATGCTGACGTCAGGGTAAAGGACTTCGAATACGAGTATACTCCGCCAGCCGCATAGTCAGAATAGAGCCAGCCATCACTCCCGCTCGTTTCGATGTAGATGTCGCTGCTTGTCGAAGAACCGTCTGATGCGGAAAAGTCGTCGAGAAACGTTGATGGTGTTGTCGCGGTCCTATACATTGAAACGGTGAATCCGGAAAGATTGTTGGTGTAGAAATCAGGGAAGTGCCAGTTCAGCAAGAGGCTTGTCCCGCTCACCGCGGGCAGCGGGTCGATCTGCGGCTTCGCACGCGGGTAGTGCCCGACGAAGATTGCCTGGATTGGGAGGTCAATAGTCGAGTTGTCCAGATTGTAGTAGCCGTCGCTGCTGCCGCCCCAGCCGTAGTTGAGGTATATGTACTTGGATGTTCCGTCTTGTGCCCAGCCGTGGGCGACCACTTGGTGCCCATTGAGACTGACTTGGAGCGGGACTCCCGCCTGGAGATCGGATACAACCTGTGAATAATCGGCATTTGCGCTGACTTCGACCCAATGCCCAGGTGTATACCAGTCCGACACGTTGCTGGCGATAGTATCGTAGGAAGAGCTCGAACCGCTCGATTCGAAATCCATATGCGCCAGCACATCGCACCACAGGATAAGACGCGCGATTGGATAACGCACGGTCTCGTCAACTCCGCCGCGAAGGTCATAACATGTCTTGCTTCCCTTCCTGTACGAGTAGGCGTACTCGTTGGATATCGCATTCCAATAGATCGGCTCATGGCCGTCGAAACGAATCGGGAAAGAGTTTCCGACCCCGTTGTCGTCTTTGAACACGTGGTTGTACGAAATCGCGCTGTCGATCCTCGCAGGCCATTTGAAGCAGTGGAAGATCTGTGCGGCCGCAGTCGCCACGCACCCGCAAGGGCAGCGCCCGCGATATGGCTCGTACCCACCTGCAAACTTGTCCTCATCTGGCTCATGTACCGGCGCATAGTCGTTGTAGGGCTGCCACTGGTTGTAGTGTTCGGCGAGGAACGGCTCGACCACTACGGCCCCGCTTGATGGATTGTCCGCTCTGAGCAACCCGCTTTTCTTCACGTCGCCCAGCAGCTTAGTCCATCGCGCATGACGAGTTCCACCGTCCTGCGCCTCTGCAGTTGCTACGGAAGCATTCGCGCCTTCGAGGACAGCGAACGCAGGAGATTCTGGGTCAGGTTCGACAAAGTCGTTTTTAGAGAAACCGACGACTGGCTCAACAAGGTCGCTGCCACTGAAAATGACATGCCCGCTTGGCGCGAGAGCGACAATCCACAGCCCATCGCGCCTGCTTACACCTGCGACGCTTCTACCCGACAGGACAGACGATCCGATTGCGTCAGCAGAGACAAAAGACTCGGCGGCGATGCCGGCCTGCTCGACCGTGATTTCGGCCGCGTTTACGGCGGCGATTGCCGCGAGAGCAGCTGCAGCAGATAGTCTTGCCTTGCTCATGGTAACCCCTTTGTCTGTGCCCGTAGTATACCAAAATCCCAGCCCCTCGGCGCGGACTATTTTTACCGCAAAGGACGCTCTGATCGAAAGCGGCCTTTCAGACAAGGCGAAAAAATACGGTGCGCACCGATCGGTGCGCACCGCACTTTCTGCGCTCAGGGCGGCAGGATTACTTCGCGGTGAGAGCCGCGACGCCGGGGAGGACCTTCCCTTCGAGGAACTCGAGGGACGCGCCGCCGCCGGTGGAGACGTGGCTCATCTCGGCCGCCTTGCCGCTCTTCTTGACGGCGCTCACGGAATCGCCGCCGCCGATGATCGAAGTGCCGCCGTTCGCCTTGACGGTCGCGACCGCGTCGCAAACGCCGTAGGTGCCCTTGGAAAGCGGCGCGAACTCGAAGCAGCCCATGGGGCCGTTCCAGACGACCGTCTTCGCGCCCTTGACGGCGTCAGCAAAGAGGGCGACGGACTTGGGCCCGATGTCGAGACCCATCCATCCATCCGGGATGTCGCCCTCGCAGAGCTTCATCTCGATGTCGGACGCGTCCTTCGTCTCGGGGAACTTGTTGGCGATCACGTTGTCGACGGGGAGGAGGATCTTGATGCCCTTCGCGTCGGCCGCGGCGAGCATCTCCTTGCAGTAGGCGACCTGCTCGTCCTCGCAGAGCGACGTGCCGATCTTGATGCCCTGGGCCTTCTTGAAGGTGTAGGCCATGCCGCCGCCGATGATGAGCGTGTCGACCTTGTTGAGGAGCGCCTTCACGACCGCGAGCTTGTCCGAGACCTTCGCGCCGCCGAGGATGGCGACGAACGGACGGACCGGGTTCTCGACGGCGTCGCCGAGGAACTGGATTTCCTTCTCGAGAAGGAAGCCCGAAACCGCAGGCTGGATGTAGTCGGCGATGACGGCGGTCGAGGCGTGGGCGCGGTGAGCCGTGCCGAACGCGTCGTTGCAGTAGAGGTCGCCGTAGGAGGCGAGCTTCTTCGCCATCTCGGCGCGCTGGGCCTTGAGCTCGGCCTTCTTCGCCGCGAACTCCTCGTCAGTGAGGTGGATGCCCTTCTTCTCGTCGTCCTTCTTGACCTTGCCGTCCTCGGCCTTGTAGAAGCGGGTGTTCTCAAGGAGAGCGACTTCGCCGGGCTTGAGCGCCTTGACGACATCGTCGGCCGCCATGCAGTCGGGGACGAACTTGACCTGGAGCCCGAGCTTCTCGGAAAGCGCCTCTGCGACGGGCTTCAGCGTGAACGCCGCGTTGTCGGGGTTCGGGGCCGCGCCGAGCTTGACGCCCTTCGGACGGCCGAGGTGCGACATGAGGACGAGCGAGCCGCCCTGCTCGAGGACGTACTTGATCGACGGCAGCGCCGCGACGATGCGGGTGTCGTCGGTGATCTTGCCGGAGCCGTCCTTGGCCATCGGCACGTTGAAATCAACACGCATTACGACGCGCTTGCCCTTGAGCTCGACGTCGCGGAGAGTCTTCTTGTCCATTTTCTTTGTTTCCTTTCTATTTACCTTTGAAATTATTCCTAATCCAAGTGTAACGTGCAGGATTTCGCAATTGCAAAGGGCACCAGAATGGTATTCATTCCGATGCCCTTCGCCATCACATTCCCGTATTCCCTGAATTGTTTTACTTGGCCATCTTGTTGAGCTTGAGCTGAGCGCGCGATTTCTTGCGGTCAGCCGTGTTCTTCGTGATGATGCCCTTCTTCACGGCCTTGTCGAGGCCGGAGACAAATTCCTTGAACTTCTTTTCGGCGTCTTCCTTGTTGTTCGCGTCAGCGAGCTTGAAGAGCTTCTTGTGCGCGTCGTGGAGCTTCGCCTTGCAGACCGCATTGCGCTTGCGGGCCTTCTCATTCTGCCGGTCGCGCTTCCTTGCGGCGCGGCCACCCTTTATATTAGCCATCTTTTCTTATCCTTTTTGTGGGAATGTTCGCGTATAGTATATCATAACCACCCCCCGCGGCGCAAGTGCCGCGGGCGAACGAGATTTCCAGCGGGCGCTATCTGACGAGCTTGTAGCCTATGCCACGGGTGTTGGAGATAAGCTCGCCAGCACGGCCGAGCTTCGCCTTGAGCCGCTTCGCGATGCACCTGACGGCGTTGTCGTCGCCAATGTACCCCTCCCCGCGCAGTGCCGCGAAGATCTCGTCGAACGAGAAGCAGCGGCCACGCTCCGACGCGAGAAGCCGCAGAAAAAGCGCCTCCGACTTAGTGAGCTCGGCCGAGACGCCATCGCCGGACGCCGTCATCGTGGCGAAATCGACGGTCACCCCGCCAAGGCCGAGCGCATCAGCGCGCGGCTTCGCGGCGGCTGCGGCGCGCCGCAGCACCGCGGCAACGCGGGCGAGAAGCTCCTCGGGCGACTTCGCCTTGTCGATGTAGTCGTCCGCGCCCAGGCCGAGCGCGCGGACAGCACCCACGTCGGACGGCATGGCGGTGAAAAAGAGTATCGGCACCAGCAGGTCGGCCTTGCGCATCTCGGCGCACGCGGCGATTCCGTTCATCTTCGGCATCATCACGTCGAGAAGAACCGCGTCGGGACGGCGCTCAATGAACTTCGCGACCGCCTCCTCGCCGTCGCGGGCAGTTCGCACCGCGTATCCCTCGCTCTCGAAAAGCGCGCGGAAGCCACGGCGGGCCGACGGTTCGTCTTCGGCTATGAGGATTTCGGCGCGTGGAGCCACTCGCTATTCCTTCCTCACGAGAACGCCGTCTTCGAGCGTGAGCGTGCGGTCGCACACGGCCGCAGCCGCCGGCGAGTGGGTCACCATCACGAGCGCCGTCTTGCCGTCGCCTGAAAGCTCGGAGAGGATGTGCAGAATGTCCGCACCGGTCATTGCGTCGAGGTTGCCGGTCGGTTCGTCGGCGAGAACGAGCGAAGGATCGGTGACGAGCGCACGCGCGAGCGCGACGCGCTGGCGCTCGCCGCCCGAAAGCTCGGCGGGAAGATGGTCGAGCCGCTTGCCGAGGCCGACCTTCTCAAGAAGATCACGCGCCCGCGCCTCGCTCGCCGCCCGCGTCGCAAGCGCCGCGGCGCGGCGGGACATCGTCGGCAGCAGGACGTTCTCGAGGACCGTAAGCTCAGGCATCAAGTGGTAGGACTGGAAGACGAAGCCGAAGTTCTTCGGGCGCGTGACGACGCCGGAGGTGGGCTTGAGAAGCCCCCCGAGGATGTTGAGAAGCGTCGACTTGCCGGCACCAGAACGCCCGATGATCGCGACCTTCTCGCCTTCGCGGACCGAGAAGTTGACACCCTTCAGGACCTCGATGGGCTTCTGCCCCGGGATCTTGAATCTCTTCGTCACGTCTAATGTGCTCAAGACAGCCATTTTTAGCTTTCCAATACTACTCCGCCTTTCAACGAATTATTAGCCGTGTAGAACGTGTAGAAACATGTAGAATTTCTACATGATCTACATGTTCTACATGGTTAAATATGATGTTCTGCAACTGACTCACTTTTAGCTTTGCCCGTTAGACTTCAAACTACTCCAACGCCTTGACAGGGTCTTTCGTGGAGGCAATGAGCGCGGGGATGAACGACGCGAGCCATCCGAACGCGTACACGAACGCAACAGTCCAGACGATGTCGGAGAATATCACGCGGTGCGGTATCTCCGCAAGGCCGTAGACCGACTCCGGGAAGACCGGCAGGCCTATCGAACCGAGCCATTCGACGATGCGCTGGAGATTCGAGAGGACGGCCCAGCTCGCAAGAAGCCCGAGGACAATACCCGCCGTGCACTGGACGAGGCCGTGTGTCATGAAAACGCCCATTATCTCGCGGCGCGAGAAGCCGAGCGCCTTCAGAAGCCCGATTTCCGGCGTCTTCTGGACGGTAAGGACGAGAAGCGTGTTCATCACGCAGAAGAGCGCGACAAGGGAAATCAGCAGGAGAAGAACGGCCGTCATGTTCTTTTCGACGGCGAGCGCAGAGAAGAGCTCGCGGTCGGCCTCGCGCCAGGTGAGGGCGCGAACAGGAGTGGGGGAGTGGAGGAGTGGGGGAGTGGAGGAGTTGGCAGTTTCCACGACAGTTTCGACGAGGGCGCGGAACTTCGCGGGATCGGTAGGGCAGTCTGTCTTGACGTGAATCGCGAACACGCCCTTCTCAAGCCCCATCAAATCACGCACATTCGCGAGCGACGCGACTGCATAACCGGAATCGTAGTCGTACTGTCCGCACGAGAATATGCCGACAACCTTCCACTTTATCGGGAGATACACCTCGTCCTGCGAGGCGAGCGTCTTGGGCGAATAGACCGTAACCTCGTCGCCGACCCAGCACCCGAGCTGGCGCGCGGCGTGGACCCCAAGCACTATGGAGTCGCCGTCGAGATCGAACGTGCCCGCGCGGGGAGCGCCGATCTTGTACGCCGCCGTGAAGTCATCCGCGTCCACGCCGAGAAGAACCGGCGCGAGAACGCGGTTGCCGTGGGAAAGGAGGATGCGGGTATCGACCTCGGGCGTGACGCAGGAGACGCCGGGAATGGCGCGCACCGCCGCGGCGATCCTGTCCTCTTCCGCGACAACGTTGCCGCGCGAGGGCAGAATCGAGATGTGGGGCTTAAAGCTGAGGATCTTCTTCTCCCACTCGTCGCCGAAACCCGTCATCACGCTTCTGACGATAATGACGGCGGCGACGCCGAGCATGACGCCAAGAATCGAGACGCAGGTAATGACCGACGCGACCGAGCGCTTCGGCTTAAGGTACTTAGTGGCCAGGAAAACAGAAAAGTTCACTTAGATGTCAACCGTGACGGCGACGTCCTTGGACTTGTCTATCGCCTGTGCGGCGTCTTCGCCGCCTTCGGCCGCTTCATCCGCACCTGCCTTGACCGATGTCGTCGGGAGGTAGCGGTAGTAGACCATCAGCTGGAGCGCCGCGAGGCACGTATCCATATAGGGACGCGACGAGTGGGCATCCTTGTTCTCGAAGTAGCCCTGCTTGTGCTCCTTGCCCGTGTGATCCGGAACCTTCTCGGGAAGATCGATGATCGACGACGGGTAGAGCTTCTTCATGGCGAGGTTCCACTGCTGCCAGGTCACCTCGTCGTTTTTCATGGCGCCCGCCTTCATGCCCGCCTGGTACTTGCACTGCGTCGCGTAGTAGCAGTAGTACTGGGGGCTTCCGCCGGGCTTCTTGGCCGAGAGCCCGTCTGGGTCGAACGACGGCTTCCAGTCGCGCATGACCTCAAGCGCATTCATCGCCTCCGGCTCCGAGCCGCGGCCAAGAAGCTGCATCGCAAGGGTGCCGACTCCCGCAAGCCCCGTCGCTCCGCCGTTGTTGCCGTTGGTTGGCGTGTAGGTGAAGCCCGAGGACTTCGAATAGCTGCGCCTCTTGAGGCAGTTGATCGCCTTGTTGATAGCGGTCTGGAGGCCTTCGGGGTGAAGCCCCGCCATCTTGCCGGCCTTGAGCGCCTGAATCGCCCATCCCGCGAAGGAGAGGTCGTCGCGCGTCGAGTTCTTGTTCAGCTTGTAGTCCCAGCCGCCCGTAGACGACTGGTTCTCGACGATACGGTAGAGGCACTGGTGCGCCGCCTCCTTGCAGTTCGGGTTCTTCGTCATGCCATATGCTTCGCAGAGCGCGTATGTGCCTATAAGGAAGCTGTACTCGTTGCCGTCGGACCCCTGGAAGTACGGCTGGTTGTTCGGGCCCGTGGTAAGGTTGCCGATCAGGTAGTCGATCGCCTGCTGGACCGTAGGGCCGAAGTCGTGCTTGTAGGGCGAAGGGCTTCCCGGATATTCGCCGTGCGCGAGATAGGTGAGAATCGCGAGCGCCGTATTTGCGATTTTGTTGGGGCCGCCCCAGCTGCCGTCGGTGTTCTGGTGGGCCTTGAGCCACCAGAGGACCTTCATGACCGCCGCCTCGGTGTTGGCATCGCCGTATCCCGCGCCGCCGCGCGTCGCCGCGCCGATCGAGCCGGGGGTTCTGGATCCCGTCATCGACTTCATCGTGACAGGCGACTTGACGATGGCGACCGAATCCATCGGGGCGGGCTTCACGGAGACCTGTGAAGACGGCGGCGAGGGGACTGGCGTCACGTTCGAGACGGGATTCGGGTTCGGCGTGTCGACGGTGATCTCGACCTCCTCCATCGGCGGGGGCTCGATGTCGTCCGGAGGGATCTCCTCCTCTTCCTTGAGCTCCTCGGGTTCATCCTCTATCTGGGCGATGTCGACGACGATGGAGTCCTTCTTCTGGCTCGATATCATCGTGACGACGCACAGCACCACGCCGAAGACGATCGGAACGACGATTGCCGTGAGCGGGGCGGCGAGGCGCTGCAGCTCTATTCTCGCAAGCTTGTAGTCGCGGGTGTCATGGGGCTTGCTGAGGCCCTTGAACATGTCGCCGAGGCGCTTGAAGAAACCTCTCTCCTCGTATTTCTTCGCGATTTCGTCAAGGTCGATAACCTCGCCGACTTCCTCTTCTATTATTTCTTCGCTCATTTTTCCCTTTTCCCCCTTGTGTAGACATGTTTAAAGCGTAAAGACGCTGACGCTGAAAAGCTCGTTGTGGTAGCAGATGTCCAGGACGTCGACAAGCGCCTTGTGAGGACTGTCCTCCGCGCACTTCACGATGATCGGCGTCGTCTTCTTGACCTTCGCGATCTCGCGGAGAGCGGCGTCAAGCTCGGTGCGCTTGACCTCGCGCTTGTTATATAGGATGACGCCCTGCGGGCTGCCGTCGTAGCGGCGGCCGATCTCGATGTTGACGGTGATGTCGTCCTTCTCGGTAGCCTGGCCCGTCGCCGGAGCGGGGCGGTTGCAGTTAAGCGTGGAGAACACGTCCTCCTGCTTGATCGTGACGACGAAGAAGATGATGAGCTCGAACACGACGTCGATCATCGGCGTCATGTCGAGCTGCGGATTTTCCTGTGGTTTTCTCGCCATTTCGATGCCTCCGCTACTTCTTCAGCTTTCCGAGCCGCTTGCGCGCATGCGTCTTGTCCTCCTGGACTGCGACGAACGAGATCTTCCAGACGCCGGCCTCGGTGCATGCGTTCATGACCTGCGCGACCGCCTTGTGCGGAACGGCGAAGTCTGCGCGGACCATGACCGGGAAGTCCTTGTACTTCTTGAGACGATCCCTTACGCGTTTGGAGATTTCCGCCGGCGTTATTTCGATGTCGCCCATGGAGATCCTCGGCTTGCCCTTCTTCGGCCCCTTCTGGTGAAGGCCGATGTCGATCTGCATGTGCGTCGGCGGCAGCTCCTCCGGCACAAGCACAATGCCGTGCTTGCCGTCCTCCAGCTCGATCGACTCGTCCTTCTTCTGCGCCTCGACGAGCGTGACGACGAAGAAGATGATGAGTTCGAACACGACGTCGATCATCGGCGTCATGTCGAGCTGTGGGTTTTCCTGTGGCTTTCTGCCCATGGTATTTCTGTGTCAGATAGTTTCCTTACGCCATCTCCGCCGCACCCTCTTCAGGGGCGACCTCAACGTTCCTGAGGCCGTTCAGGAACTCCATCGTGACGGCTGTCATGCGGAGAATGAGGCGGTTCGCGTTGTTACGGAGAGAGTAGAAGACGGTGATGCTCGGGATCGACACGATAAGGCCGCCGGCCGTCGTCCAAAGCGCCTGGCCGATCGAGCTCGCGAGCGCGGCCGCGTCGCCTGCGCCGCCCTGCGCGAGGGCCTGGAACGTCAGAATCATTCCCTGCACCGTACCGAGAAGGCCGAGCGACGGGCCGAGGTTGGAGCACACCGAAATCCAGGTCAGGCGCTGCATAAGCTTCTCCTGCTCGAGGTCGGAAGCCGCATTGACCGCCTCCTGAATGACATCGAAGCCCTCCTCGACGTGCTGGAACGCCGCGGTGAGGATGTTGGACATGACGGACGGGGTGTTCTGGCAGGCCTCCATCGCCGCCACGATGTCGCCTTCGCTCATCGCCTTCTGCACCTGGTCGATGAGACGCGCGGGCATGAGCTTCTCGGGCTTGATGAGAATGAAGCAGTCAACCGAGAAGTATATTGCGAGAGCGCCGTCGCCAAAGAGGGCGAACCACAGCAGCATACCGACGACGCCCGAACCGAAGACGATGTCGACGAAGCCGCCACCCTTCTTGCCGCTCGACTTGACTGTGCTCTGCTCGACCGCATTTCCGTTTTCATCGGTCAGTTCCTGCCCCATCGACTGAAGCGCCGCCATCGGCGCGACAGTTGTTCCGACGAGAACCATAAAAGCCATCAGTGATTTTCTTGCCTTGCTCATTTGTTTGTTTCCTTGGGTGGTTGGTTAAGGTGGTTTGGTGGTTATGTGGTTGTGTGGTTAGAGTTTGCGGGCCTGAGAGCGAAGCTGCTCCGCACGGGCGGCCTGGCCGAGCTTGTCGAAGCAGTCGGCCGCGCGCTGCATCGCGTCGACACGCGCCTCGCGGCACGGCTCGTCGGCGTACATGAGCGCGACCCGGAGATATGCGTCTGTGAGCGCCTTGCGGCAGCCCTCCGGCGAGGTCCCCTCGGAGGCGAGAATCATGTCGCCGCGCATCACGAGGGCGTTTGCGCTCGCCGCCCTGTCGCCGCTGATCGCCGCCTTCTTGACAAGCCCTTCGAGCTTCTGGGTCTTGCCGAGCTTGAGAAGCGCCTGCCAGTAGGCCGGGGCGAGCTCGCCCTTCCATTCCGCGGACTTGTCGTCCTTGATGACGCCCTCGGCCACCTCAAGCGCCTTCTGCGCGTTGTTCGCGGAGATGTAGGCCTCGACGAGATAGCGGCCCGCCGGCTTGTCCCACTTGAGCATCTTGTAGTCCTGCACGACCTTTGTGAGAACGCCGATCGCCGCGGCGCCGTTGCCGCGCCTGACGTTCTCGACGGCCTTGTCGTAGCCGGCGGGCTTTTCGATGTCGAGCTCCTCGACGTCCGCGAGGGGGTACTCGGCGCTTACCATGGTATTCCCCTTCTTGAACGAGACGGCGTAGGACTTCGAGCGGGGCTGCCACTTTATGTCGCCCTTCTTGGAGTCGGTCGCCGTGCGGATCGTGCCTTGAATCGCCCACAGCGGCGAAGTCGCTGCGGTGACGGCTAACAGGATCATCAGTCTCTTCATTTGGTTCTCCTTAAGATCAGTTTTCAGAATCGGTGTCGGCGGCTTCGGCGGCGGGCTCGGCGGCTTCGGCCGCAGGAGCGGGCGAGTCGCCCGCCTCGTCGGGCTGGTCGCTGGCCGTCGGCGCGGCCACCTTGCCGCCAGCGGTCTTCGCGAGGTTCATCGCGTTCTGCACATCGGTGCGCGCCTTGCCGTTCGGGAAGAGGTCGAGATACTCCTGGCCGAACTTCAGCACATTGTCGGCGAAGTCGCTGCCGAGCTTGGCGCAGAGCGGAACCAGCGTCGCGTAGCAGCGCTCAAGATTGGCGAGCTCGCCCGGGGTCATCTTGTCGGCCGGGTGGTTCTCGTCGACGCAGTGCGACTGCAGGAAGCCAAGGAGCGTCGAAGCCGCCGTGCGGCCGGACTTCTCGGCCTCCTCCTTGAGGTCCATCGCCTCTTCCGCCGCCATCTGGCGGAGCTTGACGTCGGCCGACATCAGGTCGACCATATCCTGCTCCCACTGGGGCTTGTTCTTCCAGTAGTTGCGCAGCTTCTTGACGGAGCCGATCGCCTTGCCGAAGTGCTTGGAACGGAGCTCCGAGTCCTTTTCGGTGCGGCCCTGCTCGGAGGCGACCTCGATCATGAGCTGATGGGCGTCGACGGCGATCGACATCTTCGACATCTTCTCGTCGTCGAGGAACTGGTCGAGCGCGTCGCGCGCCTGGGCGTAGGCCTTCTGCTTGTAAAGCGACTTCGCCTCTCCGAGACGCGCCCTGGCAACGGTCAGGAGCTGGTTGGTGCCTGCCTTCTGGATGGCCTTCTCGAACGCCTCGTTCGCAAGCCCCCAGCTCTTCGCATCGATAAGCGCCTCGCCGGCGTTCACGAACTGCCACGCGGTGTAGGCGCCGTCCGTGCGGAGCATCTCGGCGTAGATCTCGGTGCCTTCCTTCTTCATGCCCATCTCGATGAGCGACTTCGCGAGCTGGGGCTTGGCGTTCTTGGCCTCAAGCGAGTCGGGGAACGCCTTTGAGAGGCGGTCGAGCGCATTGCGCGACTTTTCGGTATCGCCGAGCGCGGTGTAGATCGTGCCGAGGCGGACATAGGCGTTGGTGGAGTAGCGGCCCTCGGGATAGGCGGAGAGATAGTCTTCGTAGCTCTTCGCGGCGTTCTCGCGGAACATGTTGAGCTTGGCCTCGGGCTTCGTCATGCGGCGCCAGCAGTCGCCGACGAGGAAGAGGGCCTGCTCCCTGAGGAGATTGTACTTCGCCTTGTCGGCCTTCGTGAGCGACGGGTCGGCAAGCGCCTTGTCGGCGACCTTCGCGAACTCGCGGAACTGCTGGATGCCGCGGACGATCTGGGCGGAGCCGGCCTTGAGCGCGGCGGCGACGGCCTCGGGCGTCTCGTTCGTCTCAGCGCCGGAGACCATGTCGAAACCCTCCTTCTGGTACATCTGGGCGAGCGCCATCCTGGCCTGCTCGCGGGCGATGCCGTCCTTCTCGACCTCGACGTACTTCTTCATCATGGCTATCGCCTCGGCCTGTTCGCCAAGCTTCGAATGGCAGTAGGACTCCTGGGAGTAGGAGGCGGCGTAGTAGATGGAGTTGGTGTAGTATTTCTGGATTATCTCGCAGAACTTTATCGCGTCACCCCAGCGTTCGGCGCGCATCGCCTCGCCGAGAAGCTGCGAAGCCGTGTTCGGGGCGCTGACATGGCGGCGGTAGTTCTTCAGGAACTCGCCGTAGAGCCGGTCGGCGCGGGCGAGCTGGCCGAGCTGCTTCTCGAACGCAGCGAGACGCAGGACGGACTCGCCGGCCATCGTCATCAGCTCGCGGTCCTTGAGCCCCGCGAAGCGCTCGGCGAGATAGCCCTCGATCGCGTCGGCGTCGATGCGCCAGTCGGCGGCCTTGGGATCTTCCTTGTTGGCCTGGATGAGGCCGAGAAGACCGCGAATCACCTCTTCGACCGCGTAGATCGACTCCTTGACCTCGGGATAGCGGGCGAGAACCTCGAGATACTCCTTGATCGCCTCCTCGACCTTGTCCTCGGCCATCTTCTCGGCCGGTGCGCGGAACTGCATCTTGCGGACCTCGGCCAGCTGTTCGGGCTTGATCCTCGTCTGGATGTTGGCGTTGTAGTTCTTGCGCGCGAATTCGCCGATCTTCTCCGACATCTCGCCGGCGTCGGCGGCCCATGTGGACTCGGGATACTGGATGAAGACGTTGAGCGCATGGTTGTACGCGCCGAGGCCGTTGCGCTTGCCGGCAGGCGTCCTGTCGCCGAAGAGCAGCGACTTGACGCGCTCGTCGTCGCGCTTCGGCTTCTTGTACTCTGCCTGCGCCTCGTCCCACAGCATCTTCGCGAGCATGAAGCGGCAGAGCGGCATCGGCGAGAACTTCCTCAGGCCCTCCTTGCCCTCGGGGTCGAACTCGACGATCGACTGGTGGAGCTGCTCGAGCTGCGGCATGTACTCGTTGATCGTCTCCTGGGCCTTCGCGACATCGCCCTTCAGGAGCTCGATGTTGGCCTTCATCGCGATGGCGCGGCCGAAGTAGACGGGACGGTCCTGCTCCCAGAGGAGCTGGTCGACGATCTTCTTCGCGGGTTCGATATACTGGCCGCGGTTCTTTACGTTCGGAGTGTCGGTCGCGAGCTTCAGGTACATCTCGGCCGTCTCGCACGCGACGTTGCACCACGTGTTCGCGTCGTCTTCGCTCTTCCTCTTGTTGATTTGGGAAAGAAGCCCGGCGTAGACCTTCACCGCCTCGTCGAAGCGCTTGTCGCCGACGAGAATCTGGCCCCAGGCGTAGCACGCCTGCATGTAGAACTCGCGGATCTCCTTCGTGGGCTTGGGGAACGCCTTGAAGAACTCGTCGTATATCTTCGAGCACTCGGCCTTCTTGCCGCGGAAGAAGAGGTTGTTGGCGACCTCGAGGCGCGCCGCCCAGTATTTCGGGCCGGTGCGGTCGGGGAGAGCCGCGATCTTCTTCTCGGCCTCCTCGAACTTGCCTAAGGAGAGCATGCCGCGGATCTCTATCGCGAAGAACTTCGTCTCGGCCTCGGGCCATTTCTTCTTCGTCGCCTCGATGACGGGCTCGGCGAAGTCGGGGTAGCCGTATTCGATGAGCGCCTCGACGTAGCGGATCTCGAACTCGAGCGCGGGGTCTGTCTCCTCGACGGGAGCTTCGGCTGCGGCGGCCGGCTTGTCGTCAGCGACGGCCGAAATCGGCGCGGACGCGGCCAACATCAGGGCCGCGCACCCGCAAAAGACTGGTACCTTCCTGTACATCATGAGACAAGTATACTACAATCCGCCCTTGGAATGCAAGTGAAATCGGGGCGGGGATTTTATCTTCGATCCCGCGTTCCGCATTCCACGGCCGCGCCGGTGGAAACGAGGAGAAGGATGGTCGAAACGCGCTCGGGCGGAAGGCCAGCGAGCGACGCGACCGCGGCGCGATAGGCCGCCATCTGGCCGGCGTAGGCCTCGCGCATCCTCGCGGCGAACTCGTCCTTCGTCTCGCCGCGACGAATCGCGTTCGTCTTGAAGTCGTATACGGTCGCGCGTCGCGCGGCACCTTCGCCGCGGAACACCACGCGGTCGAACTGGCCAGACTCCCACTCGGCGCCGACGAGCCGTTCATAGCTCCGCTCGCGCCAAAGCGCCGCGGCGTCGCCGCCCTTCACGAACGCGTCCGTCCAGCCGTTCGCGAGAATCTGCCGCTCAAGGTCGTCCTTCGGCGCCGAAGGGTCGATCCACTCTATCGCCTCTAACTGCGCGTGGACATCCGTTCCCCTCTGCCGCGCCGCCTGACGCGCGGAACCGTCGGTGAAAAGCTCGCCCGCCGACATCCCAGAGCGGAACGCGAGCGACGGAAGACGGCGGCGAACGCTCTCGCGCTTCCCGCGCGCGAACTCACGCGTCGCATCCGCCGCGGCAGGGCTCCTTGCGGGGCCTGCGATGAACTTCTCGTACCACTTGGGATCGCCAACCGAATCTGGCAGCGCCTCGCGCACGAAATCGGAAATGTATGTCGACGAACCGCTTTTCGCGGGCGGTCGGCAGACGACCGTCATCGCGTTCTTCGCCCGCGTCATCGCAACGTAGTAGGTGCAAAGCGCCTCCTCCTCGACGCGCTCCTGCCGCGCCGCGCGGGCGGCGGAAAGCCCCGGCACGATCGTCGACACCTTCGTTCCGGGGTCGGGCAGAACCCAGCCGTCCGCGACAAGCGCGCCGTCCGACGAGGCGTTCAGCGCGTCGGGCTCGTAGAGCGGAAGGACTACATAGTCGAAGCCGAGGCCCTTCGAGCGGTGGATCGTCATTATCTTGATCTTGCCCGGCTCGGCAAGATTGCGCTTCTTCTTCGCCGCGAGAAAGTCCGCGAAGTCCGAAAGCCGCGTACCCGGCTCAAGCCCAAGCTCGAACTCGGCCGCGGCCCGCAGCATGTCGGTGAAGCGCGCTTCAGTAAAGTCGCTCCACGCCTCCGCGGGATTTTCTGGAAGACGCGCGCGCAGGTCGCGGAAGGTGCGCACGAGCCCCTTCGCCGTAAACGACTGCGCGGCGAACTGCGACACCTCGGCGGCGGGCGGAACGCCGTCGGGATAGAGCGCCGACGCGAGGGGAGTAGAGGAGAAATGGTTGTATGCCTGCTGGTAGCCCGGGTGATCGGCGAGCTTCACGAGATCGACGAAGCCCTGCAGGGCGGGTGTGTCGAGAATCGCGCTTTCGCCTTCCCACACGACGCCGGCCATCCCCTTGAGTTTCAGGTACGCGGCGATCTTCTCGCCTGTCGCGTTGCTCCTGACGAGAACTGCGGCGGCGATCGACCGCTTCACTGGATCGACGGCGGCAAGCGCGTTGAACACCGGCTCCAGGTAGTCGTCGAACTTTGGACTTGCCGCGACGACCGCCTGAACGAACCCTGGCATATCGGGCTTGGCCGAGACATGCTCGTCCGCATCCCAGCCGGGGAACTCGCTGCGCAGCCGCCCGCGCACGAAGACGCGGTTCACCGCCTCCACGACGGCGGGCGACGAGCGGTAGGTCTCGTTTAGCTTGCGCGTTTCGTAGGCGTTATTATCCGCCGCCTCGCGATTGAATATCCCGACATCGCCGTTGCGCCAGCCGTAGATCGCCTGCTTCCTGTCGCCGACGATAAAGACCGACTTCTCGCCGTCCGATTCCTTCGCCTCTTCGACAAGCGGCGAGAGCGCGGCCCACTGCTCGCGGCTCGTGTCCTGGAATTCGTCGAGCGCCCACGCGCGGATCTTCGCGTCGAGGCGGTATTCGAGCGCGAGACGAACATCGTCCGGGAGAGACGCGACGAGGCGCGGCACGTCGTCGAAGACGAGAAGCCCCTTCCCGCGCACCTTTGCGTCGTAGTCCTTCTCGTATTCCGATATGAGACGGTAGACGCCGCGGGCAAACTCAAGCCGACGGCGCACGACGAAGCCGCAGACACCAATGATGGCAGCACGCACGGCTCGCGCCTCGGCACCGCCGAAGGAATACGCCTTTCGGTTGAACGACACGTCGATTGTCGCGCCCGAGAGGAAGTCGTCCATCTCAAAGAACTTCTTGGCAAATCCCTTGAGTCCGTCGAAACTGCCGCGGAAGTTCCGCACCCATTCGACGAACTCCGGCCACGAACTCGAGTCGCATATTCCGACGAGGCCGTCGGCGAGCCGAGAAAGCTCCTTCTCGTCAGTCGCGGCCCAGGCGGGCGACTCGCCCCATATCGACGACGCGTCGCCCCATGCGCGTTCCGACTGGTTTGCGCGAACGAGCGACTGCCACTTCTTGACGAAGTCGCGGTAGGAGCCGATGAAGCTCCTGACGTCCTCGCCGTTCATGGCGAGCGAAAACGCGTCGGTGAACGCGCGGCGGGCGAACGCGTCGGTGCGGCGCAGGATCGAGAACGACATGCGGGCGAGTTCCTGCCCGGCGCGGTAGTCGTCCATTATCTCGACGCCGCCGTCAAGTCCGAGTTCGAGGGGGAAGCTCCTCACGATACGCATGAGGAAGCTGTCGAGGGTCCCTATCTGCGAGAGGTGCTGCGTCGCAATGACCTTGCGGAGAAGCGCCGCGCAGGAAGGGTCGTCCTTCGCGCGTTCTGCGAGCAGCGAGACGAACCGCTCGAAGATCTCGCCCGCCGCCGCGCGCGAGAAGGTAAGCGCGACGATTTCGTGCGGTTCAAGCCCGCCCTTTACGAGCGCAATCAGCCGCTCGGCAAGCGCCTGCGTCTTGCCAGTTCCGGCCGACGCCGCGATAAAGACGTTCGCCTTCATGCACTATTAACTCCCGCTAGTGTGACATTTTGCTTCAGAGACAGGCAACCCGACCAAGCGCGGGCTTGATTGTCGACTTTATCTCCTTCCAGATGCTGTTTCTTGCAACGTCCATCTCGTACTGGCTCTGGAGATTCTGCCAGACCTCGGGCGAAGTCCCGAAGAACCTGGCAAAACGCAAGGCCGTGTCGGCAGAAATGCCGCGCCGCCCGAGTGCGATCTCGTTCACGCGACGAAGCGGCACGTGTATCTCCTTTGCAAGGCGATACTGCGAGATTCCCATCGGCACGAGGAACTCCTCGACCAATATCTCACCAGGATGCACAGGCTTCATTTTCATGTTGTCCTCCTCAATGATAGTCCACTATTTCCACATTCTCCGCCGCACCGTCGCTCCATACGAAGCATATTCTCCATTGGTCGTTGATTCGTATGGAATGCTGGCCGACCCTGTCGCCGGAAAGTGCTTCCAATCTGTTCCCCGGCGGCACGCGCAGGTCCTCAAGCGAAATCGCCGCCATAAGATACTTAATCTTCCGATAGGCAACGCGCTCAAACGAGCGGAATCTCCTTACAGACTCCCCGCCTGCGAACTTCTCTGTGTCCTTGTCTCTGAAACTCCGTATCATCGGCTAATCCCATTGATAACCAACACAGATATGATAACTTATTTGGTTAGTAATGTCAATCCCCCGACTGTTCTTGATATCGCAATGCTATGTAGTGGTTGATGTCACTTGCATATCTATTCGCCAACGTCTTCTATGTCCTCTTTTTTTCACCTGCACCGATTTGGAAGATGTATCCTGCTACGTCTCATGCTGAACAATATATCACAAACTCCCGCTACTGTGGCAATTTACTGGGAATCAGGTCGCTGCTGAACAGGATCGCGAGGGATCCCGGCTTCATTCCGATGCCGGAGCCCGAGTCGACGAAACAGAATGCCAATGTCGGACGAAGAAAGAAAGCTGCGTAGCGCCCGGGCCAGGGAGACGGTTTCCCTTCCCTTCCTCCTTCTCCCCCGCACCCCCTCATCCTCCTTGCTATCTCTTCCCTGCGCTGAAACGCAAGGATGGAAAGCCACGTCTTTAGACAATGCCAGAAAATTCCGCATGAAATTTACAGTTGCTGACCCTTTTTGCGTTGTACAACTTTCCACCCTTTTTACTATTGACTGCCATGTGCAAAATTTGCTAATATTGTCGACGAACGGCGGACAGCGTGGTTTTCATGTGCAAACATTGTCCGTCGCAAACAGGGAGGATTCGCCATGTCGCAGCCATTGAGGAAACATCCGTTCACGTTGTTTTTTGCCGTCTTCGCCATTGCGTTCGCCACAAGCGCGTTCGAATTTCTTGTTGTCGACGCCGATGTCGAGCCGCCCACCGTCGTTGCGCTCGCCGGAGAAGCCACCCCTGTCTGCAAGCGAACGGGCGGCGGGCTTCTGTTCGCGGTAGACGGAGGCGAGGATGTAGTGTTCGCGGTTTCAGGCGGCGGTGGTTCTCCGCTTGGCTACAGGATACTGTCCGCCGCCGGCGATACGCTTTCAGAGGGTGAAGGCGTCAATGTGCCGCTTTCCGAATTTCCCGAGGCGGTCGGCGTATTCCTGTACTCCCTCGACGGCTCGCCTATTGTCTGCGTCGGCAACGACGCGGCGGAGTCGGCGGATCAAGAGCAGCGAAGCTCCGAGGCATCCAGGCTGACCGACGGAGCAGTCGAATCAATACGCCCGCCAGACGGCGAGCCGGTTCTTGTCGCCGACCTCGGAATCGATGTACTCCGCGCCGATTCCGGCGCGGTTACATCCGTGGTTTCGCGCACCGACCTGTCGGGCGGCCACGTGATTGAGACGAGTCGTGCTGTCGTGGGTCAGCCCCTTCATTTCGATTCTATTGCAGATGGCGTGGGCTCTGACGTGGAGACTAAATTTGGAGCATCGCACACAATGGTTGAAAGCATAAACTCGTTACATCGAAACGGTTCAAATTTACGTGACGGCACTCCGCCGGGTAAGTTCTACAAGATTACCACAAACCCAGATGTCGGAGCAATAGTTACGGCGGTCTCTGGAGGCTGCTGTACTATAACCACTGCGAACACAAACGGATTCTACTGGGTTTGTTCAGAAGATTGTAGATGTTGCGGCTCACCCCACTATATTACAGTGTCACTGCTCTATGGAGGTTATACCTTAACAGGAGGTTTGTATGTCAACTGCCCGTGCGCGAATGAGGATGACGATGAAAATGGTGTGGCTAACAGGATTGCATTTTCTAAAGATGTCGTTATATTTGAAGATGCGTACACGAACGCACCCGGTGTCGTGATGTCAAAACGTTCTACGGCAGTAACGCTCGCGGGTCGAGTCGTAGGCGGGCAGTATGGTGGAACGCTAACTGTATCGCTCGCCAATGGGGACAAGATAGGTACTGTTTCGGGCGATATTCTGCCAACTAATATATTGCTTTCTGCTGGTGAGACCTATATATTCGAAATTGGATACGAGGGGCTGAAGGCAAGTGCGAGCGAAGGAGATATTGTAGCTATAGCCACCTTTTCAGAAAATGTGACGGGGCGATTACTATCCGATACCACATCCATTACCTCTGTCAAGATCGAGGTGTTGGCGGATGCCACATTCCCGACAAATAAGGTTCGCCACATATTCGGACCTCAGGAATCTGCAAAGTTTGTCCCCATGCCAACGCTTAATGGCATTCAATGGAGCGTTGGGGGTACGAACGCCGTTTGTTCGACCTATGACTATCGCGCCTCCAATGAGCCTACTAACGACGTTGCGACCGTGTCGATTTCGGGTGTTGATTTCATCTTCCCTCTGGAGGTTGTTGCACCTACTAGACTCGAATCTATCTCAGGGCATGCCGCAACGTCTGGTGAGTGGCTTGCTCAGGCTGGCAGTTATCCGATCCCGGGCGATGTGGCGGTAGGCTTGCATACGGAGTTGCGGCTTATGCCAGATTATGTTTCGTTTATGCACCTGTTTCTGCAGGAGGGTGAATGCCCAGCTTCAAATATTTGGGGATTTTTCGTGCCATACGCTAGTGGCCTTTTGCCGCACGATGCAAATGCCGGGGCATGGAGTGAGGTAGGGATGTCCATTTCGGACAATTATGCAGGGGGTGATTTTGCCGCTGCTAATTTTGGGGGAATGCCTGTCACTTGGACGGCAGGAGGTTTTGAATATAACATAACCAATTATTGGTATGTGAAAGAAAATGGCAATATCATTGGATCATTGCATCCATTCATCGTAGAGTCGCAGGTGTATACATTCTCGCCAAATGGCGATTTGTCTGTAGAAAAGTACAAGTATACCGCGACACGAGGAACAAACGACATAACAACAGTAACTAGGAGTCCATGATATGAAAAAAGTATCAACGATCACCACCGTTTTTGCGGCATTGGCATTGCCGCTGATTGGCGTTTGCTCCTATCCGACTGAGGAAGAGGCGAAGGCTGTCTTTAAGCTAAACGAGGCAGGGCGGGCTTGTATTCTGCCTTGCGACGATGAGGTGCGACAATTGTTTCGTAGAATGCAAGAGCCATCGACACCAGATATTTCTCGTTCCGTGGAGTCTGTGGTGCTGGACGGCTTGAAAAAGATAATTGTGCATGTTTCCACCAACGCTGTGGATGATAGCGTTGGTATCGATGCGCTTAAGATGTCTTGGGTATGGAGTCTTAATACGCAATTGCCCTTAGTTGATTTTTCGACAAATGCATTGGCGTGTCTCTCTTTGGCTGAGTATGTCGGTAGTGTTACAAGAGTTGACTTTCCTTCAGATCTGGCGGTTGCAGTCATGCCTATGCCAATAATGGTTTCGTTAAACGGAAAGCGAATTTCTTCTGAACACAGGCAGCAGCTGGAGCTTGAAAATCTGCGCAGGAAAGAGCTTCGTCGACAGTTAGGCGAGAAGTGTGAATTACAGATTCGTGTCTTTAATGAGAATTGCCTTGTTGAAGGTTACCGCAAACAATTGCTTTCACTTTGTTCTTTGAGTGTTGCGGGATGCAAAGATTTGATGTCCACTGAAGAATTTGCCGTATTCACAAATCAGGTTGTTAAAGCCAGTGGCGCAAGCAAGGAAGAACAACGAGTGCTGTTTCGGCGTTTGCACGACCGATACATGAGGGAGCTTCCGATTGTCAGGTAACAACTTCTGGACCAACTGGGGAGACACCCCATTGATACTACTGTTTTCATCGCCCATTTCGATGTTTTCCTTCACTTTCCTCATTTCCAACGGCGTTGGGCATATTATAGCGAAACTGCCGCGCTGGGATCAACCACGGCAAAATGAGATTATGGTGCGGACGAAATCTATGTGCCCTTTGTGTTATCCGCGCGCGCGGAATTTTGGTATACTTTGCCGCGAATGAAACATCCAGCCATATTCAGGCGTACGGAGCTGATGCTCGGAACGGAGACCCTCGACGCGCTCGCGCACACCAAGGTTGCCGTCTTCGGGCTCGGCGGCGTCGGCAGCTGGTGTGCCGAGTCGCTCGTCAGGTCCGGCATCGGAAAGCTGCTTCTCGTGGACTCCGACCGGGTCTGCATCACGAACGTGAACCGCCAACTGATGGCGACGACGAAGACCGCGGGACAGGTCAAGGTCGACGTCCTCGCAAGACGGCTGAAAGAGATCAACCCCCTCGTCGAGCTCGACGTGCGGCAGCAGATATACTCGCCCGAGACGGCCGGGGAATTCGCGCTGGACGAATACGACTACGTGGTCGACGCCATCGACTCGCTTCGCGAAAAGGCGGCGCTCATACGACACGCGCTCTCGATTCCGACGGTAACGCTCTTCGCCTCGATGGGCGCGGCGCTGAAGATGGACCCGTTCCAGATCCGCGCAACCGAGTTCCGCAAGGTCGAAGGCGACGGGCTCGCGCGTGCGCTGCGCACAAAGTTCAAGAAGACCGGCGGCATGCCGGCGCGAAAGTTCAAATGCGTGTGGAGTCCAGAGCGCCGCGAGAACCTGGGCCCGGCGGGCGCAGGATGCGGCCTCGGGGAGTGCGTCTGCCCGAAGGACCCCGGCGTCGGGGAAAGTTCGCTTGCCACGCATGAGTGGTGTTCGTCAAAGGCCCGCATAAACGGCACCATTGCGCACACGACGGCGATCTTCGGCTTTGCCCTCGCAGGGCTAGTCATCCAAGACGTCGAACAAAAAATCGTCTGAACCCCAAGACCGATCCGTCGGAGGCGTCAAGTCCTGGCACCAACTTCAATCCGGCGGAGCTGGTCGGCGATCCATGCTGGGTCGACGCTTTCCTCGGGAGAGTTGAAGATCCAGTCGGCGAAATCCCACCGCCATTCGGACGTGTCCGCCGCAGGCCAGAAGACGCCGCGCTCGATGCCGTCGACAAGTTCCTTCACCTTCGCCTCTGCGTCTGGAACATCCGCGCCCGAGAACGACTCGGAATAGCAGGTGTCCGCGGCAGTCTTGGCGAGAATGCAGTACGAAGCCGTGATGCGCTCGCGCTTCGCTTCGGGGAAATCGGGGTCTGCGTCAAGCATCGCGCAGTAGAGCGGAAGCTGCAAGCTCTTCCAGACGCGGGTGCCGTCCTTCTTCGTCTCGAACGCAGCGGCGCGCGCCGCGCTGTCCCACGTCTTGTAGTCGACGACGCACCACTTGCCCGTGCGCTCGTTGAAGTCGATGCGGTCGCAGCGTCCAGCGACGAGCGTGTGGCCGTAGGCGACCTTCATCTTGCGCTCCGTCGCCATGACGCGCCAGCCGTCCGCCGCACGCGCGGCCTGAAGCGCGGCAAATCGGCGAAGCCGCCGCTTCACGCTTTCGCCCTGCAAGGCGACAATCGCAGGGATCTCGAGCCCGAAGCGCTCCACGAGAATCGAGTCGACCTTCTCCTCGAGAACCGCGGCGATTGCATCGGCGTCGGTCGAGTCCTTTAGCTCGCCCTGCCCCCACGCCTCGAGCGCGTCGTGCGCGAGATTGCCGAACTCCGACGCGTCGAGCTCCTCGGCGCGGTAGTCCTCGCTCTCGTTGAAGATCTTGCGGAGAAGGTAGGTGAAGGGGCAGTGCATGTAGAGGTCGAGACTCGACGGGGAAGTCTTGCGAAGCTCGGCGTACTCCGGCGGCACAGGCAACTTTATCTTCCACCGGTCGGGAAGGTCGGCAGGCGGCGTCTCGCCAGTGCCGGCGCGCGTCGCGTAAAGCGCAATCACGCGGCGGACGAGTTCTTCGTCGTCCTTGCAGTCGAAGAGAAGTCGCGCGGGCTTCATCACGTCGCCCTTCCCGTCGACGGAATGGAAATGCACCGTTACCGCATCCGTCTCGCGGCAGGCAAGCGTCATCGCAAGAATCGTCCTGTCGCGCGCGGTCCGCGCCGTATTGTCGGCAAGGCCGAGCCCGCGGCGAAGCGAATCGGGAAGGAAGG
Source organism: uncultured bacterium (assembly GCA_902775595.1). Classification (GTDB taxonomy): domain Bacteria; phylum Verrucomicrobiota; class Kiritimatiellia; order RFP12; family UBA1067; genus UBA1067. The sequence continues at coordinate 9,596 of CACYNF010000010.1, read as the reverse complement.
CGTGGCCCACGACAGACTCCGGCACCTTCCCCTCGGCAAAGCCGGAGATCGCGACTTCGTCGGCGTCGAGGAACGGAAGCTCAAGCCAGCCGTCTGTCAGGATCGCATCGCCCTCGTCGGGCTCGAGCGCGTATGTCGTCTCTCCAAGACGCCGCTCGAAAAGCTCGAGCGCAAGATCGCGCGGCACATCCGCCGCAAAACATTCGTCGATAAGGTTGTTCACCGCTTCCGCGGCCGCCGCGAACTCGCGAGAGCGCTCGTCGCGTTCGTCGAGGGCGAGGGTCGAGAAGATCGAAGCGAGAATCTGCCGAAGGCCGCGCTTTCTGAGCTGCACCTTCACAAGCTCGAAAATCGCGCGCAGCGTATGCTCCGTCTTCGGCGCAATGTCGTCGACTTTCGCGGGGATGAGCTGCTGCTGTCGGTTGTCGAGGTCGACGAGAGCCGCGGTGAGCTTCGCGTCGTCGATCTTCAGCTCCGCCTTGAGCCAGCGCCTGACGTCGCCGCCGCGCACGAACGCGGAGAAGACGGAATAGGATGACGTTCGCGCGAGCGCGGCAAGCTGGTGGGCGAGATGTCCGAGCGAGGAGGTAGAAAGCGCCATCGCAGAGGGATTGTGCACCTTCAGCCCCTTTGCGCGGAGCGCCCCCTGTATCTCGGGGAAAGTCTCGGGGTCCGCGAGGCAAAGCGCTGGTAATGCCTCGTCCGGCTTTACGGACGCGAAGAGCGACGCAATCTTCGCGGCTTCGCTTGCCGCAGTTCCAGAAGCGGCGATCTGCGACATCTTAAGTTCCGGAGCGGACGAGACATCGGGAACGAGTTCCGTCACGGGAAGATTCGACTTCTCGAGGACGATGTTCATTACAGGAAGCGGATCGAGAACGCAGGCGACTACGGCTTCCTCGATGCCAGGAAACTCTATCGGCTTTGTGAGTTCATCCTTGAGCGCCGCGACGCGATCGCGCTTACCGCGCAGCTGCAGCGCAGCAAAGTACCGCGACTCAAGGCCGGCGAGCTTTTGCCAGCGCTCGATCTCGACGTCTGCGAGATCGCCAGTGAGTATCGAGCCGACCTTCTCGGCAACATCTGAAAAGGAAAGCGCGTTCGCGCCGAGGATGCGGCGGATGTCAGCAAGTTCGGCGGCGACGTCAAAGCCGCCCTTCCCGCCGTTCGCCTCCCTGAGCGCAAGCAGTTCGTCGGCGCGTCCTGCGATGTCGGGGGCGGAAAGGTCGACGAGGTGCGCGGGAGTCCTAACGAACGGAGGAACGACACCCGCGGGGAAGCGCCGCGCAAGTGCGTGGCGAAGGCGGCGACCGCTCTGCGCCGTCGGCACGACGACGAGAATGTGCGCGAGCGACTTTACGCCGGCTGCGTCAGGCCTCGCCCGCGCGGCGAGAAAGTCGGCAACTGCGTCGACTGCCTTCCGCCGCGCGTCAAAGGACTCGGTTCTTCTCACGCGAGCTCTTCCTGAAGAAGCCTGCGCGCCGAGCCTGGCCCGGACAGGAGCCGCGCATAGTAGCCCTCGATTCTGTCGGCGAGCGGAGTCGTCGTGAGGTCGAGGCCGAAGATCGTCGGGTTCGAGAGGATCTCGCGGATCTTGCCCTCCTTCACCTTTGCCATGAGCTCGTCCTTAAGCGGATCGGGCGAGACCTCGAGCGGAGTGCCGTCGTCGAACGTCCCGTTCAAGTAGCGGAGCCACCCGGCGATCGCGAGGGGAATCGCGACGAGCGAGCCGAGGTCGCGCCCTTCGCGGATGTAGCTCTTGATCGTCTCGCCGAAGCGGATGCCGACCTTCTGCGAAGTGTCGGTCGCTATGCGCCTTGGGTCGTCGGGCATGAAGGGATTGGGCAGGCGCTCGTTCACAACTTCGTCGATGAACGCCTTCGGCGAGAGTATCTTCGGGTCGACGACGACGGGCAGCCCCTCGACGTAGCCAAGGCGCTTCACGAGCTTCACGATGTCGGCGTCCTTCATCTCCTCGCAGATGAGCGTGTACCCGAGCAGGCACCCATACATCGACATCGCCGTGTGGAGCGGATTGAGGCACGTCGTCACCTTCATCTTCTCGCACATGTTCACGGTGTCGCGGTCGCAGAAGTAGACGCCCGCCTTTTCAAGCGGCGGGCGGCCGTTCGGGAACTTGTCTTCGACGACGAGGTACTGCGGCTTCTCCGCGTTGACGAACGCCGCGATGAACGTCTTCTTGTCCGTCACGATCGGCGCCATCCCCTCGATGCCGGCGTCGGAGAGGGACTTCTCGACCATCGGGTGCGGACGCGGCGTGATCTTGTCGATCATCGACCACGGGAACGAGATCTTCGACTCGTCCTTGAGGTAGTCGAGAAACGCGGCGGGCGCAAAGCCGTTCTTGACCCAGGCCGAGGCGACTTCAAGGACTGCGGACATAAGCTTCTCGCCGTTGTGCGAGCAGTTGTCCATCGAGACGACGGCCATCGGGAGAGCGCCTGCGCCGAAGCGCTCAAGAAGAAGCGCGGCGACGATCGACATCGCGTGGCGCGCCTTCGCCGAGCCCTCTGCCATATCCGCCTCCACCACCGGCATGAGCGAGCCGTCGGTGCGGCGAAGCTGGTAGCCCTTCTCGGTGATCGTGAAGGAAAGCATCTTGAGCGACGGCGCGCGGAAGATCGCCTTCAGCTGCGCGGCGGCCTTCTCGTCCGCGAAGTTCGCCTTGAGCCCCTGGGCTACGCCGGCGAGTATCTCACGCGATGTCGTGCCGTCGGGGTTGAGGAGGACGTTGAGCGTCAGGTTGTCGTGCGCGTCGTAGATTTTGTCGATCACCTCGTAGTCGAAGGTGTCGCACGCGATTATGCCGGTCTTGGCGAGCCCCGCGTTCAGGAGGCGCTGGCTGAGCGAGCCGATGAAGCCGCGGAAGATGTTCCCCGCGCCGAAGTGGACCCACTCTGGGCTTTTCGCCGTCGCCTCGCGCATGGCGGCGATGTCGAACTTCGGAAGCGCCACTCCGGCGGCAGCCCATGCGTCCTTTTCGTTCAATACGGAATCAATGTTCAACTTCATTGCATCTCTCCTTTAGTTTCGTAGATTATATCAGATTTCGACGCCGCCACGGCGCAAAACTTCTATTCCCCCCCCTGGGCCGACCTTGACGACTGTCGACGGTACTCCGCCGGGGCTTATGCCGTCGTCGACTACGATGTCTGCGGAAAGACCGACGTCCGCAAGCGCCGCCGGCGCGTCGGTCGCCGCGCGCTGACCCGAGAGATTCGCGCTCGTCACGCGCAAAAGCCCGCCGCACTTCGCAAGAAGCCGCCGCGTCCAGTCGTGGTCGGGAACGCGAAAGCCTTCGGCTGAGTTCAAAGTTGAAAGTTGAGAGTTTAAAGTTGATTTGGAAAGAATCAACGTGAGGCCGCCTGGCCAATGCTTAACAAGCTCACAGGCCTTGCCAGTAATTTGGTAGCCAAAGTGTTCGACTACTTCTACATCCGCGGCAAGCAAGGCGATTGGCTTCTTCGCCTCGCGTCCCTTGATCGTGTAGAGCCGGTCAACGGCCTCTGGGAAATCGGGATGGGCGGCAAGGCCGTAGACCGTGTCGGTCGGAATCACCGCTACGCCGCCCGCAAGCAGAACCTTTGCAGCGGCCTCAAGCCCCTCTTCATCGCTCTTTACTACTTGCATTGCCTATATTGAAAACAACTGAAACAACTTGTGAAAACAACACTATCTTTCTCGCCGCGAAACCTCGCGGCGTTCTTGAACCGGCGGGCGCGTTGCCCGCCGCAAAGGAAGTTGTTTTTACCAGTTGTCAATGTTGTTTTCTTAACACTCCTCCAACAGCCGCGTGGCGAGTTTCACGAGCTCGACGCACGGGCGCTTCTTGTAATACCCCTCGGTCCGCGCCTCGGGCGCTCCGCCCTGAGTCGCGCCAGTCCCGGCCAGAAGCTCGCGGCAGACGATAGAGCCGCACTCCGCCTTGAACTTCTCCGCAAACGCCTGCACGTGCGGATATGTCGCCACCTTGTCTGGGCCATGTCGCATCCCGAGGACGAGCGTGGCGCCAGTTACCGCGCCGCACACTTCGCGCATCCGCCCGACGCCACCGCCGAGCCCGCACGAGACCTTCGCCGCCGTCTCGCGGTCCATGCCAAGTTCGTCGGCAAACGCGCAGAACACGGACTGCGAGCAGTTCATGCCGCTTCTAAAAAGTTCTTCCGCCTTCTCCTCGTGCGTCATTTCAGCAACTCCAGTTCTTCGGGCGTGAGGTCTCGCCATTCGCCGGGGGCAAGCGCAGGGTCGAGCGCAAGTCGTCCGACGGCAACGCGCTTAAGCGAGACGACGACGAGATGCGCGGCAGAGCACATGTAGCGGATCTGCCTCTTGCGCCCTTCGCGCAGGCGGAACTCGAGCGTCGTGACGTTGTTCACGGGGCCTTCGAGCACCTTCACCGGCACAGGGCGCGTCACATAGCCGTCGGGCATCTTGACGGGCCCCCTAAGGACGCGCAGCTTTTCCTCGCTCCAGCGCCCTGCGGCGCGGACAATGTACGTCTTCTCGTGTTCGTAGCGCGGATGTGTGAGGCGGAGAGTGAGGTCGCCGTCGTTCGACATGAGGAGCATTCCCTCGGAATCCTTGTCGAGACGGCCGACGGGAACGAGCCGCTCGGGCGTAGTGACGAGTTCCGCGACCGTCTTTCCGCCAAAAGGATCGCTCGTGGAGCTCAAGACCCCTACAGGCTTGTAGAGCATCACCGTCCGCTTCGGCTCCGGCGCGGCGAGCGGTCTGCCGTCGACCGCGATTTTCACCGCGGCGGGATCGACGCGCGCACCAGCCTCCTTTATCACCACTCCATCGACGGTGACGCGCCCCTCGGCGATGATCTCGGCCGCCCTGCGGCGCGAGGCGACGCCTGCGTGGCTCAATACGTTCTGAAGTCGTTCTTCCATGCGTTTTGTTCATTATACCAAAGTGCGCCCCCGGCCCGCAAGGCACTTGACCGCGTGCGTGAAAATTGGTATATTTTGCGGCTAACTTTTTTGGGCAAAAAGCACCATGAACAGAATCATATCGAAAAGTAGACTGTCCGACAACGTCTACAAGATGCAGCTCGAGGCGCCACTCGTCGCGCAGGAGCGCAAGGCGGGCCAGTTCGTCATCCTTATGGTCGACGACGAGCTGGGCGAACGCATTCCGCTCACCATCGCCGACGCCGATACCGAAAAAGGCACGATCACCGTCATCTTCCAGACAGTCGGCGCAACGACTACGAAGCTTTCGCGCCTTGAGCCCGGAGACTCCATCGCCGCCCTTCTCGGCCCACTCGGACGCCCCACCTCGATCCGCGGCGAAAACGGCGAGAAGCCCGGTCATGTCGTCTGCGTTGGCGGCGGCATAGGCGTCGCGCCGATGCACCCGATCGCCCAAGCGCTTAAGGCGGCGGGCAACAAGGTGACTATCATCATGGGCGCGAGGAACGAAGGGCTTTTCGTCATGAAGGACGAAATGGCCGCGATCGCCGGTGAAAACCTGATCCTCATGACCGATGACGGAAGCTCCGGCCGCAAAGGTCTCGTGACGGAGCCCCTGAAGGAGCTCTGCGAAGCAGGCGCGGTCGACGAAGTGATTGCAATCGGTCCGCCCATCATGATGAAGTTCTGCGCGCTCGCGACGAAGCCCTACGGCGTCAAGACGACCGTTTCGCTCAACACGATCATGATCGACGGCACGGGAATGTGCGGCGGCTGCCGCGTGTCGGTCGGCGGCAAAACGAAGTTCGTCTGCGTCGACGGCCCGGAATTCGACGGCCACGAAGTCGACTGGGACCAGATGCTTTCGCGCATGGGCGCGTTCAAGCCGCAGGAGCAGGCCGCGAAGGAACACGTTTGCAAGGCGGGGATTTTCAAATGACACCGAAAGAGAAGATGGCTATTCCGCCGCAGGCGATGCCCCAGCAGGACGCCGCCGTGCGCGCGCGCAACATGAACGAAGTCGCGCTCGGCTACACGGCCGAGATGGCGAAGACCGAGGCGTCGCGCTGCCTCCAGTGTCCGACTAAGCCGTGCATGCAGGGCTGCCCCGTAGCGATCAATATCCCCGGCTTTCTCGCAAAGGCCGCGGAGGGGGATTTCGCCGGAGCCCTCGACATAATCAAGGAGACTTCGCTACTCCCGGCTGTCTGCGGACGCGTCTGCCCGCAGGAGAAGCAGTGCCAGAAGTTCTGTACGATGGGCAAGCTTCTCAAGGACGTCGACAAGGCGGTCGCTATCGGCCGCGTGGAGCGCTTCTGCGCCGACCTCGCGCGCGAGACCGGCGCGGAGAAGCCCGTCGCCTGTGCGCCAAAGACCGGGAAGAAGGTTGCCGTCATCGGCTCAGGCCCCGCGTCGATAACGTGCGCGGCGGACTGCGCGAAGGCGGGCCACGACGTCACGGTGTTCGAGGCGTTCCACCGCTGCGGCGGCGTTCTCGTCTACGGCATCCCCGAGTTCCGTCTCCCGAAGGCGATCGTCAGGCACGAGATCGAGGCGATCAAGCAGCTCGGCGTCAAGATCGAGAACAACTTCGTGATCGGCCGCACGCGCAAGCTGAAGGACCTCATCGAGAAGGATGGCTTCGACGCCGTTTTCGTCGGCACGGGCGCGGGGCTTCCGAAGTTCATGGGGATCGAAGGCGAGAACCTCAACGGCGTCTTTTCGGCGAACGAGTATCTGACTCGCGCAAACCTCATGAAGGCCTACCTCGAAGGCAATGCCGACACTCCTTTCTGGCACGGCAAGAAGGTCGCAGTCCTTGGCGGCGGAAACGTCGCGATGGACGCGAGCCGCATGGCTCTCCGGCTCGGCGCAGAGAAAGTCTACCTCATCTACCGCCGCAGCGAAGCCGAAATGCCCGCGCGCAAGGAAGAGGTCGAGCACGCGAAGGAAGAGGGTGTCGAGTTCCACATGCTCGAGAACGCCAAGCGCGTCTTGAGCGACGGCAAGGGCGCTGTTGCGGGACTTGAGTGCCTAAAGTACGAGCTTGGCGAGCCCGACGCATCTGGACGCCGCAGCCCTGTCGCAATCGAAGGCAGCGAATTCGTCCTCGACGTCGACACGGTTGTGGTCGCGGTCGGAAACGCATCGAACCCGCTTATCCCGACGACGACCGAGGGGCTTGAGATCAACAAGCGCGGAAACATCGTCGTCGATCCCGAGACGAACATGACGTCGATACCCGGCGTATTCGCCGGCGGCGACATCGTGCTTGGAGCCGCGACCGTGATTCTCGCCATGGGCGAGGGGCGGAAAGCCGCGGCGGGAATTTCCGCCTACCTCAAGAAGTAATCACATTTCCTCGAACTGGTCCTTGCCCACGCCGCACATGGGGCAGGTCCAGTCTTCGGGCAGGTCCTCGAACGCGACGCCGTTGTTGTTCGCGGGGTCGTAGACGTATCCGCAGACCTTGCATACGTATTTCTTCATTGTCCTGTTCCTTTCTTGAGCAGTACTGACGATACCGGGCACCTTGCCCGATGCGTGGATTATACCAAATTACACAAGGTTTGTGCCGTCCCTGGCGAGAAGCGGCGAGGCGTGGGCGTGGCAGATGGCGAGCGCAAGGGCGTCGGCCGCATCGTTCTGCGGAAGCTCCGAGAGCGATAAAAGCGTCTTAACCATGCGCTGTATCTGCTCCTTCTCGGCAAGTCCGTTGCCGCATACCGCCATCTTGACACGGCGCGGTTCATATTCGTAGATGGGCTTTCCCGCGTCGACGCCTGCGACTATCACGGCTCCGCGCGCCTCGCCGAGCACCATCATCGTGTTAGCGTTCTTGCCGTAGATCACCTTCTCCACGCTCATGACGTCAGGGTTCCATGCGGCGATCAGCTCGGCGATCTTCTCGTGAATGCGCCTCAGGCACTCCGACAGCGGCAGCTTTGCCGCGTTCGGGATGTTGCCGTAGTCGAGCGCAACGAGGCGCGAGCCCTTCGTCTCAAGGACGCCGAAGCCCGTCGAGCGAAGCGAGGTGTCGACACCGAGAATTATCATATGTTCCTCTCCTTGCTGATGGCGGTCCAAGCGGCGTTGATCCGCGACATCCGCTCGGTCGCCTCGGCGATTTTCCGTTCCGACGCTCCCTGCGAGCGCAGGATGTCGGGATGGCACGACTTCGCCTTCTCGCGATAGGCGCGCTTCACCTCCTCGTCCGACGCCGACGGCTTCACACCGAGCGTTCGGTAGGCGTTGGCAAGGGGGTTCGCGCGCTGACGCGGAGACCGGCGGGCACCGCCGGCACGCCACCGCTCCTCGCGGATGCGCCGCTCGACCCAGCCGCCGAGGAGCGATCCCACGAGAGCGCCGAGCAGGCCGCCGCGCGAGAACAGTATCGCTCCGGCGAGTGGGCCGATCCAGAGCATCAGGCGAGCTTCTCCGCGAACTCCTCGAAACCGGGGATCTCGATCAGCTCCGCGGCACCTGCGTCGATCGACGCCGCGAACGAGGGATCAATCGGAAGTCGCACCACGGCGGGGATGTCGAACTTCTTCGCAATCGCCTCGGCCTTCGATTCTCCGAACAAGGCGATTTCCCTTCCGCAGTCAGGGCACTTCAGGTAGCTCATGTTCTCGACGAGCCCTATGACGGGCTTCTCCATCATCTTCGCCATCTTGACGGACTTCGATACGATCATCTCGACGAGCTCCTGCGGCGAGGATACGACAACAACGCCGTCGACCGGTAGCGACTGGAAGACCGTGAGCGGCACGTCGCCCGTTCCCGGCGGCATGTCGACGAACATAACGTCGAGCTCACCCCAGTGGACATCCGTCCAGAACTGCTTAACAAGTCCCGCGATCACCGGGCCGCGCCAAACGACGGGATCGGATGGATCTTCGACAAGCATGTTGAGCGAGATGACCTTGATTCCGGAATTCGTCATTGTCGGCTCGATGCCGTCGTCAGACTTCCAGGTCGACCCGGCGAGACCGAACGCCTTGGGGATCGAGGGACCCGTCACGTCTGCGTCGAGGATTCCCACCTTGAGGCCGCGCTTTGCCGCGGCGACTGCGAGCATAGTCGTCACGAAGCTCTTTCCGACGCCGCCCTTCCCGGACGCCACGGCTATCACCTTGCCGACTTTCGACGCGGCATTCAGCTTCGCGGAGAAGTCGAACTTCTCCTTCCTGTCCCCGCAGTTCTTTCCGCAGGTCGAGCAATCATGCGTACATTCTTCAGACATTTAATACTCCTTGTCATCAACTCAGGAGCATTATACCATATTCAGCCCTTGTTGAGCACATCCACAAGTCGCTCGGGGACAGACCCCACGAATATTGCTATTTTATTGGCCGTCATCGCCATTCCACCTTTCACGACGCACTTTTCGCCGCCTTCGCGAGCCTCCAGCCGTGCGTCGCGTAGCCAAACTCCCCCACCTCCCTTGCCGTGACGCTCCGCGACCGGAACCGGTCACCCAGCGCAAACGCAGCGGCAGTCACGAACGCGAGACTTCCGAATATCTTCCCCGCCCCTATCTGCGCCACCCTCCTCATAAGTCTCCCGTCGGGGACAGACCCCGCGAAAGTGCTGTCAGACGTGGATATCCAGCTCCAGGCGTAGTCGGCAGCGCGCTTAACCATCCCCGCGCGGACG
>CACYNF010000009.1 GCA_902775595.1 uncultured bacterium | reverse complement strand
CCGCGTTCGTCGCGGCGATGACTTCCTTTGCCTTCGTCTGGTTGTTCCAGAAATCACCCGACGCCTGCTGCGCCTCGAGCTCCGCGAGCTTCTTGCGCCTGTCGTCGATGTGGATGTAGTCGGCCATTTCGCCGACTTTCTTCTTAAGGTCTTCGATTTTCTGCCGTACTTCCTCTACTTCCAGCAGTTTGATTTTCTCTTCTTCCGCCATGATTGGTAGATTATACCAAAAATCGCCGCGCAATGCCTTGTCAATAGAGCTTTCTGCCGTAGACGAGCAGTTTGTTCAGGTGGTAGACTTCGTCCTTCGCGTCGGGAACGCGCCTGACGCGGACGTAGCGCGCGCGGGGAGCGGAAGACCTGAGGTCTATCCGGTAGGTGTCTCGCACCTGGTCGTCGCGATACACTGTCGTCCACTCCGTGCCGTCCTCGGAGACCTGAAGCTCAAGCGGCGCCTGACGGTGGCGGTTCTGCCATCCCGCCTTGTTCTCGGCAACCACTCCGCACACCGAAACAGGCCCGGGAAGCATCACGACGGCCCAGGGCGATTTCTCCTTCGCCGTATGGAAACCGTTCTCGCCGCACGGCGTCGCGTCTATGCACCGGGCGTAGTTCTTCGGCTTGTCCCATCCGCTCGTCGACGATGTCTTGAGAAGCCCTTCGGCAGAGACAAGCTGCCCGCCGAAGTCGGAGGCCGGATAGGGCTTGCCGCCGCCCTTGTATGGTTCGAGCTTGTCCTGCAGCAGCGCAATCTGGCGGAAGGCCTCGAGGTTGTCCGACTTCGACGCGCCGAGCATCAGCGGGTTGAAGTCGAGCGCAGAGCTTGCGCCGTCTTTCGCCTTTTCCGCAACGACCTCGCCAAGCGTCTTGATGTAGACGGCGGAAAGTCCCTTGTCGCCCATCATGACATCGCCGCCCCAGCCAAGCACCTGCGTAAAGTAGTTCTTCGTCCCGTACTGCGCGAGAAGCATCGCCTTCAGGACCGGCACCACAAACTCGACATCGGAGCCAAGTGGCTTCGCCCACTCTGCGAGCATCGCCTTGAAGTCCGCCTCCTCCTGTATCTCCTCGTCGCTCTGCCGAAGCAACGGCGCAAACGCGACAAGCTCGTCGGAAAGCGCCTTTTTCCCCTTCTCCTTCATAACACGCGCGAAGTAGGGAGAAAGGAAATCCCAGACCGGCTGACGGCCCGTCTTCATCCCGCGCGCACAGCCACGCACCCATGTCCGCATCGTGTCAAGCGACGCGCCCGTGCGGCCAACCCAGTCGCCGTACGCCTTCCACGCGCCGTAATGCGCGGGCCACGAGCGGCATGCCTGCTGGAAGTACGCCTCGACGTCGGACGATTTAAGCCCGCGCTCCTCGGCGACTATCGCAAGCTCAAGGAGCCGGTTTGCGGCATGGCGCCTCTCGCGGTCGCCGCGGAACGTCTTCTCGATGGCGACGGAATACTGCCAAGGATGCTTGTTCCAGAAGCAAAGGTGCATCTGGGAATGGCCCGTGACGCTGTAGTCTACCTCCCACCGTCCGTTGACGAGCCGGCGCGTGTAGGCGCAGTGTGCAGGCTGCCCCGCAGTCGTCGAGGGAAGCCCGTGGGCGTTGGAGACGGCGCTCCCGAACTTCGACAGCTCGCCGCACACGCCGCCAACGATCTGCGAATACTTCCTCTTCGGCCATTCGCCAGCCGTCGCCCACGGCTTGTAGTAGAGAGGCCCCTGGACGGAATCGCCGAAGCAGTTGAAAGTGCGGTACTGTATCATCCAGCACGCACCGCCGTATTCCCTGCTCGGCAGGTTCACGAACTTGTCGAGATGACGCTGCTGCGCGGCCATGTTGTCGGCGCTCGCCGTGCCGTGGCCTTGGTGCAGCGCGAAGCGCCAGATCCAGACCGGCTGCGAATAGGCGCTCTTGTGGAGACGCCCCGCCTTCGCAGTCGCGCGATAGGCGTCGAGAACGTCGGCGAGCCACGCCTCGTCCTTGTCAGGATAGTTTAGCGCAAGCGCGGTCATGAAGCGGCGGCCTTCGTTGTTCACGAACGCGCCGTCCGCGAACGGAACCCACTTGCCGTTGTCCTGGAAAATCAGCGACTCTAGCGCGAGCGCAGCCGCCGCGCCATCGCCAGGACCGTCGCCGGCGCGTGCCCAGCCGTCGGAGCTGTTCGCCGGGAACGTGCCGCTCCACGCAAAGTCCTCGAGCCACGTGCGGTCATTCAGGAATGCCTTGAGGAACTGCGCGGAGCCCGGGCGCGCAACAAGATCGTTCCAGCCCTTCTGGCCGATCAGCCGCAGCACGGCGTGGCGTGCGACGGCCAGCTTCTGCTGCTCGTTAAGAACCGCCTTCGGCTTGATGTTGTCGATTGCATTCTTCGCCCGGTCGAGCGCAAACGCGGGGCTTGCACCGCCCGTTCCCGTAGTTGGCCGCGGCCGAACCGCCGCGCGGGCGAGCCCCTGCGTCTCGAACTTCTCGCCGTCCATCATGAGCCGCCCCATCGCGTACTGCCCCCAGAAGGTGGTGCGACCGAGCTCAAGCGCCGCCTTCAGGGCGGCCTTCCCCTGCGGTTTCAGCGGCTTGTCCGTCCCGTCGGTCGTAGCGGCATACTCCATAATCTTGACGAGCTGGCGCTGGCTTGCATTGAAATGCGACTGCGGAACGCGTTTGATGCTGTCAAGGAACGCCGTCGAGCCGCCCTTCTTCTCGTTCGTCACCTTCTCGACCATCGTGACGCCCTTGTAGTCGTCGATCTCGAAGTGCTTTACCCAGCCGAGGGAATCGTTCGCGTCAAGCGCGGAAAGCGCTTTCCATTCATCCGCCCACGCACACTTGCCCTTTGTCAGCTCGTCCCTGTGGAAAGTTCCCATCAACGGAAAGAGCAAATCGAACGCAGCGCCGTAGAGGTCTGCGGCCTTCTCGCCCTTCTGCGACGACGCCTTCTTGAAGAGCGCCTCGGCCTGGTTCTTCCGCGCGGACACCTTCGCGACAAGTTCGGCGAGCTTCTCGGCCGTCACATTCCCGGGCACGTTCTCCAACTGGGCGAAGACGCGAAGACGCGTTCCCGGCGCATAGCAGGTAATCGCGGGAAAGCGCTTCGTCCTGACAAGGATGTCCGAGACGGCTGCATTCGACTCCTTCACCGCATCCGTCGGCTCCTCCATCTCGTCGTGGACGGCGAAGAGGTATTTCGACCCGACGGCGCGGCGGAACTCGGAGCTTTCGAACACCTTGCGGACCTGCTCGCCGCTGACGCACCAGTCGCTGCCGGTCTGGAGAACCAGCACGCCCTTGCCCGCCCGCGCCGCCAGCACGTCGATCTTCGGCTCGGCCGCGCGGGCCGAAGCGAAGACCGCCATACCCGCGGCAACCACCGCAGCGCGCACAAAGACTCGCATCGCCGTCACCATGCCCCCTCGCGGCAGAAATCAGAGCCGTGCGACCCCGGTGCGCCTCGCGGCCTCGGCAACTGCGGCGGGAACGATGTCCTTGAGGCGGCGGTCGAAGGGCTTCGGGATGATGTAGCCGGTGCCGAACTCGAGCGTCTCGTCGGGATAGAGCGCCTTAACGTCATCCGGGACGCTCTCGCGCGCAAGCATCGCAAGCGCGTTCGCGGCGGCGACCTTCATCTCGGTGTTTATCGTCGTCGCGCGGACGTCGAGAGCGCCGCGGAAGAGATACGGGAAGCCGAGCACGTTGTTGATCTGGTTCGGGTAGTCGCTCCTCCCAGTCACCATTACGTACTTCCTGCCCTTCAGAGCCTTTGCGACTTCTTCGGGAGCAATCTCTGGATCGGGGTTCGCCATCGCGAAGATTGCGGGGAACTCGCCCATCTTCGCGACGTCCTCTCCGGAGAGCACGTTCGCGGCGCTTACGCCGATAAAGACGTCTGCGCCGGCGATCGCCTCCTTGAGCGTCTTCGCCGCAGTGTCGACGGCGTGCCGCGCCTTGTAGGGATTGAGGTCGGTGCGGTCCTTGCGGATCGTGCCCTTCGAGTCGCACATCGTGACGTCGACCACACCGGCCGCCTTGCACATCTCGCAGATGCGGATGCCGGCCGCGCCAGCGCCGTTCATCACGATCTTGAGGTCCTTAAGCTCCTTGCCGGCGAGCTTGGCGTAGTTCATCACGCCGGAGAGCGAGATTACGGCCGTTCCCCACTGGTCGTCGTGGAAGACCGGAATGTCGAGCGCCTTGTCGAGCTTGTCCTCGATCTCGAAGCACGCGGGCGCGGCGATGTCCTCGAGATTGACGCCGCCGTACTGAGGGGCGATGGCCATCACTGCGTCGATGACGCGCTGCGGATCGGTTGGCCCGGTGTCCTTGCCGTCCTTGCGGCAGTGAGCGAGCGGAACGGGCCACGCGTCGACGTCGGCGAACGCCTTGAAGAGCACCGCCTTGCCCTCCATCACGGGAACTGACGCCGCAGCGCCGAGGTCTCCGAGCCCGAGAATCGCCGTGCCATCCGATACGACTGCCACGAGATTGCGCTTGGCCGTGACGTCCCACGCCGCGTCCCTGTTCTCCGCTATCGCCTTGACCGCGTGCGCGACGCCAGGCGTATATGCGAGACAAAGGTCATCCTTCGTCTTGAGCGGTTTCGGGAGCGCAACCGCCACCTTCCCGCCGATATGGTACTTGAGAACTTCTTCCCTGTCGTATGCCATGACTATATCTCCTTTTCAGTAAAGTTGAAATGCGTTATCTTGACGCCGGTCGGCTCCAGGGTCTGCCTTACGATCTTGAGCCAGGAATCCGAGATCTCGCACGCGATCACGACCGCATCGGCGTTCACCCTGTTGATTATCTCAGGCGCTTCCATAAGCGTCCCGTAGACCTTGATTCCGCCGATATACTGACCGCGCAGCAGGATGTCGTCGTCGAGAAGCCCGACGATTATGCGGTCGTTCGCGGTCGTCTTCCTGACGAACTCTCGCCTGTACGCGCGGTACCTGAGACCCGCGCCATACACGAGCACGCGCGAGACGTCCTTGCGCCCCTTTAGGCGGGAGCAGTCGATCGCGTAGAAGACGTCCCTCACAAGCGGACGCGCCATACGCGCCGAGGCGATTAGAAGGAACGACACAAGGAAGTAGACAAGTGTCGCGCCTGCAATTTCCGCGGCCGCCACGTCGTCGGTGATTATGTTCGGCGCACAGCACACCCCGATGCCGCCCAGAATCGCGCCTGCGGCACATGCGACTAAAAGACGTGCGAAGTTCGACATCATTGCGCGCGACCAGACGGTCACGTACATGCGGAGAAAGACAAGCGACGCAAACGACGCGGCGATGCGTATCGGAAGCGCCACGCGGCATTCCAGCTTGGTGACGGGAATCTGCATGGCGTAGAGCATTACGAAGAACGAGGCGACGAGCGCCAGCACGTCGAAGACGACGTAGAACGGAACGGAGAGCTTGGCCCAGCGCCTGCGCGAAGCCGTCGCCCTGTCGTGCGCGAATGACGCGAGAAGCCGCCCCGCGTCGAAAAGCTCCACGCGAGCCATGTCGCGGAACATGACAACGCAGCCGACCGCGAACGCCGCGAGCCACAGCCCCGCGGAACGCGACTTCAGCATCATGCCGCCGAGACCAATGAGAACGGCCACGAGCGTCATTAGATAGAGTATCCACGCCGTTCTGCGCTGATTGAGGCCGGTCGCGCGAAGTATGCGGTGGTGAAGGTGGTCGTGGTCGGCGGTCATCACGCGGTCGCTGTCGCCTTCGGCCGCCGAGCGCCTCTCGTGCCTGAGGATAAGGTGGCGAATCGAGCGGCGGAGAATCGCAAGGGACGTGTCGAATATCGGCACGCCCATCGCGAGCATCGGAACGCCAACCGAGACGAGGAACGAGTTCGGCGTCTGCGTCGCAAGCGGAAGCGCAGCGACGAGAAAGCCGATGAGCATCGATCCGGAATCGCCGAGGAAGACGGACGCGGGGTTGTAGTTGTAGCGGAGAAAACCGACAAGAGCCCCCGCGAAAGCGAAATGAAAGAGCGTCTGATCGGGTTTGCCTATGAAAATCAGCGACCCCGCCATGCCGAGAGTGGCGATTAGGGCTATCCCGGAGGCGAGCCCGTCGAGCCCGTCGATGAGGTTGAACGCATTCACCGCGCCTACGATCCAGAACACCGTGAGGATGCAGTCCACGGCTGGCGGAAGCGCGGGCCAGAGCGTGCTGAAGCCAAGCCCGCCCCAGAACCATGTCGCAAACGCGACGGCGATCTGGCCAAGCAGCTTGAGCTTCGGCGGAAGGCTCCATTTGTCGTCGGCGAGCCCGATGAGAAACAGGATGCCCGCGAGCGCCGTCACGCGCACGGGATGCGTCCCCACACCCGATCCCACCCAGCGGCTGCCCGTGGCGAAGACATAGACGATGAAGGAGCCGAAAAGCCCGAGGAAAAGCGCGACGCCTCCGCCGCGGGGAATCGGAACCTTGTTTATGCGGCGCGGATCCGGTTTATCGACCATTCCGAGCCTGCGGTTAACCTCGCGCACAATCGGGGTGAGAACAAGCGTCAGCGCGAGCGCCGCGAAAAAGGCAATCGCAAAAGGCGTCAGCTTATCGAGAAGATTCGTCATTTCGCACTGCTCCTTTCGAGATCAAGCCGCGACAGCAGCGCCGCAAGCCCGGCGTCGTCACTCCGAGAAGCGTTGACCGTCACCATGACCCAGCGGTCGATGCGGTTGAGGACACTGCGGTCCAGAACGTCGCGGAAGATGCGCGAGACGTGGCTCGCCGTCTTGAAGCCATCCTGGTTGAAGAAAGTGTAGGCAAAGCCGAATGTCGGGGAATCCTTTGACGCAAGGTCGATGAAGCGCCAGTCGCGTCCGGCGACGGAACGCGTGCGCGGGCGTTCCATGCGAAGCCCCTGCGCGGGGAGACATAGCTCCGGGCGGTGAATTGAACTCTTGGACTTCCCGCCGACGACGAGGGAGACGACCATCCAGTCCCCGCTGTCCGCGACATAGCGGCGCTTTTCGATCACAGTGTCGGACGGGAGGACGGTGAGCTCGGCTTCTGACGGCTCGAGGACTTCCGACGAGAAGCCTGGGATATCGGCGAGGTGGACGTTTGGCGCCTCTGCGACCGTAACGTCCGGCGTCGCCGCCTGGAAGAACATGACGGAAGCGACAAACGCAAAGGTGACAACGACAACAAGCGACGAAGACCATGGGGTCAGGCCACGCTGACAACGCCGTGTGCGCCTGACCACGCTAGTCTCGCCGGTGTCCATCACCCGTTCCCCCGACTCACAACTCTTAACTCCAAACTCACAAACTCTGCTTATCCCCTCGCCTGTCGCCACCATCAGGAGAATCGCAACGGCAAACACGACGAAGCCCGAGTAGTCGTGGTAGAAGCCAGTTGCGAAATCCGAAGACGCGAAGTTCGCGACGAGCACTATGGTAAGGATGCGCACGACGTTGCCGAGGATGGCGATAGGCACAGACGCCGCGAAAAGAATCCCGCGGCGAAGCCACGTCGGCTGCGTAAAATACGCATAACCGGCGGTGAGGGCCATCAGCGCGAAGAGAGACCGAAGACCGCTGCAAGGATCCGCGACGTCGATCGCGAACGAGCCGTCCGCCGCGCCGACCATCGTGCCCTGCTGGACGATGTTCGCGCCAACGCCGCGCGCGACCGCGAACGCCGTAGAGCTCGCGAGGAGCCGCAAGTGGACAGTCACGACATCGAGGAACGTAGCGAGCGGAATGCAGAAGAGAAGGAAAAGCGCCGGGAAAAGGACGGCCTTCGCCGTCTCCTTGCCGAAGAACGCCCATGGAACGGTTATCAAGAGCCCGACGAACGCCACAATCTCGAAACGGAGCTGGACTCCCCTCACGCCGAGAAAGCCGAGCGCGAGAAACGGCAACGCCGCCAAGAGCCCGGCCCACGAAGGAGCCCCGAGCGAGTCGAGAATCTTCCGCCTCTCGGTCCAGACGACATAGAGCGAGAAAAGCGGCACATACCACCCGAACGACATATCCTCCTGCGGTGCGCGGAACATGTCGGGCGCATGGTGCAGGATCATCGCATGGAAACCCCAGAGCATGGCGGCAAAGACACCCGCCATGAGCGCTGTTCTCGCATGGAGTTCCCGAACTTTCATAAGTGTTCGGACATTATACCATAAATACCCCCATCAGGGGGGGCACTTGGCACGGCCTCAAGTCGAGGCGGCCGACTTCTTGAGCAGCAGCACGTTCACAAAGTTCAGCGAATAAACTATGACGAGGAGCGCTACGACGGCGACATAGCCGTGACCGCCCTCTTCATAGCCGCCAAACGCCTTGGAGACGGCCATCGCCGCCTGGTTGCCCACAAGCCCCGCAAAGCCCCACGCAGAGAGAACGGCGCCATGAATCTTCGAAATGTTCGTCATGCCGTAGTGGTCGGCAAGAATCGCTGGGATTACCGAGAAGCCCGCGCCGTAGCAGGCATTGATGACGAGTAGCGCAAGGCCGATCAAAATCGGCAGGAAGCTCGCAAGCATGATGCCCGCCGAAATCGCAAGTATGATGAGCAGAATGTTAATGCGCTTCGCGAGGCGGTCGGACCACCATGCGAAAAGGAACCGGCCGCCGCCGTTCATGACGCCCGCGAGCGCGACGATCCAGTTGATGAGCTGGCGGTTGTCGCCGTAGACGTCGGGCGAGCTCATCATCTGCTGCGCGAGCGGGATAAGGCTGAGCCCGGCGGAGATGTTGAGGAACATGAAGAGCCAGCTACGGCGGAAGAAATTCCAACGGAAACAACTCTTAACAAAATTCCAGAAAGAGCTGAAATCAAGACCAAGCAACTCAAAGTAGCTGAACTCGAGTTCGGGGATACCGTGACCGAAACTCTGCACTTGGATCTTCGGCTTCTTAAGGAGAAAGCACGCGATGACCATCGGAACGGCGTAGAAGATCGCGTAGGCATGGAAGACGTTAGTGATGCCATAGTCCATGAAGCCGCGAAGCTGGAACACGGCGACAGACGATCCGGGCGTGCCCCAGTGGATGCCGCTGCAGAGGATCGCCGACAGGGTCGAGCCCAGACCGAAGGAGATGATGGGCAGCGCCGCCGCGATCGCCTTGTGCTCGGGGAACCAGAGCATCATCGTCTTGACGGGCGAGATATAGATGATGCCGGTGCCCAGGCCGATGAGCAGGCCGTAGCCGAGGTAGATCGTCGCGAGCGACTTCATGTTGATGCCGAGCTCGGTCACGATCAGGCCTGAGAGGAAGAGCGTCGTACCGATGATCGTCGACAGCCGGATGTTCTTCTCGACGATCTTCCCGAAGAAGGCCGCGCCCATGCCAAGGAAGAAGATGCCGAACGAGAACGCCCATTGGACGTCGGCCTGCGTCTTGCCGATATGGGCCGCAATCTCCGAAGAGAACTTGGTGAACGCGTAGATCTGACCGACCGAGACCGCCAGCAGGAAAGCCGGCAAAACTGCTCTGGTAAAACGTTTCATGGCGCGTATGATACCAAATGTTGTGGCTCAACGCAACGGCAAACTACAACCAATTGCGATTTAGCCGCAAAAGCCATCAGCGCCAATCATGAAATGCAAGTCTCTATCCGCGCAAAATCACCGCTTTTTAAGCCAGTTCCGCTCGGTAGACAAACCCCACGCTCAAAAAGCGCTTCGGCAACCTCGCCGCCAAAGACACGGCACTTGGCGAACACGGGCTGGAGATGAAGCGGCTTCCACACCGGACGCGCCTCGATGTCAGCCGCCGCGAATCGGCGCAGCAGCCTGTCGCGCTCGCGACGCGACGCAAGAAGAGCAACCGTCAGCCAGTGATTCGCTCCAGGCGTAGGCGCGAGCAAATCGCCCTTCCAGTTCTTCGCATACCATTTGAAGTTCGCCTCGCGCTTCCTGAGGATCGCGGGAAGCCGGCCGAGTTGCGCAAGGCCGAGCGCGGCGAGGATGTTGCTCAGCCGGTAGTTGTAGCCGACTTCCTTATGCTCGTACCAGACGCACTTCTCGCGAGACTGCTGCGCGCGCTTTCTCGCGCGTTCGGCAAGGCCGCGGTCATCGGTCACAATCGCGCCGCCGCCCGAGGTCGTGATAATCTTGTTCCCGTTGAAGGAGTAGACACCCGCAAGCCCGGCAGAACCCGCAGGACGGCCCTCGCGCATCGCACCGACGGCCTCGGCCGCGTCCGTGACGAAGACGGCGCCGAACTTCCGGCAGAGCTTCGCAATCGCGCCGTAGTCGCAGCAGTTGCCATAGAGGTCCACGCCTACAACGAGCGCCTTCTTAGCCCTAAGAGACCCCAAGGCCTTTTCGAGAAGCGAGACGTCGATGTTGCCTGTCGCATCAGAGTCGGCGAAAACAAGTCTCGCGCCGCGATGAAACGCAGGGCCCACCGTCGCTATAAACGTGAGCGTCGGCGCGAAGACCGTCCAGGTCTCGTCGACGCCGAGCTCCGCCATCAAAAGATCGATCGCCGCCGTTCCGCTCGACACTGCGACGGCGTACTTGCGCCCCGCGAGTTTCGCAAGCATCCGCTCGAACTCGTCTACCTGCGGGCCACACGGCGCAACATACCCTGAATCAAACGCCCGCGCTACGGCCGCGCGCTCCGCCGCGCCGACGAACGGCGGCGAGAGGAAGATTCTACTTTTCGTATTCGACATGCGCGCCTCCCGTCTCCGCCTTCCTGTATTCCTTCGACTTTACGTCGTAGTAGACTACCTTCAGCCGCGGCGTTTCCGCCGCGCCGTCCGCGACGAAATACCGCATCCATTCGACGGCCGTGACGCCGCTGCGCGAACCGCGGCCGATCTCGAAGGCAACGCCCTCGGGCCGCCATCCCTTAGGCAGATAGCCGCGGCACTCGAGACGGTATGTTATCCTGATGACGTCATTCGTTCCGACCTTCTTCATGTCGAGACGCTCGGAGAGCCCGAGCCCTTCGGAGATGATTCCGCTGAAGTCGTCTGGCTGCCCCGCAGAGGGCAGGGGCTTTATGTCGACGTCTATCGGAGCGGCGTCGACGCTGAAGCTGTTGGAGAACGAGAACGACATATTGCCCGCCCTCTGCCGCCCCGACACCATGCCGGTGACGGCGAAGGAGAGCTTCCCCTTGAACGGCACGTCGTAGCGGACCGGTATCGAGAGGCGCTTCACGACGTTCGACGAATTCTTCGACACGCCGTCCGTCAGATTCTCCACCCTGCCGACTACCGTAAGCCCGAACATCTCGCTCGGAGTGATCTGGACCTGCCCGATGGAAACCGATCGCGGGGTCTCGAGCGCAAGAACGAACGAAAACGGCTCGCCGACCTGCAGCTCCGCTGGCTCGGTTCGGACCGACGCCTTTATCTCGACAGGTTTCTGCCGCTCGCCGTTGATTGTCATTCCCATGGAGGAATGCATCTGCTGCATGTGCTGCTGCATCTCGCGTCTGGACTGCTCCATCATTCGCTCCATCTCCTCGAAGATGCCCTGCCCGGAGGCCGCCGGAACGAGAAGGAGCGCGAACGCAACGCAGGCGAGCGCCCTTATAGCGCGACCGAGAAGCCAGAAAAGAAGCGCGACGCCAAGCGCAAGACCGAGAAGAATCCCAACGCGGCCCTTCCACGCGTACCTCAGCAGAGGACGCCCCACGACGCGCCAGACGGGAAGCTCTGCCGCGGCATTGTCGAACTTTAGGGCGCGCGCGGCAAGTATGCCGCGCTCAATCTCCGGCGTCTGCCCGACAGACCATTCGAGGCGCGAGTATATCCCGAGCGCGCGGCGCCACTGCCCCTCGCGAATCGCGCACGTTGCCTCGTTCATGCGCCCGGCGGCGAACCGGAAGTCCCTGAACGCGTCGGCCGTCGGCTCGGCGCACGCCTTGCGCCATGCGAAAAGCTCGTCGTCCCCGAGCGCTACGCCGGGGTCTTCGGCGAGTTCGGGCGGCTCCGGCATCTTCTCCACATCAACGGCAAGCTCCTTGACCACCACCTGCTCGCCCGGCTTCGCGTGGACGGGAATCTCGTTCGCCGCGACCGTCCGCACTTCTCCGTCAGGCCCTTCGTACTCGAATTCGAGCGCGGGGAACCAGAGAACGCCCTCGCGCATCGGGCGGACGCGATACGTGAGCGAGCGGGCGACTGCGACTTCCCGCGAACTGAAGAATCCGCCAACGCGCTTCGTGTCGGTCTCGGTCTTCGCGCTCAGGTCGTCGACCTTCCAGTCCTCCTTAGGGACGTGCCTCGAAAGCGCCGGCGGATGGAGCGCCGTGAAGTCGGCATCCCCGACGAAATCTATCGTGAGCACAAGGGGATCGCCGACCTTTGCATTGTTCACGTCGAAGTAGGCGCGCGTCGTGAGTTCCCCGCCCGTCACGCCCACGAGCTTGACCGCCGCCAAAAGGAAAACTGCACACGTCATCGCGCCACCACCTTGTAGCGGATCACTAGATCCTGCTTCCCGAACTCGCGCAGAAACTCCTTGTCGAGCCCCGCAATGGGGCCGACCGAGCGGACAACCGTGAGGGCGGCGGAATCGGAGGTCTTGTCTCCGCACGATTCGCTCAGGCGGCAGTTCACCATCTGCCCCGCCGAGTTGAAGCGGACGGCAATCAGCACGTAGCCCTCCGCACCGATGCGCGGGTTCACCTGCGACCACCGCGCGTTGATCGCCATCTGAATGCGCGAGAGACACAGCTGCATCGTGCTTGTCGCGAGCTGCGTCTTCGATCCCGGGGTATAGCCCTTGTTGAGAAGGTCGCGTATCTGCGCCTCCGTCATCGTCTGCTTCGCGGTCCTGCCGTTGCCGCTCGGCTTGTCCGGTACCTTGATCCTGACGGTCTTTGCGCTCTTGCGCATATTATCCATGCGCTCCTTGAGAAGCTCCTCCTTCGTCTTCTCGGGCTTCTTCGGCTCTTCCTTCTTGGGCGGCTCGGGCTTGTCCTTCACCGACTCGCGCATGCGCTTCAGTCGCTCCTCGAGCGTCTCCTTCGGCTTCTCCGGTTTCTTCTTCTCCGGCTCCTTCACGACGGCGTCGACCTTCGTGTCGACCTTGGGAGGAGGCGGAGGCGGCGTCACGACCTTCGGCGGCTCCGGCGGCTTTGGCGGAGGGTCGTCGAGCGGCGGCGGCTCGTCTTCGTTGCCGTCGAGATTCTCGTTCACCACGACCGTCAGGTCTATCGGTATGACAGTCTCCTTCGGCTTGAAATGAAAGCGCGCGAAAAAGAAGAAGCCAAGGAAGCAGGCGACGTGTATGACGAGGGCAAGCACGACATTCGCCGTGCTCAGCACTTCAGGCCGCCTCTCGTCTATCCAGACTTCCATTTCCGTCTACCCACCAACGACTAACGACTACTTCTCCACAGTCACAAGCGCCATCCTGTGTATCTTGCACTTGTAGACGACCTTTACGACCTTCATGACGTCGCCGTAGGAGTTGCGCTCGTCGCCCCTCACGAGCACCGGCACCTCGGGATCCTCTGCCGCCATCGCCATAAGCTCGCGCTCAAGCTCTTCGAGAGTGAGCGGCTTGTCGTTGAGGAAGATCACGTTATCCTTGTCAACGGTGACGGTGTTGGCCTTCTTGTTCTTCGTCGGGAGCTCGTCGGTCTTCGCCTGGGGGAGCATGATGGAGATGCCCTGCTCGAGCGCGGGGAGCGTGACGATGAACGTGACGAGAAGAAGGAAGGTGAGGTCGATCAGCGAGTTCATGTCGATCGACGCCTTCGGCTTCTCGCCGCGCAGTCTTCTGCGTCTTCTGAGCATGTCAGGCGCCCCTTCCCTGGAACTCGCAGGCGATGCGCCCGATAAGCTCGTCGGCGAAGCCCTCCATCTCCGACCTTATCTGCGTGATCGTCGCGTTCATGCGCGTGTAGGCCATGACGCCCGGGATCGCGATGAGAAGGCCGACGACCGTAGTCACAAGAGCGGCGGAGATGGACGGCGCGATCGTAGCGAGATTTGCGCTGCCAGCGGTGCCCATCTCGGCGAACGCGTCGAGAACGCCCCACACGGTGCCGAGAAGACCGAGCATCGGCGAGAGCGAGACGACTGTCGCGATCACGCCCATGCCGTGGTCGAGGCGAATCTCCTCCTCGTCGAGAGTATGCTCGCATGTGCCGCGCACGAGCTCGATCTCTCGCGCCGTCAGAGCGGCGGAACCGTCGCCGTTCGTCTGCCTTCCGACGAGAAGCGAGCGGACGTCGGGGGTGAGAAGCTTGAGAAGCCGCTCGCACGTCTCCTTGTATATCCCCTCCACGCCGGTCGCGGCCGAGGGCCTGCGCTCGAGGTAGTATTCAAGGGCATCGTGCCCGCCGGTGAAGTCGCGCACGAAGCGGCGCGTCGCCATGCGGACGTAGCTGAGCTCCTTCCACTTGCCGAGTATGACGGCGAGCATCACGATCGAGCCAAGGAGCTGAACGAGGACGATTCCCTGTCCCATCAGGTTGGAACCGAGGAATCCGTCGACTAACGAGTTTGCGAGTATCATGGTTTCGAATTGCAGTTGCATGGCGGCCGCGGGACGGACACGGCACCCGCCGCGGCCGTCCGTAGACCAATGACATTTCAACGGATATTATATCACAATCCCGCAAAGCCTGCGTCGACAGAGAAGTCGATTCGCCGCGGCAACCGATTGCTATTGCGAAACGTGGTTGGCCTCGACGGCGAGGGAGCGCTCGCGAACCTCTTCGAGGGTGCGAAGCGTTCCGTTGCCGGAGACGAGAATCCTGTCGATGTTCGCGGCGACGTAGTTGACGGCTTCTTCGCTGGCGGTGCAGTGCGAGAGCGCGATGCGGATGAGATTGTCCACCTTCCCGGCGTTGCCCTCGCCGGCTATGGCGTAGGCGGTGACCGCGTTGGACTGGGCGCGCGGAAACGCCCTGGGCATGTACTCTTGCCGGCGCTCGGCGTCGAGCTCGGCCGCTTCGTCGCGTTCGGCCAGCGGGATCAAGAGGTCGTGGATATCCTTGTCGCCGAAGGCCGTCTTGTCGAACTGACCTTCGAACGGTCTGACGCCATCGCCTTCTTCCTGCCCCAGCAAACTCTCGACAGCCTTCTTGTACTGGAGTACCACCTGCTCCAGCGCCATGCTCTGCTCTCTTATAAACGAGGAAATGTTTCTGGAGACCGGCTTGGCGCCGGCAGGCCTCCTGTCTCTCATGAGATCGTCCATGACGGTGAAGAGCTTCGACATCGTCTCGGAGCTGAACACGTCTTTCACGCCCTTGAGCTGCGCTTCCGGGAACTTCGCGACGAGCACCGAGAACGCGAATGCCCGCGCCGGCCCCATTTCATCGGCACCCTCGAGATAATCCTGCACGTAGGCGTTGCGCATCACGTTCTCCACGGCCTCGCGCATCTCGATGACGGCCTTGGTGATCTGCTGCGGCGTCGATGTCGCGGAGAGCTTGGAGAACTCGCCGGGCTTCTCGGCGGAAGCGGCCTTGAGCATTTTTCCGATCAATCCCGGCGGAACGCTCTTGCCGTTCATGCCCCACAGGAGGTTGAAGCCGGCTTTTTCGATCCGATTGTTTCCTGCCGCCGCCTTGCGCACCTCTTCGAGATTGGCGCGGATCGCGTCGATGCGCGCCTTGATCTCGTCGTGCGTGCGCATCGTGGCAGTGGCGGTGATGCAAAGACCGCGGATCGTCCGAGAGACGACGTCCTTCAGCTCGAAATCGTCGCCGCAGTACGCAAGCACGTCCTTGATCATGTTCTTGGCCGCGGCTTCGCTCTTCCCGGGCAGCTTGGCGGCGATCTCGCCGGCGAACGTCATCGCCTTGGCCTCGTACTGGCCGTGGTCGAGGCGCATCGGGGTGGAGGTGCTGGATCCGTCTACGTTGACGGTGACCTTCCAGTTGAACTTGACGGGGAAGTTCTCCGGCTCCTTGATGAAGATGGAGATTGCTCCAGTCTCCTGGTTCTTCGAGATGGTGTACTGGACCGGTATATGCTCGTTGACGAAGAGTCCATGGTTGACGAGGCACTTGAGCTGGCCTAGCTGCCCCTGTCCGAGAGAATAGGCCACCGTGTCGAGCTGCTTGGGGTGCGCCGGCGTGCAAAGCTCGCGGAGCTTCGCGGAGATGCGCTCCAACACGGGCTTGGCGTCCGCCTCGGAGGTGCCGCCGCATTCGAGCGTTTCGTCCGCGAACTTGAAGACGTAGCGGTTGCGGACGCCCTCGGGCTCCTTGCCGGTGGCGATGAAGGTGGGCATCGATGGGCGGTGGATGTCGCCGCACATGGCCTTGATGCCGCCCTCGCCGTTCATGCCGAAGGACACAAGGGACTTGGTGACAGTGGACACGTAGGGGGCCGAGGGAAGGGCGATGTTCCTCTCCATCGCGTTGAGCACTTCGTCTATGGACGCGCCGGTTCTCGCGAGCATGTTGATGGCCCTGACTATCTGGCCGCTGTCGGGCAGGCGCTCCATGAGGATGTCCTCGATGAGGTTTGCTGCCTCGGCGTCGCGATTGCCCTTTTCGGAGATGTCGGAATAAAGCACGTCAAAGGCGGTCTGGCGCGTGAGATTGCCGGCGGCCTTGAGGGCGGAGAGTTCGTCGGCATGCTTAATGACGCGCCCGACGAAGACTGCGCCCTGGCCGATCACCGTCCCTTGCTGTCCGTTGGGGGCAAAGGGATGAAAGAGGTCGTTGACCGCGTAGAGAAGATCGCGCTGCGCCTGGGGCATCTGGGCCAGCGTGGCGTGCTGCGAGTCGCCGACTTTGCTCAGGGCGAAGCGGGCCGCGGGGTTCCTCTCCATGCCGAAGACCGACTCCTTGTCCTCGGCTTCGAGAGGAATGTTTTCGTTGACGGCGATCTCGTCGAAGATGAACTTCTCGGCACCGCGCGCGTGGGAGGTGCCGGTTATGGAGGGGTTCATGCACTTGGCGGTCACGCCCGGGCCGTTGCCCAGCTCCGAGCAGACATTGGCGAACCACTCCTGGAAGTCCGCCATGAGCGCGAGGCCCTTCTTGAAGTTCTCCGCGTTCTGCGTGAAGCGTCCGCCGCAGTCGTAGAGGCGGCGCGCGGTCGAGTTCGGATCGAGCGCGGCGGACTCCGCCTCCGCGTCCGTGCATCCCGTCGCCTGCTGGTAGATGTTCGCGACGCGCGCGAGCTTCGGCAGCTCGGAGGCCACGTAGCCCATCGCCGTCGCCTTGCCGATGCTCGCGGGGTCCGTGAACTTACCGCCGCCGAGCGTGTCGATGGCGATTTTCACGAGATTGATGCGCCGCGCCGTGAGCGGCTTGCCCTTGTTGAAGTCCTCGAGCTTCATGTTGTCGCGCACGATGTCCGGTATGAACTTCTCGCCGCCGAACATGTCCGCGATCGTCTTGCGGAAGAGGTCGCGCACCTGGTCGTTCGCGGTCTTCATCTCCGCCGTGCGCATGAACGACGCAAACGTGCCCTTGTAGTCGCCGACTGGCATTCCTTTGAAGCGCGCGACCGTGTCCTCGCCTTTCGTCGCGTACGCCTTGTTCGCGAAATCGACGAACTTCTGGTAGTTCGCGCTGTAGTTTGCATTTACCTGTCCTGGCATTTTGCGCCTCCTCTCTTACTCTGCGAACGACGGCATCGGCGGAGCCGGAAGACTGAACGCCGCACTGACGAGCTTTCCGAGTTCATCATCGCGCATGAGCGCCGATTCAGGGACTTCCGAGACCGGCTCACTGTCCTTCACCGGATTGAAAGCATCAAGCCCGATGCCCGAGGTGCGAAGCGAAGACGCCGATTGGCGGATGCCGGAAGCCGCAGTCTGGGCGACTTCAGACCCCTGGCCGGAGACCTGAAAGCCGTCCTGCCTCGCACCGATGTTGTTTCCAAGATTGATTTCCATTTTCATTACCCCCATTGTGTGGTGATTTCGCCTTGTCTACACATACCTCGCTAAAAGGTTACATGTAAATCCGCAAGAATGACCTTTAACTTCTCTTTTGCACGGAAAATACGCACTTTTACAAGATTTTCGCTCACTCCTGTCTGATTTGCGATGTCTCGCACGGACATTTCACCCACTTGGAACATCGTATACGCGTCGCGAAGGATGGGCGGAAGCTTCGCAAATGCCTCCAAAAGACGCTTGCGAAGGTATTCCGTATCGGACTGCGAAGTCTCGCGTTGCTGCGGCAAGGCGTCGAGATGCGCCGTCATGCCGACGGTCGGCGACTCTGTTTCGCCTCCGATGCCATCGTCCGAGTCGCGTATATCGCCGACGAACGTCAAGCGCGAGTTGTCGCGCACCAGGTTCTTGCGGAGGTTGCGGGCGATCGTAAATGCAAGGCCCGAGACGGAGCTGGCATCGTCGCGCACATCGTCGCGCATCTTCCATATCTTGAGGAATGTGTTTTGCACGATGTCGCAAGCCTCGTCGTATTGGCTACCCGAGGAGACGAGCCAATTCGTAAGCCTCGGGGCTATGGACTTGTAGAGCTTTTCCATGTCTTTCATAAAACTTCTCCCACTATGTAGTTTCTCCTACATCTACCGCGTCCCCCACATGCGGCAATTCGTCCAACGTCACGCTGTCAAGCTCTTCCTCTTCCTTTTTGGCGTCTTGAAGCTGCTTGGCCCACTTGAGGACTTCCGCGACCGGCTCGATCAGCGAGTCGGGGACGAATTCCTCTATCCTGCCGTCTGCATAGAGTGCGCGGGCAAGGGGGCGATCCTCCATGATCGGAATTCCGAGGGCAAGCGCTTCCTCACGGATGAT
Source organism: uncultured bacterium (assembly GCA_902775595.1). Taxonomy (GTDB): domain Bacteria; phylum Verrucomicrobiota; class Kiritimatiellia; order RFP12; family UBA1067; genus UBA1067. Next base: position 26,408 of record CACYNF010000009.1, on the reverse strand, counting down.
CTTCGCTATTGGCCCGGAACCAAGTGCGCAGATGCGCGGGAGCGGGGCCTCCTCCGAGTTGAATCGTATGCCCACGGCGAGACGCGTCGGGTTGGTGACGACGACGTTTGCCTTCGAGACGGCCTGCCGCGGATCGGGCCCGTTCAGGATCTCGTCGCGGAACTGCCTCTGCGCCTGCTTGATTTCCGCAGACCCTTCCATCTCCTTGTATTCGCGCTTCACTTCGTCCTTCGTCATCATCATCTCCTTGGTGAAGTTGCGCCCCTGGAAAAGGCGGTCGACGACGGCGATTACTATGTAGCCGAAGGCCGTGTATACGGCGAGGCGCTTCAGCATGAGCTTCAGGCACGGGAAGATGTCGTCAATCGTGCCGTAGCACATCGTGAGCAGCTCGGGGACGCTCGCCCAGATGATCTTGTAGAGGAGGTAGCTGAGGAAGCAGACCTTCACGATGTTCTTCAGGAACTCGAAGAGGTTCTTCATGCTGAAGATCTTCTTCGCGCCCTCGACGGGATTGAGCTTCTCCAGCTTCGGTATTATCGGCTCGAAGGTGAAGAGAAAGCCGATCTGGGCGGTGTTGGCGGCGATGCCGATGACGGCTGCGACAAGGACGAAGATGAAGGAATGCTTGCAGATCACGAACGCCGTCATCCCCATCGCCTGGCCGGTAGCCGCGAAAGGATCGCCGCCCATGCGGTTCCCTATGTAGCCGAGAAGCATGGAAGCGTCGTCGACAAGCGCAATGCCCATCCAGCCGAGAAGCACGAAGAGCACGACGAGAATCGCGGTAGAGACGATGTCCTTGGATGTGCACACCTGTCCCTTCTGCCGCGCGTCACGCAGCTTCTTCTGGGTGGGCATCTCCGTCTTCTCGCCGCTCGACTCAGCCATGGTCGGTCATCCTCCCAGGAGACTGCGGACAGGCGAGAGGATAGCAGTGTCCTTGGTGTACATCAGCATATCCATTATGAACGGAAGATAGACGACAAGCATAGCGACGCCAAGCGCGGACTTGACGGGCATCGACAGGAAGAACACGTTGAGCTGGGGAGCCGTGCGGTTTACGAGGCCGAGGCCGAGCGTTGCGAGGAACATCACTATGATCACGGGCGCAGAGATCACGACAGTGGCTTTAAGCATGTCGTCTACGGTGCCAAGGATCTGCAAGGGCGTGCCTGGCGCGAAGGAAATCCCTTCGACGAACACCGGCCAGATGGTGTAGCTCTTGTAGAGCGCCGCCAGCATAAGGAACACAGCGCCGCTGACGAAGAACACTGTCGATACTATCTGAGTGAAGAAGATACCGGTAGTCGAGACCTGCGCCCCGGAAAGCGGCGAATACACCTCGCCCATCGTCGCGCCGCGCTGGTTGTCTATGAAGTTGCCTATATTCTCCGCGACCCAAAAGGGGATCGACGCAAAGAACCCGAGCAGAAAGCCGATGATGGCCTCCTTGAAGGCAAGGATCGAGAACATCCAGAGATTCGGCTCGCCCGGCGGCATCTCGTTCTTTACGAAAGGAACCACAAGGCACGCAAAGCCAAACACGGCCACCCTTCTCGCTACGCCGGGAATCATCGAGTCCGCAAGCACCGGACAGATGGCGAACGCCCCGCCGATTCTCGCCATGGCAAGAACCGCCGCAAGAATCCAGCGATGGAACTCAATATAGGGCATGGGCTATCGCAGCAAGGCGAAGTGGGTGAAGATGTCCTGGGTGTAGAGAAGAAGAGTGGAGCCGAGCCAAGAGGCGCAGGCGAGGAGCGTGAGGGAGATCGCGATCAGTTTCACCGCGAAGCCGAGCGTCTGCTCCTGTATCTGGGTGAGCGCCTGGAGAAGCGAGACGATGATGCCGATCACCGTCGCCACAATGATCGGGATAAGCGAAAGCCTGAGGATGATGATGAGGCAGGTCTTGGCGTAATCAAGTATCTGCGCCTGGCTCATATCATGTATCCCTTCACAAGCCCCTGGATGAGAAGCGTCCAGCCGTTGACCATGACGAACAGGAGCAGCTTGAACGGCAGGGAGATCGTCACCGGCGAGACCATCATCATGCCCATCGCGAGCAGGATGTTAGAGACGATGATGTCGATCGCGATGAACGGCAGGTAGACGAGAAAGCCGATCTGAAACGCCTTCGTGAGTTCAGAGACGCAGAACGCCGGCAGGAGAATTGCGAAACTCTCAGGATCGACCACCGCCGGCTCGCCGTCCTTGCCCCAGAGCATCTCGGCGGTATTTATGAAGAAGGCCCTCTCGCGCGGCGCCGTATGCTGGGAGAGGAACACCCTGAACGGTTCGGCCGCCTTTTCGATGTCCAGCGTAGAAAGGTCGAGCTGCGCCGGCGCGGCCGTCACTGCTCCCGCCTGCCCTGCCGTAGCGGGCGCTGTTGCCGTGGCGTCGTTCCTTGCCTTCTGCGTCTCGGCGATTATGCCCCACGACTCGCTCGCAACTGGCGCCATGATGTAGAACGTAAGAATCACAGCAAGCGCATTTACGACCATGTTCGGCGGAATGGACTGGATGCCGAGCGCGTTTCGTATGAGCGAGATAACGACCACTATCTTCAAGTAGCTCGTCGCCACCATCGCCACAAGCGGAAGGAGCGATAGTCCTACGAGAACCAGTATAAGTGTAAATGGATCTGTTTGAAACATGGCGAGTAGAGGTTAGGGGTTAGGGGTCAGGAGTCAGGAGTCAGTAGTTAGTGGTTAGGAGTTAGGGGGTAGTGGATTCGACGATGAACGCCGACTGGTCGCCAAGTCGGTCGAGATGGCCTATCGCAATGGTCTTGGCGCCAAGAAGAAGCTTCAGAGGACCAGATGGCTTGGCGTCGGTGGTGCGCGGCGTATCTGCCGCGTCGAAGACCTCGCCAAGCGTGATCTCCTTCGGCTCGGCGTCAACAACGCGGACAAGCCCCCCTGCGGCGTAGCGCGACACGCCCCCCTCGCCAACCGTAAAGCGCCCGTCGACGATAAGCCCCGCCGGAATAGTGCCGATTTCCGGCAAAAGCACCGCATCGCCAACTTCAAGCCCGTCGATATCCGTCTGCGGAAGCGCAAATGCGGCATATTCCGCAACGGCTCGGAGCGGCGTAGAGCGAATCGACTCGTGCGCGAGGTCGAGGTTCCTGAGATTGCCTATCGCGGAAACGACGGCAGGAGTGCGGGTAATCGCAAACACTATGTCATCAACCTTCGCGACAAGAGTTCGTACGTCAGGACTGTCTGGCGTCGCGAGCCCGACAAGCTTGAGCTGCTTGTGAACGGCGTTCTCAATCAACTGAAAAACTGCGCCAGCGTCCTTCTCGACAAGAGCAAGCAAAATTGGCTCCGGAACGTCGGCACGGCTATCCCAGACTGCTTCCAGCTCCTTGAAGCGCGGAGAGCGCCCGAGGGAGAGAATATGCGCTTCGTCGTCGAGCGTCACAGAAAGAGAGATGGCGTCCGCAGGAGGCGTCGCGCCGAGGACAAGCGTCGCGCTCTCGTCGCCAAGCCGACACGGCATCGCAAACGCAGGCGAGTCGACTATTGCCTCAGCGGCAAGCTTGGACCACTGCGGGAGCGCGGAGAGTATCTCAAACGATTTCATTGCCCTTTCCTTTCCTGACTGAAACCGAGATCTTGCGGAAGGCGGAGACATGCTCTGCAAGCGCCGTCTCGAGGCGCGGCATCGCTTCCGTCGCGAGCTTCGCGGCATTCGGCGTCGACGGTACGACTTCGACGGCGAGAGTGCCGCTTTCAGACGAAAGGCGGATCTCCGACCCATCGAGGACCTCTGGCTTCAACCTCACGATCATCTGGCCTTCGCCGCGCACGAGCGAGGGCGTCACGAGTATCTGGCCGGCTATTGCCTCGGCCACGTTGCTCACGACTTCGACAATGGCCTCGGTGCGCGCACTTGCGGTCGAGGCGGATATCTCCTGCTGCGCAGCTGCGACGAAAGGAGCTTCCCGGAGGGGTGATGCGGCACGCGCAGATTCCTGCGAGAGATCGATAACAACGACTTCTTCAGGAGCCGCAGTGCGCTTCTCGGCTACAACTGGCCTTGCAGCAGCGACTTCAGATTTGGCAACAGGCGCTTCAACGACAGGCGCGACAGGCGACGATGCGACTGGTGATTTGGCGATCGGCGCAGCAGGCGACGCTGAAACTTCGGCGACAGTCACAGGACGAGAGTCTGGCGCGGCAGACGCTACTGGCGACTCAACGACAGGCGTTGCGACAGGCGCGGCAGGCGACTCAACAGCTGGCGTTGCTACAGGCGAGGCAGGCGTCACTTGAACTGTGGCGACGGTAGCAGGGCGAGAGTCTGGCGCGACGGGCGACTCAACTACAGGCGTCGCCACAGACGCGGCGGGCGTCACTGGAACTTCGGCGACGGCCTCAGAGCGAGAGCCTGGCGCGGCGGGCGCGACTGGCGACTCAACGACTGGCGTTGCGACAGGCGCGACTTGCGGCTCAACAGCTGGCGTCGCTACAGACGCGGCGGGCGTCACTGGAACTTTGGCGACGGCCACAGGGCGAGAGCCTGGCGCGGCGGGCGCGACTGGCGACTCAACAACTGGCGTTGCGACAGGCGAGGCAGGCGTCACTTGAACTGTGGCGACGGTCGCAGGGCGAGAGCCTGGCGCGACGGGCGCGACTGGCGACTCAACGACTGGCGTTGCGACAGGCGCGATTGGCGTTGATTGAACTTCGGCGATTGTCGCAGGACGAGAGTCTGACGCGGCGGGCGCAGCGGGCGCTTCGACAACGGGCTTTTCAACTACGGGCTTTTCAGCGACAAGAGGCTCAATAACTGGCGCGACAGGTGCAGTTGGCGTTGTCGGCGCGACAGGCGCAATTGGCGCAATTGGCGCTTCGACAACTGGCTTTTCAACAACAAGCGTACTACAACAATAGGTGTCTGGCGATTCGACAACGGGCTTTCCAACGATTGCCGCAGGGCGCGAGCCGGCCGCAACAGGTGCCACAACCGGTTTCGACACGTCGCGTGGAGACGACATGTTTTGCGCAATGCTGCCCATCGCAAGGCGAATCGAATCGACCGCTGACTTGTCGTCAGACATCGACAACAAAAAGCGCCCAATCGCATCTGACGAAGGCGGATTGAACGACAGCGGCGTAAGCCCGCTTGTGTCCGCGACACAAAGAGCGTCTGCGCCCGAAAACATCGCGTCAAATTGTATTGCGCCCACTGTCATATCTCCGGCTTCCTTACGATGAAGTCCTCGAGTTCGCATTCGGCACGACGCTCCTGTTCATTGGCCTCGTCCTCCATCCAGACGGACTTGTGCTCCTCGATCTTCATCCTGTTTTTCATTGCAACTGCAAAATTCGCCCTTGCGGCCTCGGCCGCCGCCTCGCGATCCTTAAGCTCCCCTTCGGCGCGCGTGACATTGTCGGCCTTGAGAACGCCCTCCTCGTCTATTCTCGCCACGCCTTCGTTCGCAATGTCTATGCGGTCGCGGCTCACGGGCCGCCCAATTATCGCATCGTATATGCGCTCGCGCCTCTCCTCCTTTGTCCTCTCGTACTCGGCAAGCTCGCTCTTCCTCTCTTCAAGCTTGCGCTCCGCCTCTGCGACGGCCCGACGGGCAACGGTCAGTTCGCCCGCGGCTCGGTCTTCTCGCATTACGCGTATGCGCAGCAGTGGCTGGAGGAAATATGACATAAATTAAGACACTGCTTCCTTTAGCTTTTCGATTGTGTCGGCGTAGACAGGTTTTTCGTCAAGCCCTTGTTTCAGGAACGCGTTGACGGCGCCGATCTTCGCAACCGCCTCATCGGTCTCGGGGTCTGTACCCTTCTTGTATTCGCCGATCTTCAACAGGAGCTCAACCTCGGCGTACTTGGCGAGCAGCGAGCGGAGTTTCGATGCCGCGGCCTTGTGGTCCTTCGGGATGATGGCGGACTGGCAGCGCGAGATCGACGCCAGTATGTCGATGGCCGGATAGTGGTTCTGCTGCGCAAGCTTGCGCGAAAGAATGATGTGCCCGTCCAGAATGGAGCGTGTCTCGTCGGCTATCGGCTCGGTCATGTCATCGCCTTCGACAAGGACGGTGTAGAGCGCGGTGATGGAACCCTTGGAGGAATTGCCCGCGCGTTCCATGAGCTTTGGAAGTTCGGAAAAGACGCTCGGCGGGAAACCGCGTCTCGTCGGCGGCTCTCCTGCGGCAAGGCCGATTTCGCGCTGCGCCCGCCCGAAACGCGTCACGGAATCCATGAGAAGCAAGACCTTCTTTCCCTTGTCGCGGAAACTCTCGGCAATAGAGGTCGCAACGTATGCCGCCTTGAGGCGCTCCATCGCAGGACGGTCGGACGTCGATATGACGAGCACAGCCTTCTTCTGCCCCTCGGGGCCGAGGTCCTTCTCGATAAACTCCCTGACCTCGCGTCCGCGCTCGCCAATGAGAGCAAGGACAGTGACGTCTGCTTCGGTGTTGCGGATAATCGACGCGAGCAGCGTGGACTTTCCGCCGCCGGCGGCCGCGAAGATGCCCATGCGCTGCCCCTCTCCGCAGGTGAGAAGCCCGTCAATCGCGCGGATGCCAAGCGATATCGGCTTGGAGATGATCGTTCGCTCCAGAGGCGAGGGCGGAGACGAGTAGACGGGGTAGTAGCCGTCCGGCCTGAGCGGCCCCTTCGTGTCGGCGTCCATCGGCGCGCCGAGGCCGTCAAGGACACGGCCGAGGAGATTCACGCCGACGGGCACCATCTGCACGCGCCGGGTCGGGATGACCTCGGTCTCGGCGGAGATGCCGATCATCGGTCCGAGCGCCGTCAGCAGCGCGGCGTCCCTGGTGAAGCCAACTACCTCTGCATGGACCTCGTACTCTTCCCACGGATTCCTGAGAATGCAGATTTCGCCGACTTTCACTCCCGGCACCGACGCCTTGATGATCGTGCCGACCACCTGGATCACCTTGCCCTTCACGTCGATGGGCTGGGCATCCTCCACGGCACGGTCGAGAACCGCCGGAATATAGTCGAACGGCGTCGTCATGCACCGGCGCCTTTCCCGGAATCACCGGTTTGCCCGTTCTTGCCGGACAGATGACGGGCCATCGACCGCTCTATCGCCTCGAGCTGCGTCTCCACGGATGCATCGGCCACGCCGGCCTCGGTCTCGAGGATGCAGGCCGGCCCCTTGAGCCTCGGGTCTTCCACCACGTCGAACGTCTCGATCGTCGGATATTCCACGCGAAGGGCCTCGATGCGCTCCTTTACGGCCGGCACCATCTCGGGCGCGACCTTTAGCGTGACGTGGCGCTGCGTGCGGATGACGGCGTTCATCGTCTTGCGCACGATGTTTACGACCATCTCCTTGTCGCCGATCTCGACGACGCAGCTCTTAAGCGCCTTCATCACGATGCCGGCCATTTTCGACTCGACCGATTCCATGAAGGCAACGGACTGGTCGACCTGGTCCATCTTCTGCATGGAGATCTCTATCTTGCCGTCGCGAAGCCCCTTCTCGTAGCCCCGCTTCTTCTCCTCCTCGAACGCCGCCTTCGCCTCTTCCCTGATGCGCGCGGCCTCCTTTTCGGCTGCGGCGATTATATCGGCCGCGGAGCTGACCGTGGCGAATTCCGACGACTTGACGAGACGTCTGTCCGATGCAAGCGAAAAGTTCGGTTTTTCAATCAGCAGCATAGCTTGTACGCCTCCGGAAATTTCAGTTTGAGAAGCTTTGCGAGCGCCTTGCCGCAGGCCTCGGGCTTTAAGCGCAGAGGCGCGGGAGCGCTGGTGTCCTTGGGGAGTTTCAGCTTGAGGCGCGAGACGAGCGCCTCGGGGAGAGGGGCGAGAAGCGCGTCAATCATCGAAAGTCCCGTCGACACGACATTTTCGGCTGATGGAGCGCCCTCTCCCCGCGTCTCCGCATCCTTGCGCTTAAGATCAATCCCGCTGAAATATGCCGTAAAACCGAACACTTCGGGATACACTCCGGACAGCGATGCCTTAAGGGCGCGCACAGTCGCGCCATCCATCACACGCCGGAGATCGTCGGCAAGGACGATCGCTCCAAGCCATTTCGCGATCGCCTCGAGCGTTGCGCCGTCGAGAAGCAGAAGCCGGCTCCAGTCGCCTTTGGGGAAGGAATGGAATACAGGCGCAACCCCAAGAGACGAAAGAACATAGGTCTTGATGCGCTGGCTGTGCGCCGTGCCATCGGGAATGCGAAGACCCTCGAGCCAGCTTGCGTGAATCTGCGGCGTGAAGTCCCACAGAAAATCGCGCATACGCGGCCAGAGCGCCTCGTCAGCGACCAGCGCCCTCGCATCGTCGATTGATATGTTCTTCTCTTTTGCCATTCCTCTTCAGACTTCTTCTTTCCCTTTCATCTACCAACTATCAACTCACCCATTTCCTCCCGACGCCCTTCCTCGCCTCGATATAGCGCAGCCACCTCGAGTCGGCTTCCCGGGAGCGACCCGCAAGCCGGAGCGCCCGCGACTCGAGCACCGCCTCGGCATGCGCAAGCTCAGGCGGAACGTCGGCCATGCGCAGAATCTCCACGGCCCTCCTCGCCTCGCCCCGGTCAAGAAGCAGTTCCGCGAGCGCGACCGCCGCGACGCCGTCGCGCGAATCGGCCTCGTGCAGGGCCTCGCACACGCTCAGCGCGCGGTCGCTCCGTCCATGCCGCATGAAGAGCCATACGGCCGTCCGCAGGAACTGTCTCTCCTCTTCGCTCATTTCTTCGGCGGCGAATCCTTGAACACGGTCACCATGATCTTTTCGTACTGCAGCCCCTCGATTGCATTCTTTACGAGTCCCTTTACGGACGGCACTATGTCGGTTATGTCGGCGTCCCAACGCGAGCGGATGGCGACCGCGGCGGAGGAAGGAAGCGCATTTCGCGCGAACGGGTCGTTCTCGGGCAGCACCACGTGCACACGCGCATCTACGACTCCGTCGACCATTGAAATCGTCTTCGCCAGATCCTGCGCGAGCGCGTCCATGAAACGTATGCGCTCCTCGGACGGCGAAGATATCATGCCCGTCTTCTTGAACACCTCGCCTATGCCCATGTGCGCACGGCGCGGGAGGCCCTTCCGCTCCAGGAGGTTCACCGCCGCGGCGAACTTCTGCTCCGACACCATGACGTTCCAGGTGCCTTCCTCGCCGGCCTCCTTGCTGCAGGTGATTCCGGCGTCAAGAAGCGCCGCCATGACGAGGTTGGCCTGCTGCTCCTCCAACCCTGCGTGAAGCGTAGTCGCCTTGTCGCATCCTGCCAGCAACAGTGCGGTGGCCGGCACCATCAGCCGCAAAGAACGGAAAAAACCTTTAACGTCTCTCATCTTGTCAACCTTTCAACTTTCCAACCATCAACCGGTCAAAAATCACTGATTTTTGACAAGCGTCTGCACCGCGTTCGACGTCTTGTCGGCGACCTTTGCGACTACTTCCTGCTGGAACGAGAGGTTCATCACCTCGTACTGCAGCTCGACAAGTTCGGCAGACGACGGCCCGTGCATGCGTCCCAGCTGCGATAGCGCACGGATGCGGTGCAGGATGCCCTGGTTGTTCATATGCGCCGAACGCCACGAAGCGGCGACCTCGTTCGCAAATGGAACCGGGTCCACCTCCTGGGTTCCCTGTACACCCATCGCGGCCTGGAATCGGCTCACCGCGGACGGATCGGCTACCGGCTGAGCCGAGCCGACTCCTGCGCCCTGTTGGTCGAGCGCAGATGGCCCGCCGGCGGCGCGCACCGCCTCAACTATCATCGATTCTGTCATGTCAGTAGGTCCTTTGCCAATTGTGCCGCCGCAGGATCGGCGGCCTGTTCTGCCGCAGCCGACAGTGGCAGCGCGGCTTCTTGCTTGCGTCCCAACCGTATGAGCGCCATGCCCTTGAACGCCTGGAGCATCGCGGATGACGGGAATTTCGGAAGAGCGACTCGGTCTATGTAGTCTATTGCCCCGCCGAAGTCCAGCATGCTGATGAAGAGGATGGCGTTCGCCACGGCGACGGACGCCTCCTCCGGGCGAAACCGCTCCAGCGCCGCGAGTATCTTCGCGGCGGACCTGAAGCGGTTCTGCCCGGTCGCCATCAGGGCGACGTTCAACAGCAGCTTCGCTTCTTCGCTTTTGAGGTCGAAGATCAACGGAAGTTGGAGGCGATCGAGTTGAGCGCGTCGCCCATGTTCTTGTTGATATTCGTCATCGTCGTGAGCGCGAGGTTCCACTGCTGCAGGTCGTATTGCAGCTGCTGGAGGTTCGCCTGCACGTCGGGGTGCTGCTGATAGTTCTCGAGCGACTCCTTCAGGCGGGCTTCCATCGCAGAGGCGGCGTTGAAGAGCGCGTTGTACACCGAGTCCGTGTGGATGAAGTTGCCGCCCTCGATCGAACTGGCGGCGACACGCTCATAGTGACGCTGCTGAAGCCGCAGGTTAGGGCTTGGAATGTCGTCGCTTATCGGCTGGAGCGGTGATTGTGTTGCCATTTCTCTTTTCCTTTTTGTTTGTTGTTGAACGTCGCCTTTCGGCTTCGCTTTTACTGCCTACTGCCCACCCGGGCGGTAAGACGCAAAATCTTTCTCGCAAGGACGTTCGCCTCGACAAGTTCCTCGACCTTCGGAAACTCATCTGGCGGCATGCCTTCTTTCATCGCGGCCTCAAGCCGCCGTCCAAGGGCGACAAGAACCGCATCGTACTTAGCAAGCGCGGAATCCCTTTCAGGCCCCGCAAGCTCCCTCTCGATTTCGAGAAGCATCGTAGGTTCGGTCACGGCTTCCATGTGAACCTCCCCGTTGCGTTGGTCACGGTCACTGCGTCTGCCTCGATCTTGACGATGACATTTCCGCCAAGCGCCGCGCCTTCGAGGACACGCGACCCGTCGCGCATCACAAGGCATGGATACGGCGCAGTCAAGATTCCGCATACAGGCAGCGACGGCTCCTTGGCCTTTGACGTGCGACGCCTGGCATGAAACACGCCAATCGGCGTTTCGCCGTCATCGCCGTCGCCCTCCTCGCTCTTCTCGTTTCCAGGAACCATGCCGTAGACAACCCCGGCCGCATCGACATCGCGCAACTTCGGAAGATCGGTGTTGAGCGACTCGAGTATGCGCTTCAGCGCGAACGGAGACGACGACGTTCCAGCTATCGAAAGCACGCGGTTTGTCGCGGCAACGACCTTAATCGCGCCCTCGGTGATCGTAAAGAGCGCGTCGTCTGCCGATGCCCTGAACGACTCGTCGTCCGAAAGGTCGAGGTCTACGCCTGGCCTCGCCTCGTAGGCCTCGGCCGTGGCGCGAAGGCGTTCGGCGCGCGTCTTGAGGTTGCCGGAGAGCTTCGCCTGACCGTCATTTTCCTCAAGTTCAAGACCATAGCTGGAGGCGACTTCGGAAAGCGTCATGGGCAGTGCAGCGCCCATGCCCGCACCGCCAGTCCCACCGCCAACATGCAGCGACTCACGTGCGTACGCAAGCACCTTCTCCGCATACGGGCGCACGGTGGCGCGGAAGAGCCACGCAAGGACGCCAAGCAACAAAACAAGCAGCACCAAAACGACAAGGCAGCCCAGGCAACCATGCTTCTTCTTCTCTGGTTCTGGAGCATCGGCCTTTTCCTCGCGCGGAGTCGCGGAGTCGCGGAGGTCTTCTTCACCATGCGCCTCTTCAGCCTGCGTCTCTTTGCCCTGCGGCTCTGCGTCTTTGCGCGAGATTTCCCCCTTCGCAGGCCACTTCAGCTCCCCCCATGGGGCGTCGGCCGGACCAACGGCGAACGACGTGGCGCCGAGCGTCTTGACTGCAAACTGCTCAACCTGCTCGCCGTTCACAGACACGGCGTCGCCATTCGCCTCGATGCTCAGCGGCTCCTCAGGCAACGTCGAATCGGCAAGGACTATGTCGCATTCGTCGCCTTTGCCGAGCGTCACGGCGACGCCTTCGACAAGCGCGATTTCAGCGCCCCTGTTCGGTCCCTCGACTATCTTCAGTACAAAGTTCATTCGCTCACTTTACGTTTTACACTTTACATTTTACACTCTACAATTTCAGCCTCCCAAGCGGCTGGATGTTGATCTCGGCGCTCAGCTCCTGGAACGAGAGAACCGGCAGTTCGTAGTAGTCCTTCTCTATCATCTTGCGGAAATAGCGCCTGATGTCGACCGAAACGATGATGACCGGCTTCTGCGGAATTTTCGCGAGATCGCCGATGGTGCGCTTGACGACGGCGAGGATGGAGCGGACGGTAGCAGGATCCATAGCGAGGTAGCTGCCGCCCGAAGTCTGGCGGACGGACTTCCTGATCTTCTCCTCCAAAGACGGATCGAGAAGATAGGCAGCGACGATGTTCTGCCCGCCCGAGAACTTGTAGGAGATGTACCTGGAGAGCGCAGAACGCACGTATTCCACGAGCAGCACCGCGTCCTTCTCCTTCTGCCCCCACTCGATGAGGGTCTGCGTTATGCGCTTCAGGTCGCGGATGCAGATTCCCTCCTGCACGAGGCGCTGGAGGACGTCGGTGATCTTCTGGAGCGGGAGGACGCGCTGCACTTCCTTCACCAGTTCCGGTGCCTCATTCTCCATGTGGTCGAAGAGGATGCGCGTCTCCTGGAGCGAGAGGAACTCGTGCGCATAGCGCCTGAGGACGCCGGAGAGGTGGAACGAGAGGACGCCGCCGAGGTCGAGCGACCTCACGCCGGCCTCGTCGAGCTTCGCCTTGTCGCCCTCCTTGACCCAGCATGTCTCGTAGCCCTGGAGGAACTGCTTGCCGCCCTCGAAGCCGACGCCGGCCGCAGACAGGTTCTCGGGCTCTTCGAGCGCGAAGATAAAGCCCTTCTTGAGAGTGCCCTCCGAAACCGGCACTTCGTTCACGAAGATTCTGTAGCGGCCGTCGTGCATCGAGGGATTGAGCGACAGGTTTATGCCCGGGAACGGAACGCCGAGGTCGTGGTAGAGGGCACGCCTGACGGACATGATCTGGTCGTTCAGAGCCTCGTAGGAAAGCGCCCCGCGGATGTCTGCGTCTATGTCGACGGTGAGGGGCGTCACCATCGAGAAGTCGTCGCCGTCCTTCTTCTTGGGGCGAGGCGCCGCCCCCTCGGAAGGGGCAGCTGCCGCAAGCGGGTCTTCTGCCTTCGCCGCGCGCGCGGCGGCAATCTTGGCCTTCGCGTAGAGACTCCAGCCGACAAGCGCGACAAACGCCGCGATGCCGAAGATCTGAATCTTCGGGAAGCCGGGGATCAAACCGATAGCGACAAGCATCACCGCGCCGAGCATGATTGACTTGGGCTGGGCGAAGAACTGGTCGATGATGTCCTGGCCGAGCGGCTTGTTGTCTACGTCGCCGACGCGGGTCACGATGACGCCTGACGTGATCGAGACGAGCAGCGCCGGGATCTGCGACACGAGGCCGTCGCCGATCGTGAGGATGCCGTACTTCGTGATCGCCCAGCCAATCTCCTTGCCGTTCATGAAAACGCCCACGCAGATGCCACCGACGATGTTGATCGAGGTCATGATGAGTCCCGCGATCGCGTCGCCCTTCACGAACTTCATCGCGCCGTCCATCGCGCCGTAGAGCTGGCTTTCCTTGGCGAGTTCCGTGCGGCGCTGCTTGGCCGTCTCCTGGTCGATCGCGCCCGCGCGCAGATCCGCGTCGATCGACATCTGCTTGCCGGGCATCGCGTCGAGTGTGAAGCGGGCGGCGACTTCGGAGACGCGCTCCGCGCCCTTCGCGATGACGACGAACTGAACTATCGTGATGATGAGGAAGATGACGGCGCCCACGACGAAGTTGCCGCCTACGACGAAGTTGCCGAACGTGTAGATGATCTCGCCAGCGTCAGCCTTGAGGAGGATGAGTCGAGTCGTAGTCACGTTAAGGGCGAGGCGGTACAGCGTCGTGAAGAGCAGCATCGACGGGAACGTGGAGAACGCGAGCGCACGCGGCAGGTACAGCGAGAGCATCAGCATCACCGTCGAGATCATCAGGTTGATGGAGATCAAGAGGTCCACCACCGCCGTCGGCAGCGGGATGATCAAAAGCCCGATGATGCAGACGACAAGAATGGCCAACACCAGGTCGCCGAACCTGGAGAACACATTCGAGAAGTTTGTAAAGTTTTTCAGCATTTTGTTCGTCTGGCTTTTACGGCTTTCGACTTACGTTTCAAGAAGGGCCATCCTGTACCGGTCCAGGAGATCGGTGTCAGCAAGCATCATCTCTATCTCCACGGCCGCCTCGTCCGCCGCCGCGCTATCGAGCTCCCTTAGCGCGCGCAACGCCGAATGGGCCGCCTGCGAAAACCCGCTTGGCGTCCTCATGACAGCCGAGTTCCCCGCCACAAGAGCGCGCATCACCTCGCCGCCGACAGACCTGTCCGTCGGAAAGATCTCGTCGATCGCCTGCGTAACCGTCGTGGAACCGGGAAGAAGCGACTTCTGCGGCTGGCCGGCTACCGGCGAATCGAGTATCTCGGCGTAACCGGCCTGGCCGATCCCAGTGTCGAACCTGAGGGGTTCCGTCGTCCTTGACACGTTTAGACTCATGAGACACCTCCAAACTCCATGGCGAGCCGCCACAGTAAGGCGAACGCCGCGTTTACTGCAGGGAGCGTCACGTCGCGGTCTGCGATCTTGATCGCGAAGACGGCGCGTCCCGATTTTGCGATATAGCCAGTCCGCAGGCGGAAGGCGAAGTGCGCGTCCGGATGCGCATAGCCAAGAAGCCGCGCGGCGGAAGCTGCGTCAAGCCGCGTAGGGACGGTCATGGTTACGAAAAGCGAGTCGAAGGCGTGCTCAAGGTGGAGGACAAGCCCGTTCTGGAACGAAAGCGCGGCAACGCCCTTGTCGCCGAGCGATATGCGCCCGAGCCCGGCCGACTGGCCGAACTCCCCGACTACGGAGTCTACCCATGATGGCGCCGTCATGCGGAGGCCTCCTCTTCTTCGTTCTCGAGCGCGACAAGCCCGTCGAGATGTTCCTGCGCGGCGTCCACGAGCCGCTGCCTGTCGCCTTCCTTCGTGAAAAGCCGCGGGGAAAGCCGCCTGAAAAGCCGCGTGAGCTCGCGCGCGAAGTCCATCCTCGCAAGGAGCTTGGCAAGACCGCAATCCCCTTCGAACGCGGCAATCGCACTGGCCGCGACAAATGCCTGCTCCGTCAAGTCCATTACGCGGCCGGTCATCTGCTCGCCGTTCATCAGGCACTTCTCGCCAAACTCCTTGCCCATGCGGGCAGCAAGCGCACTCAAGTCTTCCAAGACCGACTGCAAACTATGCACGCAGCCGAGGTCAGTGAGGATGCGTCCAAGTGACGCTGCTTCGAGCGATGGCGATGAAGACGCAAGATCCTTGCCGCAACCGGCGATGAGGAACGCAATTGCGTCGGCAAGACGCCCGGGGCCGCGGCTTGCGAGAAGCGAGCGGAAGCAGTCCTGCGGGCTCGTGAAGCCGACGACCTCGCTGCGGTACATGTCGCGCAGTTCCTGCATCTGCTCTGGCGTCGTGGCGCGCGCGTTGATCTCCTCTGCGAGATTGATGCCGGCCCTTATTTCGGGGCCCTTCTCCTGGACGAGCGCCGCCTTTGCCTGCCTGACGAGGGCCTGCAGGTCCTCCTCGCCGACGCCAAACGCCTGCTCGAGGATGTCGAGCATCGCGAACTGGTGGGACGAGTCGGTCGAGCCGCGCGCAAGCTCCTTCAGGAGTTCACGTGCGTCGGGAAGGTTCCCCGCCCCGGCAGCAGACCTAAGGCCTCGCGCGAGACGCGTGATGAAGTCGCGGCCCGGCATGTCGGGCATCATCGCCATCCAGGTCTCTATCGCCTTTACGAGCGCCCATCTCGGCCCCTGCATCTCGCCGAGCCGACGCTCGGCGACGCGCTTTGCCGTCTTCTCCTCGAACTGGAACGAAAGCTCCTCCATCGAATCCATCAGCTCGGCCATCGGATCTTCCTGGAGGACGACAGCCGTACCCATGAGCTCGCCGCGCGCAACCGCCTGCGGCTCGGCCTGCCTCATAAGCGAGGCGACATCGATGCGCTCTGCGCCCGACGCGTAGGTCTGCCGGAGAATCTGTGCGGCATCAAGCGCCATAGGCCCTCCGGTTTGTCGAGTTGAAAGGTGAAAGTTGGAAAGTTGAAAGCTGGGGCATCGCCCCTTCGACCCACACGAGGCACGGCCCATGGAAATGAAGCAGCAAGTCTTTCGGCCCGCGCGGCAGGAGCACGTCAAAAAGCCCGAGCTTCGGGCAGAAGCCGGTCGGCCTGTTGCCTGTCCACGCGACTACCGCCTCGGGGCGAGCGGAGACCGTGTCACCATCGGGCACCTGGATGCGGGAGGTGCGGCTCGCAGTCGCCATGACTACCCATTCCTCGCCAAACTGAGTGACGCAAAGCGAGCCCTTCGCGGACATCGGGATCACCTTCACGGTCTGCGCCCCAGCCCAAGCGGATGCAGGCGCGACGAGCACCTTGCCAGAGGCGGCTGACACAGGCGCGGCACAGGGAATGTGCGTGAGGAACGGACGGTTCGCGTCGGCGCATTTCGCGGCAGCCGTCGTCTCGACAAGGTCAAGACGCGAGCGGTCGCGAAGGAAGAAGCCCTTGCGGCGGCGACGGACGGCAGTGCCGAAGAAAGCCGTCGGCTGGCCGCGGCCCATCAGCCACGAACCCGCCCCGACTTCCGCGAAGCCGCCGTCTATCTTTACCGTCTCCATCTTAG
Source organism: uncultured bacterium (assembly GCA_902775595.1). GTDB lineage: Bacteria > Verrucomicrobiota > Kiritimatiellia > RFP12 > UBA1067 > UBA1067. The sequence continues at coordinate 9,735 of CACYNF010000009.1, read as the reverse complement.
TTCTCGGGCTTGCCGGCCGCCTCCTCGAACACTTCCGCAGCGGCCTTCAGCGCCTCCTCTTCCTCTTTCCACCTCTTGATGTCCGCGTTCAGTATGCGAGAATTCCTCTCGCGCTCGATCTGCCTTACGTTCTTCGCATGGTCGAGCTCGGCGCTGCGACGTTCAAGAGCGTCCTCCCACTTTTCATGACGACGTTCGTTGGAGTGCTCGCGCTCCAGATCACGCCTCTTGCGGTATTCGTCGGTCACTTCCGCGTTGTCCTCGAGTTCCTCGGCAAGGGTGACGTCCCTCTGGCGCGTCGCCTGCAGACGGGCGAGCATCTCGACGTCGAGGTCGATTACGTGAGGAGTCAGGATGAAAAGCCGCTGCACGGTCTCCTTGCGCGTGGAAGCGCCGCCGAAAATCCAGCCGACCCACGGAATGTCGCGGAGATACGGGATCCCCCACCCGGCGGATTCTTCGATGTCGCGCAGATAACCGGCAAGCACTATCGACTCGTCCTCAAAGACGGCCGTCTGCGTCTGGAGCGTCGACGAGCGAGTCATCGGCATCGCGTCGACGGATATCGACTCGAAACCGCCATCGCCGAGTTCAAGCGAGAGCCAGACCTGGTTCGGGATGTTCGTCGAGGGCGAGGGCAGTATGCGCGGCTTGAGCTGAAGCCGAGTACCCGCCGAGACGGACTCGAGGGTCGCGACCTCCGTGCCGACGACCTTGGCGTGGTAGCTCTGGGTGTCTGACATCTCCGCGGCGAGGTTGTTGACGGTAAGAAGCGAAGTGCGCGAAACGGAACGCGCCTTGCCCTTTTCGCGAAGCGCGGTAAGCGAGACGGCGAGCGCATACGCCGAATGGACATGCGTAAGGGCACCGGCAAGCCCCTTTCCCGCGATTGCGGCAGGCGAGAAGAGGTTTGCCGCGTTCTGCCCGGCGCCCATGTCGGAGTGGCCGTGGCTGCCCGAAGCGGAAAGCGACAGCTGCCAGTCGAGCGCGTCCTTGCGAGAAAGCTCGACAGTCGTGATGTCAATCTCGACAAGTCGCTGAGGGACGTCGAGCTTCTTTATGAGATCTTCGTACATCGGCATTCTCGAGACGACGTCGCGCACTATCACGGCGTTGAGCCGGTTCTCGGGGCGGATGATCGGATTATACGACGCCATCTGCGCCGCCTCGAAGTGCGAAATCTCGTTGGTGATGGAGGTATCGCGGGCATTGACGCCAATGGTGGTCGCCATTATTTCCTGGAGAATGCGCGCTACGCCGCGCAACTGCAGCGTAGACTCCGGGCTGCTCGCCTTGAAGGAGACATCGTCCGCCCAAGTGTGGACAAGCGGGAAGACGCGCGCCTCGATCTCGTTGAACGTGCGCTTCTCGCGGAGACTGTCGGCTCTCGATATCATCTCGGCGACGAGCGACACGTAGCGCGGCGGACCGGAGACCATGACAAGTTCGTCGTTGGAGGTCGTCTTGAGCGGGAACCGCCGATCCTCGACGCCGAGTTCCGCGAGCATGGCGCGCACCTCGCCGGCTTTCATGTACTTCAGGTCGACGAGCATCGTCGCTATCTCTCCCGCACCGCAAATATACAGTGCGGCGCCGTCGTAGTACCACATCAGGTTGTGGGTGGTGGCGATCCTGTCGAGAAAATCGCCGGGCGGCACATCCTTGAAATCGCCCGAGAACCGGCCCACGACGGACTGGGACATTACGACCGAAAGACCCTCGGCGACCGCAAAAGTCTCAAGAGCGACGCGGAGATCCATGTCGCGCGCGACAAGCGTGTAGGAAGGCAGCTTCCATGGGATTGAAGGCGCGACGGGTTTCTCCGCAAAAGCGGACGGTTCGTCCGCCGGCGCGACGAAGGCCGCGATGCAGCACAGGAAAACCATCAGAATTCGTTTGGCCAAATCCATCTCGTTCATCTCCTCACGGTCTTATCACCATGGCATCGTCAGGGGCGCTCGAGGCGGCCGTTCCGCCTCGCAGCGCATCGACCCTCTCCCGCCACCAGTCGCATGAATCCACAAATGTCTCGAAAAGCCGAACCATCTCCCTCGCGCCGGAACTTGCCGGCGCGTCCTGCCAGAGGAAGGCCGAAGACTTGTCGCACGCCAACACTGCGTCTTCTCTCAGAATCCTCCCGGCGGCATACGAGCAAAGCGTCGGAACAATCGCCGAATCGTCGGAAAGCGAGCAAGAAAGGACTATGCGACCGTTCGCCTCGCTGGCGACGATCTCCATTCCATCCACCCGCATTGCGAACGAAGATGAACCATCCGAAATCCTGTCGGGATACCCTATGGATTTCAAGAAGCGCTCAAGTCGAGTTCCTGACATCTTGGCGAATTCAGCCTTCTCCTTTCTTGCTTTCGATGCTGTATCGTTTTATAATCTTTCATACAACAACCTGCCGCTACATGTTGTTGATGTTGCCGATTATCGTCGTGTTCAGGCTCTTGAGCACGTTCGAGATCATGTCGTAGCTCTGGTCGCGCTTGTTCGTGAGCGACTGGAGCTCGATCATCTTCTGCTGGCTGAACGTGTTCTTCTCGTCCATCTTCGATTCGAGCTGCGTGATGAAGTCGTCGTACATGATGTCGTCCGAGTCGGGATTGCCCGAGATGCGGACATAGCGGATGCCGTTGGCGATGACGCCCATGTCCACCAATGCGGTTTTGTACGTGACCCCCGGGTATGCGGCATTGTCGCTGGAAACATTGTAGTTGTTCAGGGAACGGGCGGAAGACCCCGCCTCCTTGAGCTCGTCCGGCCATTTCAGCACTTCGGTTTCGATTTCGGTCAACGCTTTCAGTTGGGCGGAAGTCGTGTTCATCTCCTCCATGAGCGCGATGATGTCCGTCTCGAGCTTGGACGCGCGGTTGAGGCAGATCGCCATCACGAGCTGCCCTATGGAAAGCTGCCTGAGCGATCCGTCCGCGTTCGTCACGCCGTCGACGGTGTAGAAGTTCGCCGTGAGGTACCGCCCCGTGTCGGGGCTTGTCATCGAAAGGTCGAATGTGTCGATTCCGATTGCCATTTCCGTTCCTCCTTAAAAGTTCGCGGCGTTGCCGTCCTGCGAAGTGCCGAGGGCGTTCACGATGTTGGACGAGGTGGAGTACGCGACATCGCGCCGGTTGACCATCGTCTGCAGGTCGACGACGTCGCGCTGCTGCTGCTGCACGAGGACGTCCATCTTGTTCTTGAACGCCGTTGCCGCAGCCATGCGCTTCGCGTACGTGTCGATGGCGTCGGGAAGCTCGCTTTCCGCGATCCCGAGCTCGCCCGTCGCGAACGCCTTCGCCTGCGCCCAGTCGGCCGTGCCGTCCGCCACCTTCGCGAGCCACCCCGCCGCCGCGTCGAGCTTGACGGAACCGGCCGTCATCGTGTTCATCTTCACGACGCTCTGCCCTTCGTAGGCCGCCGCCGCGGTGAGGCACACCGCGATCGCGAGCTGCCCGAGCGTCAGCCCCGAGCCGCCTTCCACGCCCGTGGAATAGAGGTTAATCGCCTCGCTTCCCGAAGGCGCGTACCGGTTCGCCGCTATTGTCTCGATTGCAATCATGGTTAATTGACTTCGGACCTCTGACTTAGGACTTCGAAGTCCGGCGTCCTAAGTCCGGTGTCCTCCGATCCATTACAAGTTCCTTATCAAATTGCCGCGCGTGTCGCTGATTGCCGACATCAGGTTGGATGCCGTCGTGAACGACTCGTCGCGGCGGTCGACAAGCGACTGGAGGCGCGACATGTCGGTCTGCGACTGGTTGTTGAGCCCGTCGATCTTGCTCTTGCACTTCTGAATCCACTCCTCAACTTCGCGCTTGAGCATCTTCCGGTCGCTGAAGTTAAGCCCTCCGATGTCGTTGGACAGCGTGTCCTTCGTCGTCTGCGAGATCTCGATGCTGCTGCGCTTGTTGCCCGCGGCGTCGCTCGCGAAGTCCGCCTGCACCTTCGTAAGGTCTGCGAGCGCAGTGCCAAGCCTTTCGAGAGCCGCGTTGCGGTTGCGAATGCGCGTCGTGAGCGGCGCAACCTCGCCCTCGACCGTCGTGGCGCGGTTGGCGCTGATGTAGATCATCAGATCCTGGAAGTCGACAGCCTTGCCGTCCGCCTTGTAGTCGCTGAACGTGACGCCCCAGTTCTGGCTCAGCGCCACCGGATCCTGTCTTTCTATCGTCGCCATATTTACCCTCCGATATTGCCGATCGTGTTGCTTGCCGCGTCGTTGGCCTTCTTGATGAGGCGCGCCGCCGCCGAAAACGCGTTGTCGCGCTTGGACATGAGCGAGTTCAGCGAGACCATGTCCTGCTTCAGGTCGTTGTCTTCGCGGTCCATCTCGTACTGCACCTGGTTCTGGGCGCGGTAAATGTCGTCGCGGCGCATTTGCGCCTTATAAACGCCGTCGGAGAACTCGTACGCGACGCAGGTGACGGTTATGCCGTATTTGGCGGCAAGAGAATGCGCTTCGGCAAGAATGGACATCTTGTCGGTTCTGTCCGAACTCTCGGTGTCCTTCACCTTGAGCGTGGTAACGCCACTGTTGAGGCCGGCCATTACGGTGCCGAGATCTTCAAGCTTGCGCGTTCGCTGGCGGACGACGACGGCGTAGCTGTTCATCGTGTCCTCGATGGCTGTGGACTCCTTGAACGCCGCGGCGGTGAGCGCCGCGCCGTAGTCCTTGCCAGCAGCGCCGTCCACAGTGTACGACATCTGCCGCACACCGTAGACCGCCGCTCCGGCTATTTCAACCGTATCTATCAGATTCGCCATCGATCAGTCTCCTCTCCTTAGACAAGCGGAAACCGACGATATTTTACCAAATACCGCCGGTTTCCGCAAGTGCGGCTATGCCTGGATCGCATCGCGCATGGACTGCGCCTCCGCGGCACGGACGGCCTGCATAAGCTTCACGATGCTGTCCACGAGCGAGAGGGCCTGATTGAAGAGGTCCTTCGTCTGGTCGAGTTCCTCCTCGGACTTCTTGCTCAGGGCGCCCTGCGCCGTCGCGTCCGCCTGCTGCATCTGCGTCAGGTTCTGGATGAAGCTCTGTCCCGCGCTGCCGATCGCCGCGATCAGGTTGTTGACGGCCTGGGCCTTCGTGATGGTGTTGCTGGCCTTGATGTAGTCCACGCTGTTGGCGCGGGTTTGCTGGGCCGCCTGGTATGCCGCGGTCGTCTCGTTGACGTCTGCGAGGTGCGTCTTCGCGTCCGTGACGTCCGGCTGCATGAGCTTGGCGTTGCCGAGCGCGCGGGCGTACTTGAGTTCCGCCGCCGCCGTGTCGAGTTTCTGGCTCGCTGCGGCGATTTCGGCCTTCGTGCCGTTCTTCGTCGCGTCGTTGTACTCCTGGAGAGCGTTGCCGTAGGAATCCTCGTACTTCTGAATCTCCAGCTTCGTCTGCGCGCGAAGGTTCGCCTTCGCCGCCTCGAGCTCGACGCTCGCCTGCCCTCCGGGGGCAATCTGCGCCTTGAGATCGGCGTTCGCTGCGTCGAAAGCCGTCTTGACGTCCGCCTTGAGCTGCGCGAGCGGCTTGTCGCCGAAGTTGAGTTCCGCCGTGGAAAGCCCCGGGGTCGTCATCTTGAGCTGCATCAGTTTGGCCCTGTCCGCCATGCTGAGCGACTCGAACGGCTTCGTGCTCGCGTCGGCGAAGAACGCCTTGTCCTCCGCAGACAGGCCCGGGAACTGGTCGAGCTTGGCCGCCTCCGCCTTGAAAGCGTCGAGTTTGGCAACCGCCGTCTTGACATTGGCCACCTCCGGCGCGTCGAAGCCGTTCAACTCGGCCGACGTCACCGTGTCGATGTTGGCGTCCGAACCGAGCACCTGCATCGCCTGCGACACTTCGGCCTTGTTCTGGAACGCGTCTCTCGCCTCTGTGAAGCGAGCCTGCGCCTCGCGGACCTGCCCGTTGCTGAAGCCGCCCTCGACCTTGGAGTCGATGCGCGTGTGCCCGTCGAGGGACATCTGCGTGCCGACTTCGGACTTGACCTTGTTCAACTGCGTCTGGGCCGAGTCCTGGGTGTTGGCGGCCTTCATCATGTCAACGCTCTGGCGCGCGACGTCGAGCCCGGACGTTTTTTCGGTACCCAGCTGGGAGTTGAACGCCTTGGCCTGCTGATACATGGCGACGCCCGTGGCGGCCACCTGCATGGCGCAGCAGATCGCGCCGGCGATCATGCCTGTCACGGCGGCCTCGCGCTGCGCGGAGGCCTGGTCGAGGATCGCCTTCTGCACAGAGAGGTTCTCCGCAAGGCGCATCTCGCGCATCGCGTCGCGCTGCTTCTGCGCGACCTCGACGAGGAGCGCCATCAGCTTGTAGAGGTCGAACATCACGGTCTTGACGGTCGGATCGGTGTTGACCGCGCCAGAGAGCTTTTCAAGCGTCGAGGAGAGCGTGTCGTGTATCTGCTTGATCTGCTCCTCGGTGAAGTTGAGCCCCGTGTCCTTCACAAGTTTCTCGCAGAGCGAGTCAATCGCGGCGGAATCCACCGTCGCAGGAAGCTCCAGGTCGTCGGGAATCTTCACCGTGACGGGCGTCTCCACACCGTCGACGGTCGTCGTGAACGTGACGCTGCGCGTGTCTGCCACGCCCTGCGTGCCCTCCGTCTTCGCCGCGTCGCCTATCGCGTTCAGCAGCGACTCCCAGTTGACCGCGTTCGCGTTTGGGTTGATGTTGATGCTCATGTCAAGGTTCCTTTCGGTTTTCTTCCCCTCACGCCATCTGGCCGAGGTTGTTGGCGATCTCGTTGCTCGTGTTTGTAGCGGACGTCAGAAGCTGCGCCACCTGTCCGAGGACGTTCTGGAGCTGCTGGAGGATCTGCTCGAGTTCCTCCTCGCACTCGCTCAGACGCTGCTGGAGCGCGGTGATGTACTTGTTCGTCTCGGAGACCTCCGCCTGCGACAGGCCGGCCTTGTAGCCCTGGTAGGCCGAAACGCCTCCCGCCACGGTCCCGCCGACGCCGACGACGAGCGTTGCGATTGCCACTGCTGCGCGAATGCGCTCTATTGTCTGGATGGAATCCGAAGCCCCCTTGACCACATTGGACACGGCCGCGCCGCCGCCGCCCGCGAAGCCTGCGCCAAGGGACGCCGCCATGATTGCCGCCGTGATCAGAACCTGCGCGAGGATCTGCGCCGCCTGCTTGCTCATGCCCAGGCTCTCGAGCCCTTTGGCAAGTTTCTCGACGATCTTGTCCATCACGCCGGTCTCGCTCAGCACCTGGCACGCGATCGCGATGCCCGCGCCAATCACGGGGCCGAGTGCGAGCCCGCCCGTCGCGACGCACGCGACGACCGCCGCGACGACCGCGAGAGCCGTCATAAGCCAGCCGAAGATCTTGCTCGCCTTCCTGGACTCGGCCGCCTTGTCCATGTCCTTGAGGGACTTCTCGATCTTCTCCGAGCGTCCCTGGCGCTCCGTCTCGAGGGCGTCCTTCTGGAGGTTTATGCGGTCCTTTGCCATCTGGGCCTGGCGCTCCTCGTTGTCCATCTGGAGGTACGAGATGAGCTTTTCGAGGTTCTCCTCGAGCTGCTTGATGTCCGCCGGGTTGTCAAGCGCGGGGATGTTCGTAGCGCCAGTGGGCCTGCCGGTCTCGTTCGTCGAGTTGACGTTCGACGTCACGTTCACGCTGCGGCTCGATATTATCGCCGCGACATCCTTGATCGTCTGCGTCGTCTTCTCGGACAGTCCGAGGCCCTTCGTCAGATCGGACATCTGATCGATTGCGTTCGGCACCTTCGACGTCACTCCTGAGATTTCTCCTGCCATTGGTTGGTTCCTTTCGTTGTTGGTTTGAAAGTTTGAATGTTTTCGTTCGTTGACCTGTTCGCCCTGTATACACCTATGACTACACAAGGTTACAAACTTTTTTCAACCTTTCAGCTTCCAACTATTCTTCAACCTTAAACTCTTCCTCTCCGATCGTCTTGCGGAGCTCGGCGGCCTTGGCGCGATATTCGCGTCCGAGGTCGGTGTTCTTGGGGCAGTACTGCTCGAGCGCCATGATCGCGCTCGCCGCGTTGCCCTTGTCGCCCATCGCGAGGAGGCATTCCGCCGCGTGGAACTGGGGCTTCGGGTTCTCAAGGTCGAGGAAGGACGAGTAGCCGTATGACGACACGGCCTTGTCGAACATCTTCTTCGCCTGCTGCACCGCGCCGAGGGCGAACCAGTATTTCGCGCTCAGATGGTCGAAGAGAACGAGAAACTGGAACAGCTTCTCCGCCTCGTCGAACTTCCCCGTGCGGTAGTATCCGAAGCCGAGCGAGTACACGGCCTCGAGCTCGTCGTTCGTGATGCCCTTGACTTCTTTTAGCGTCGCTCCGTCCTTTATGAACTTCTTCGCCGCTTCCTCGATCTGCGCCTTGGTTATGTTGGTCATGGTTTCTCCTTGGTTGTTTGGAATGTTTATTATACCGTCGCGATCCTGTTCCTCTCGATGGTCTCCGTGAGGTCGCGCTCGATGCGGTCGAGCGATTCGCGTATCGCGCTGAGCGGGTCGTTGAGAGTCTCCTTCTTCTCGGCCTTCTCCGTCTCCGCCGGACGCTCCGCCTTCTCGGGCGCCGCAAGCGTCGCGATGTCGCTCGCAATCGTCTTGAGCGTGTTCTCGCCGATCGAGCTGACGAGGGCGGAAATCTGCCCCTTTACGGAGGAGATCGCGTTCTTGGTCTCGGCGATCTGCCCCTGCGTTTCGGCGACGATCTTCTCCTTGGCCGCGAGTTCCTCGCGGGCCTGGTTCTGCTCCTCGACGAGCTTGTTGTGTTCCTTGCCGTCCTGGACGGCCTGCTCGATCTGCTTCTGGAGCTGTTCGATCTTCGTCTGCAGAAGAAGCGCGGCGGCCTTCGCCTCGGCGTCGTTGCCGCTGTACTTGTCGAGGCTCTTCTGCAGCTCGGCGAGCTTCTCCGACAGCGCGAGCCCCTGTTCGAGGCGCTGCTTCTGGCTCTCGTCGAGCGACTGGCTCACCGCCACGAGAGACATCAGCATCATCGAGAGCCGCGTGCGCTCGCTCCCGTTCTTCAGCCGCGCGACAAGCGCCTCGAGGTCGGTCATGCCGCCGTTCGTGACGGTGACGGAAGCTCCTCCCAGCAACGCAGAGAGAACCTGTTTCGACTCCAATGGCGTGGAGACGTCCTGTGCGGAAGTCTGCATTGCGCCTGTGAGTCGTGCTGTGTCAAGTTGTATGCTCATGATATTTGTTCCTTTCTGCCTTGTCTACACGCAGAGTGCGAAAAGGTTACATCTGTCCGGTAGTATACCAAATTTAAGGTCCTTCCGGTAAAAAAGCATTGGAAAGCCAACGGAAAGCGGCGTCGAAAGCAAATGGCCTGGCCACCGTTCTCCATCACGGCGCCTCCACGTCGTAGAACATCTGCGGCGCATCCGCCGCGCGCGGAACCGTCGCCGTCGCCGTGCCGTCGCCGTTTGCGGAGATTTCCACGTCCTCGCGCGGCAGAAGCGCCGCGTCCCCCTCGGGCAGCGGAAGCTCCGCCGCCGCGCGCACGCGCAGGAGCAGGGCGGTTTCGGCGGTGAGCCAGCCGTCCGGCTCCGCCGAGACGACGAGCGTGACCTTGTCTTCCGCCGCCGCGATTGATTCGATGTGCAGCGCCGTCGGTCCCGTGACCCTCTCCGCCGTGTTCGCGGCCGAGCTGTTCTTGGCCACAACGCGGTAAAGCATGCCGTTGGCGACAAAGAACATGTAATCCTCTTCGTCATAGACAGGCTGGGCAGGAAGGTGGAGATAGACCTTCCCCTCT
>CACYNF010000008.1 GCA_902775595.1 uncultured bacterium | reverse complement strand
TCAGGCAAAAACCGGCTTCTGAACGGAAGCCGGGCGGGAGGGTGTTGTCATGCGGCGAAAGCCGCGTCGGTCGGGAGCCCAACTGACGAATTTAGGTTAGATTTAAGATTCGTTTGCTATAATGGTTGCGAACCCAGCGAGATGTACTAAACGTGCTAAAAGTCTTAGCCGTGTAGCCACCTTCGCCAAGGCTACGGCGGCCGAGGAACATGTAGAACGGGTAGAATGATGGAAGAAAGTCGAAAGGTTTATGGCTGGCTGGTCCGCGGCGGAAATGCCGCGGTTGGGGATTTGTCCATTGCGTTTATGGTGGCACAATGGTCGCATTGTAGGAACTAAGATTATGTACAATCTTTCCATATATTTGCTAAAATCGGAATTGGCGAGTTCTGATGTGATTAAGAGTGATGCACATACGCATACTGTCAGTTGCGCAGGACTGACGGATGCGACTGTATACTTGTGCGACACTACTGCACATCGCCCATGGTGGATTCATTATCTTGGCTTGGACGAGCAAGTGTCTCAGCAAATGCAGGGAGCATTGCTAATAGTAAAGGTTGGTGATGTAAGTTTTGCCATTACGTTTGGTCAAGGTTATAGGCTCCTTAATGATTTTGCATATGAATATGATTTTGGGCTTATTACATCGTTGAATGCGATTGATCCTGTGAAGTTAAAGTCAGTTGATTCAGTTCAACCAACAGACGCCAAGCGGCGTAGGGTTCAAATGCCGAGGGATAGTAAGCTTGATGTTTTTGATGTTTTAAGGAACGAGTCCGTGTTGAATCGCATGTCGGGTTTAGTCAGAACAGAATATGCGAATCTATTTAAGACAATAACCGGCTCTTGCAACGCACGAATAGCAACGAAGACGGAGGTGTCTCAATTGCCTGATTTATGTGCCAAATTGCTCGATTTATATAGGAGTGAGAATTATAAAACGGCATTCCCAGCTTTGCGCAATATTTCTCCGATAAGAGACCCAGGATTAATAAAGTATCTTGATTCGCATTTGTGTGGGGCATTGCATAATCATGATGAGTCTGTCGCACTTTCTATTCCTGAAGTTATTGACTATGGCCAATTCTCTGGTGTAAGGTTTGATGCTGGTAGAATCTATTCAATGGTCGTTGTTGACTCTATGTGGGAATCATTTGGAGATTCAATATCTAGCGTTACAGTAGAGCGATTAAGGCGACATCATCAGATGGCATTGGTTGACGAAGAAGGTTCTGCAATTCATGGCCCATATTCCTTGTACAAGTGTCTTGTTTGGGATTGTGAGTTGGACGAAAAGGTATATCATTTATGCGACGGGCTTTGGTACCAGATTGACGCACATTATTTGCAGAACCTAAATCGGGATATTCATAATCTATTTGAAGACACCTCGTTCCCAAATAATAATAAAGATTGTGAGGCAGATTATAACAAACTTGTTGCCGAATCTGGGCTTGGGTATTTGTGCTTAGACAAGGATTTGATTTACTTGGATGAAGGATCAATAGAGCCATGCGACTTATTTCGTGTTTATGAAGGCAAGGCAGAATTTGTTCATGTAAAAATTGGCGTTGTCTCGTCTCGTTTAAGTCATTTGTTTAATCAGGGTGGCAATAGCATAGAGATGCTTTTGAGTGATTCGAATGCGCGTGATTTATTCAAGCAGAAGATTGCTGAATATGGAGAAGATTATATCACGGCGATCCGCAATAGGGAGTCTAAGATAATCTTTCTAATCATAACAAACAAGAACCCAATACATAAAGAAAAGAATATTCCATTGTTCTCCAGAATATCGCTGCGCAGGATGGCAAGGATGTTGGACGGGATGGGTGTTGAGGTTTCTGTTCAGTTTGTGAAAGATGAGAAAGTAAATAGTGCGAAAGCCAAAAAACGGAGGGCCAGAAGTTCTGTGTCTTCTCCTCAATCCTGACAACGGTGGTCTATATGCCATTTTTTTAAGATGTGAAATTGTTGTGCACTGTCTGCTGTTGGGAAATCAAATGTCCGGTATGCGTAGGAATGAATTAGATGATTGTGGCTTGATGGTTCGCATATCTCCCGAGGCCGAAGGCCGAGCCGCTACCCGGGCGTTAGCGGGGTGTGGAAATGCCGCGATAGGGAATTCGTTTGTGCGACTTATCACATAGAAGTTAAGGTGTAAATTATGCAACGGCTGTTTCTACCTGTTGGACAGGGTGCATTTTACTGTGAGAAGTTCTCGGAAGAGGATTTCTGCGGTAAGGTGAATGTTGTCTATGATTGTGGATCTCTGTCTGGGTTGACTCTATTGAAGACGGTGATAGAGAGGGTTTTTGATCATAGAGAAATAATTGATGCTTTATTTCTGTCGCATTTGCACGAAGACCACATGAATGGGTTGCCGTCTTTAATGAAAAGGTGTCAAGTAAAGCGTGTCTATCTACCTATGGTGGATACAACGGACTTGGCTCTTATGCGCTTAGCATATATTATTCGGCGCCACCAAAAGCCGTTGCCATACGAAGATGAAGATGAATACATTGAGTCGGAGCGCTTTGTTTTGGATGTCTTACAGAATCCTGTTGAAGCCATTCGCCGACATACTGATGCTTATGTCGATATCTTGTCAAGTGCTAGAAGCAATGACTTATTAAGAGATGTGTATGGTGTTGCAAATGAAATTTTTGGGGAGAAGATTGGCAATGAGGATTCTCAAAGATGGATATACATTCCTTTCAATATCAGAAACGATGAAGAGGTTAGCAAAGTCAAATGGCGGTTTATTAAATTTTTTGGCAAAGATCCTTCACCGCAGAATGTGGCAGAAGTGATAGCGAATATAGAAAGGAATCGCGTGGGTAAAAAGGCCCTTTCAGAAATTCGCAATATGTATAAAGGCATAAGAGACGGACTTAATGCGAATTCAATGACTTTGTACTCTGGTTCGGATAGTCCGGGTTTGACCCAATCTTTAGATTTGCGCATAAATGAATTCTCTCGTCTCAAGCATGGTGTTTCGCGTTCGACCGCAGCAGGTTGCCTTTATACAGGGGACTACATTGCGTCAGAGGAAAGATGTTATTGGAAACAGCTGAAGATGGCATATGATAGGCATTGGGGAAATATTGGTTGTATTCAGATACCGCATCATGGCTCAAATGGAAATTTCAATGACGAGTTTCTGACAATGTCCGCGTATAATGTAATTTCTGCCGGATTTGGGAACATGTACCGCCATCCGTCCAATGCTGTGTTGGCTAAGTACCGGGCGCGACATAAATTTCCGTTTATTGTCACGCAAAACCAGGCGAGCGGGTTTAGTACTATCATAACAACATAGTAATGATGTCTTATGGTGGATTGCTTGAGCGGGAAATCGGATAAATTTTTTTCGTATGGGGTGTGGGTACAATTAGCACCTGCCTGTGTTGCAGATTGGAGACGATTGTGCTGATTGAACGGTTAATGAAAGATAGAGCTCAAAAGATCTGTGCCTGGTTGACATATGGCGGAAATGCCGCGGTGGGGATGTTCATCCATAGGAGCTGGAACCATGGGAGGAGAATGCTACTGTGGGAATTTACTAAAGCTATCAATTCCATTCTCCAACTCCAACTCGACTCTCCAACTACTCTCCCCTCTACATGTTCTACACGGCTACAAAACTCTGCGCTTCTGCGTCTCTGCGTTTAAAATCATCCCACTCTCCAACTCCATCTCTTAACTCCAACTCATCCCCTCTACATGTCCTACCCGGCCCCAATCCTGCATCCCCTGTGTGACAAGTTGCCTTTTCGTATGCCACCGCACTTTCAATTTGCGACGATTTTGTGGTATAATGCCTGCCAAAGAAGGGAAACGGCAGGGTTGCGCATGAAGCAACACCAACGAAATGAAAGCCGGACTTACAGCATGGATTCCTGAAGATGAGCTCAAAACGCCTGAAGCTCAGGCCGAGTTCATTCAGGCGGCAATCGAGGAAAAGGCCCCCGCATTTCTCGCTGAGTCCTTCGCTGTTGTGGCACGTGCGCAAGGTAGGCCAGTAGAGGCCGCCGCTTGCGACGGTCTTGCGGCATACCTTCGTGCGACGGTGGGCGCAAAGTCTGCGTCGGTGGCAACCCGACGCCGTCGTTCCCACACTGCCACGACATAATCCCGAGACTGTTGCCTGACGTGTGATGGATCATTATAACTTTTGATCTGTCCTGTTGGTGGATAGAAAACCGCGGCAAATGCCGCGGTTTTTTGCTTGTCTAAACCCTCATTTTCCTGCCTAAAAAATTTTTTACGATTTAAGATTAGATTTAAGATTCGTTTGTTATAATGGTTGTGAACTCAGCGACATGGACATGTGCTAAACGCGCTAAAAGTCTAGCCGTGTAGAACATGTAGAATGTGTAGAATGATGAAAGAAAGTCAAAAGGGTTATGATTTGCTAGTCCGCGGAGGCAATGCCGCGAATATGGCAAAGGCAATCCGCCTAAGTTGCGAGGATAGTGGGATGTTATGAATGTTCTAATCCGAATATAGGGAATTTGATGATGAAAAGTAAAGAACAAGATGGAGAAAGAGCGGTGTCGCCGTTCTTGCGATGGGCGGGTGGAAAATCATGGTTGTTGCCCCAGTTGTCCGTCTTGTTGATCGATTTGGAATTTAAAGATTATTATGAGCCGTTCCTGGGGAGCGGCACTGCCTTTTTTGCGCTAAAGGGAAGTCATAAAAGTTTTCTTTCTGACATGAATGAAGATTTGATACTTACATATCAAGCAATAAAAGATAGTCCTGAACAGGTCTACAAGGCATTAAGACGCTTGAAGAATACAGAAGAAGAGTATTATAGGATAAGGAGTATGAATTGTAGGCGCACGGCAACAAAGGCGGCGCGGTTCATTTATCTAAATCAAACTTCCTATAATGGTCTCTATAGAGTGAATTCAAAGGGTGAGTATAATGTTCCATATGGATTCAGAAAATCGTTAAAGTTCGATAGATCGCGGCTAGAAAGAGCGAGTAATTTTCTTGTTAAGCAGAATGCTGTTTTGTCTCATCAAGATTTTGAAGATGCATTGGCTAGTGTAGGATGCGAGGATTTTGTGTTTTTAGATCCTCCATATACTGTTTCAAAAGATGATGAAAATGGTTTCATCGCATATAACGAGAAAATCTTTTCCCTAGATGATCAAAAGCGATTGCGCCGTTGCATTGACATCATCAAGGAGAAGAAGGCTTACTATCTGCTTACCAACGCGCATCATCCGACAATATTGTCAATCTTTGGAAATAGTGGTACTTGCATTGAAGTTCATCGGCAGAGTTGTATAGGTGGGAAAAATGCCAGACGAGGGTTGGTTCGAGAATATGTATTTACTAACATACCAATGAAACGCAATGCCCAAAAGGAGGTTGCTTATGCATAATGAGACTAACTGGTCTGATCTTGTCGATGGCAAAGAATTGTTAAAAGCCAAAAAATATAGGGCTTCTAATTTTGAAGAGAGACAATGCCATTCTGCTGATGTGGACGATCCGCAATATGCAGGGTGGGAGACTTTTTGGAAATCAAAAAATGGAAAGAAGGTTAAGATAAGGAAAGAAAAGACAATAGGTGATGCTTTTGAAGACAAAGTATGGATAATGCTTTTCAAGCTGGGTTTTAGAGTCTTAAATAAAGGACGTCGCTTTGTGCTTTGTGCAGGGGCTGGGCATAGTCAACAAATAGATGTTTTTGCCGTTGATGACGATTCGGTTATTATTGTTGAATGCAAGGCAACGGCAGAACGAAAGCCTAGTAATTTTAAAAAGCAAATAGAAGCGTTTGAAGGACAGCGCGAATGGATTAATAAATTGGTAGGCAATAAGTTTCCAGGGCGTAATATTAAATTTGTCTGGGCGATGTCTAACTATTATCCATCCAAGGCAGACAAGGAGCGAATTATTTCAGCCGGTATGGCATTGTTTGACGAAGACACGGTCACATATTATACGGATTTAGCAGGGCACCTTGGGGCATGCGCAAAATATCAGCTTTATGCTAGGCTGTATGCTAATACAAAGATTCTTGGAAAGTTTGATAATCGTGTTCTTGCAATTAAGAGTAAATTAGGTAAGTACGGTTGTTATTCGTTTGCGATTGATCCAGCCAGGTTGCTAAAGCTGAGTTATGTCTTGCACCATCATCCAACAAACAACGACTTAATGCCGGCGTATCAGAGATTGATAAAGAAGCCACGGCTGATTCAGATACGAAAATTTATTGAAGAAGATAATGGATATTTTGCCAATTCGCTGATAATAAGTATTGATACCAAGGGGAAGGGGCTTGTATTTGAACGGATCAAGTCAAATATTCCCGATGGAATGTCACAAGTTGGCGTGTTGCATCTTCCTTCGAAATATTGTTCTGCTTATGTAATAGACGGGCAACATCGGCTTTATGCATATTCAGGCTCTAAATTGGCAAGAACGCAAAGCATCCCGGTTGTCGCGTTTGTTGATTTGCAGCAGCGAGAGCAGCTTAAATTGTTTATGGATATAAATGAAAATCAGAAATCGGTTCCGAAGTCATTGCGTGTAACATTAAATGCTGATATGCTGTGGGATTCGCCTGTCCCGCGAGAGAGGCGTCAGGCAATTGCGTCAAAAGTGGCTCAACTACTTGAAGATGACAAGAATTCAAAGCTTTATGGGAGGATAATTGTTGGTGAAAATGAGACATCAAAAAATAGGCGAGTAACAGTTCTTGCAATTCAAGATGCATTAGCCAAGAGCGGGTTGTTAAATATTTATGGACGCAATGGCGATACGATTGTCGCAACTGGCATGCTTGATCTTAATGACAGTGACAAGACGAAAGATTTGATATATGACGTAATGTTTTTGTTGTTCGATCATATATATGACACATGCACACAGGCCTGGGAAATGACTGATGACGATTTTACAATATTAGTTACCAATAGAGGCATACAGGCTATTATCCGTACAATTGGTGACATATTGCGGTTCCTAGTGGATAACAAGTATATCGAAGAGCCGGCGAAAATGGGCGCGGAAGATATAGCACAAGATATTTTGCCATACCTTTCCCCTCTGTGTGACTTCTTCAATTCGGCAACAGAAGAGCAGCGAAAAACATTGCGCAATCATCTAGGCGGTTCGGCAGACACGAAGTTCTGGCGGGAATTTCAGAAAATAATACATGGTAAATTTGACAAATTCAATCCACCAGGATTAGAACAATATTTGCGTGATGAAACTAAACAGTTTAATGAAGAAACCGAGAAGAGGATCGACGCTATTTCAAAAAAGGTATTGGAGATATTTGATGATAAATATTTCGCAGGATTTGATACGGACGATGAATGTTTGAAGGGATTCCCAAAGGCAGTGTACAAAAGAATATCGAAGATAAAGAGCGAGTTTGAATATGAACATAAAGATGAAGATGTCAGTTTTAGGCGATTTGTTACAAATGGAGATTTACGGGAATTGGCCTTGACCCCCCATTTGTGGGTGGACACGTTTGAACCATTGCTTACACCACCAGGGATAAAGAAGAGTGCTTCTAAAAAAGTGAAAACACAGTGGATGCTTTTACTCGATGAGCTTGCTGGCAAGATGAAGAATAAAGGGTTTAGCGTCCCGGCAAAAGATGCTAAAGCTGTTCAAGACCTATATGAGTGGATTGTTACTACTGATTAAGCAAGAGGAGTTTTATGACCGAATAGAGTCCGCCCATCAGTAATGCAAGAGATCGAAGTAGATGTGTGACAACAGGGGCATCCGCCTGTGATACAGTAGAACTACATGGGGTGGTTGGGGCAGGGGGATAGAAGGGGAAGATTGTTGGGCGGATTTGGGGGATGAAGTGATGGCGGAGTGGTTCTATATCGGATACTGCATTGTAATGGCGATGTGTGAATCAACAGGGTCAGACCTCTGTGATACAGTAGGAGTGACACAGTTTTATGGCATGAACGAGAAGTTCACATTTCGGCGTTGGGGTGCGCGCTGCCAGATGAGAGGCGGCGCGGCGCTACTGTCTTTTGCTCTTCTTGCTCTCTCCTCCTTTGCCGGTCCGCGGGTGGTCGTGTCGCAGATGCCGGAAGCGGTGAGGCCGATGGCTGAGGTCGAGGCGAATGTTGCGTTCTCCACCGGGTCGGCGACAGACAACAAGTGGACGCTGACGATTGAGCGCGACGCGGCGACAAGCAACAGCGTTGAGGTCGTGTTCGGATGTGATGCGAACGAGGACGGCGTACTTGGGATCGAAGAAGGGGAGTTGTCTATTGGCTGGGATTGCGGCGAGTGGTTCTGGCGCGACAGATGCGCAAACGCGGCATGCCGCGTCGAGGGAACTGCCCATCGTCTCGATATGACGCTTTACCTCAGAGACCGTGAGGCGAAGTCGTTGGCATCCTCTGTGTTTCCGCCTGTCGTGTCGCCTACGTGCTTTAACCCCGACTGGAATCTTGCCCACGTTGTCTCTCGCGGCGCGGAGACCATTCGTGTCGAGAGCAAGATTTCAATTAACGCATTAAAGTTGAGGATCAGATGAAATGGTGGCGCTCTTCCAGATTGTGCTGATGCGCCTTGCCTTGTGCGGGCTTGCGGCTTCGCTTGCCTTGCTTGCGCTCCAGTCGCGCATGGCCCGCGACACCTTTGCGCGACTTCTTTCAATTTGGCGTTCACTTACCGCGTTTGGCCGCTTCGCCGTCTGCGCGTTCCTTCTGGTCGGCATCCTCGTCGGCGGTGACAAGACGAATGACGTCAACAATCTTCCACCGCAGCAGATGATGTCGCCGATGGCACAGCAGGGGCACGGTTTCTTATTGACAGGGTTGTTGGTGAATGGTAATCTTGCCAATGTAATGAACCCTGTTCAGCCACAGACAACTTTCGCAGAACGCAAAACCGCGAACTGGAACATTCGCGGCGCGTGGAAAGACTCGTTTTGGCTGGACTTTGAAAACGACTTTGTGTTCCCCTGGGGCACGAACCATCTGACAGGCGTCGAGGTCGTTTCCTACGGCCAGGTCTGGGCAACGCCCTTTGACACAAACGCCGTCGCCTCTGCTGGCGCACCGTTCGAGATCATGCCGGGGCTTACGACATTTGCATGCGAGTTCACGCCGTCAAACTCCTACCGCTTTGTCTGGACTGACGCCGCCATCAACCGCGACACCAATAATCTCGTCTCTGCCGCGCTTGAGCTTTTCCGCGACGGCGATGTCTCGGTTTCGACAAACGGCGTCGCGACGCATTTGCCGCGCGAGCTTCCATTCCCCCACGACGGCTTCGGACAGGACGCGGAATGGGTGACGGCGAACTTCACGAATGCAACCGAGATTCTTGCAGCCGGCTACCCGCAGTGGGTCGATGTGCAAGTGGGCGAAGGCCTGGCGAACGGACTCTACAAGCTCTCCGTCACCGTCGCAGACGATCCACCCGAAACGACATTCCTCTCCGTCGGCGATCTCTCCGTTGCCGTCACCAACGCGGGGGAGTATGTCTTTCTCTTGGAGAAGGGCCCTGCATACGACTTGACTGTGTTCCCGCCAAGCAGCAACGTGACGCTCTCTGCCGTTGATGATGTGCCGACTATGCGCGGAATGCCGATGATGCGCTCTTTTGGTGATGCGGATGGCGGTCTCTGGATTCCTGACAGCGGCGATTTCTGGACTGACTACGCGGCTGGCATGGGGTACGCGCGGCTTTGGTGGCTCCCATGGCTCTGCGGCTCGCCCGATGTTGTACACATCGACCCGATGGCAGGGCCGCTGACTTTCCACGCGAATCTTTTTGACTATCGGGGAAACGCCGCATCGTTCCTGTGGGCTGGAAGCGATGCTTTGACGATTGCATCGCCCAATTCACAGACTACAGCGGTAACGGCTGATCTTGCCGACTGGCGGCTTGCAAATTTGTCCGTGACTGCCTCGTTTGGTGCCGACCGGTCTTTGACTTCTTACCTTTATGTGAGCTATGGCACAAACGATTCTCCCCAGGTTTCTTGCTCGCTTTCAGTTCAAGGCGTCCATTTCATCAACGAGGGCGATAGACCCGAGCGAGTCTATCCTGTTTCCGTTTCGCTGATCTGCCCGGTCGAGACCAATGCCGTCGTCGATATATCCTGGGAGGGCTCCGACGGCGCGTTGTTCTGGTCGGACGCAGCCGCCACGCAGCCGCTATCCTCGCTTTCGGGCATTTCGCTCTCGTCGGTGACGGAGGAAAGCGGCGGAGCTTCGCACACCTTCTACATGACATCGCCCAATATTGGAAGCGGTTCATTCACGGCGACATTCACCCTGCCGAGCGGCGAGACGCGAGGCGTCGCCAAATCGTATCGCGCCATCGAGCCAATCCGCAGGCTTGTGTGCAGCGAGATCGATCCTGAATACTCTTGTGTGTTCAATCCATCTCGGCTTGTCTATGGGCATCCGGCACGGCTAAAGGTCGGCGTCAACGGCAACTTCTCTCCAAGTGATGTGGAGTGGAGCATCGTGTCTGGGCCGGGAACTGTGGTGCGCGGCGAGGATGATTTTGGCTCTGCTGATTGGACGGCCACAGTCACGGCTACTGCCGAAAGTGGCGAAGTAGTTGTCGAGGCGCGTTTCAACGAAGATGCGATCCAGCCGAGGTTCGTATTGCCGATTGTGCAAATGCGGACGATACCAATTGAAGCATATGTTGTATGCGATTCAAATGGTGTTGCCTCAACGACACAATCCGCCATCGAGGGAAAATTAGTGTTCGCCAATCTTGTCTGGCGTCAGGCAGGGATTGAATTCTGCCTGGCCGGCGGTGCTGTGGAATTGCAATGTCCACAGTATCTGAATATAGCGGAGTACAATACGGTGACAAATGCAAGTGGGGTGATGGTTCCTGGGCGACTTCAATCAAGCGACGTAACAGCTTTGCTCGGTCTCGTGCCTTCCAATGGTTGCATCAGGACGCTCTGGGTGCGCGACTTTACGGACAGCGATTCGTGCGCCTTTTCTTTGTCTTGGGAAATGGCCTTGTTCATGTCCAATGACGGTTCGCAACGCGTACTTGCGCACGAACTGGGACATATTTTGGGCTTGCGCGACATCTACGACTATAGAAAGATAATCAATGCCATGATATTCATGTCTGGATATGCGGCGGTCGCTGACAAGGGGTGTTTTTCGGACGAGGCGCGAGACTGGGGTGCTGAATCGAGACGTGGCTTTTATTCTGAAAATGATACGCAGAGCGCAATCCTTAGGTCGCTGCTGATGTATGGCTATAATAACAAAAACGTTTCGCTGGCCATCGACATCCCAGGCGGAGCCGTTTGGGGGCTTGGCAGGAATGCGCGATCTTCGGTATCCACGACACACATAAATGTTGGCGTAAATTCGATCAATACACGGGAGGACTAAAATGAGGAACGCACTGTTGGCACTCTTGGGCATGATGTCCATCTCGGCTTATTCCTGGACGGAGGCCGAGACGAACATGGTCGGTCTTGCACTTGCGGAGGCGACTGCTTATGCTTCAGGTTGCGACGGCGGGCCCTTGCCTCCTGGCGACCCAATGGCAAACGAGCCACTTGACGAGCCGTTCCCGACTTTCGGGAGCCTGTTTGAAGCATCTTTGCCTTGTGCTCAGGATTGGACGCCTGAGGCAAAACGGGCGGCGTTCTTCCATTACCTTGGCATGTTGCCGACTTCGGTGACAAACGGTGTTTTTGACGGGGACGAATGGTATGCGAGTTCCGCCCTTGGTTTTTGTCGCGTAAAGGGTGATGTGGCCGTGTTGATGCCGGCAATGGGCGTGCTGGCGGCGACAAACATGCCTGGACGTTGCCAGTGGGAGGCCGCCGGCATAGTTGAAAAGTGGGCGCAGGCGACAGAAGCCATGAATTCCTGTCTCGACGGCGCACTATCACGCGAGGGGTGTCTGAACCATGCACCTGCGCGGAGAAGAGTGTACGATGCCTATTCGAACAAACTGGGACTGGCTTACGATGCCGGACAGACCAATCTCGCCAGGAATGGCTCTGCCGCACTTTACCATGGCCTTTCTGATCATGTTGGCGCACGTTCGCTTGATGCCTTGTTGCTACGGGTGTTTCCGGGATACGCCGCAAGTTCAAATCGTCTGCGGGTGGCGACGCTTGCGTTGGCTTCGGATCCGAGCGAGGAATGGACGAGTGGATACTTCGCCAACATCACCAATCAGCTTCTCAATGCGACACAGCCATTGCCTGTTGTTGATGGGTTGTAGTCAGCTGTCGTCGTAGATATAGCGGAGGCCTACAATTATCTGCAAAGGACGAAAATGTGATATGATGCGAAAGAAACGTGTATTGTTGCTTTTAATGGCTGGAGTGGCCTGCCTTATTGGTGTCATCATCGGCGCCGTTTATGCCATCAACTGTCATTTCTCGCCGATTTACATTCCTTTTAAGATTTGCATCGGCGAAGGCGGCGTCCTTCGGCGCGTGGGCAAAGTAGTTGCTCATGATTGTGACGACGAAATTGAATATTCTGCGTATGTTGGAAATGCAAGATGCTTTTCTGGACGGCGAATACGAGGAATGTTGCTTATTCTAGAACGGGTGCCGGAAAATGCTCTTAAGCGTTATCCATGGTATCCATGGGATCAACTTCTGGTTGGACGCAATCACCTTAGTCATGGCGCGATGCAGTATCTTCGGCTTCCACTCGGATATTTGCCAACGACAGGGATAGGCGGGATCGACGTCACATCCGGCAAGGGATTTTCCGGAAAACTGACCATCGAAGAAGCCGGTGATAGCCAGATGTATAAGTTCGAGTACAACTATCCTTCAAAAAAAGATAAGGAACGGCGGTCCTTTTGTCTTGAGATTCCAAAAGCGTGGTTTGACCTTATTCCAGGTGAGGAAGGTAGCAAATTGCCTCTTTCGCGGTCAGCATCGCCGACTCAGCAATGAGGAATTAGTCTGTCTAAAGCCTCATTTTCCCGCCGCAAGAATTTTTTACGATGACAGAAATGCCGCGGTAGGGCGCTCGCCCATGTGGACTGGCGTCTTGATGCGGAGAATACTACTGTGGTAATTTACTGTGGCAATCAGGTCTGTTTGGTATTATATTACCGCCTTGTCCAGCGGCGAGCAATATAATACCAAACAGACACCTGTGACACAGTAGAAGGCGGCTAAATATATCCTTTGCCTTACTTGATGATGTGTAAGCATGATGCACTTTAGCAGGTGCCGAGAGTGGCGCGGGTGAGGTAGTCTGGGGAGAGATGATAGCCGGTGCCGCGGATGGTTTTGATGACATCGGCGTGGCCGATGGACTTGAGTTTGCGGCGGAGAGTGCAGATGCAGGGAGAAATGGTGTCGCTTCCAGGCGGGTCAGTGTTCCCGAAGACTGTTGTGGGGATGACATCGCGAGGGAGGGTGCTGTATGGGTGCTTAATAAAGTATTTCAGGAGCAAGCACTCGTGGTTGGTGAGAGTCGCTGATTTGCTGCCTGCATTGATAATGTGCCGTTTGATGTCGAGCATTATCTTGGCTACTTTGCGATGGGGCTTTGCGCTCTCTCGGCGGTAGGTGTAGAAGGGGCCGCGGCTTGCGTCCTCTTCACGGACATATCCCAGCTTCAACAGAATCTTGTGAAGTTTGCCAAGCGCATCGCGCCCGCGCTCATGGATCTGTATGCCGGTTTTTGCTGTTTTCATTTCCGTGCGGCTCCTTGTCTAAGTCACCAGAGGTTGTTCTTCCAGAGAAGCTTCAGCATGAAGTCAGAGGACATCTCATGCCGGGTCGTCAGAGCCCAGGTGTGATGCTGCTCCAGTTGCGTATCGGTAAGCGACGGGAAGAACTCGCTCGCGTACCAGATCCATCCGGATCTGACCATGCCATAGAGATTCGTGTATGCCGGGAGCGTCACTTCGTCTGATATCCGCACGAGACGCATGATGGAGTTGGACGCCGCCTCCCTGCTCGAGAACGCCGTGTCGAATTCCATCATAAGATGCGCGGCGACGAGATCGTTCGAGTTGACAGCAAACCGCGCCTGCGCGAGCTCGTAGACATTAGAGTAGTTGCCCTGCCTCCAGTCCTGCGTGACGGCTTCGACAGTGTTTGAGGAAGGCGCTGCGCAGAGTGTCGCAGCGGCGATCGTCGCGAGTGCAGAGAGGATTGTCGTTGTCTTGTGGTTCATTTGTCTCGTCCTTTCGTTATCTATGTTTCCTGTTTTGATTTTTTTTGGGGCATGGCATGGGGCATCGGCTAAAAGCCGAATTCGTCCAGACCCATGTTGATTAGCCCCGGGGAGATGAAGTAGAAGTTGTAGTCCACTGTGTAGGAGTAGGGGTCGTGGTTGTCCGCCGGCAGGTTGTTCGGCCAAAGCCGCCGGACCTTGTCGTCCGCCACGTTCCACATTGCCTTTGCACAGGCGGCGCAGTTTGAGGAGATGTTGACGCCTGGTGCGGCAAGCCCTGTGCCGCAATCCCAGCTCATCGTCGCCGTGGCATCGTTGTCTACTCCTATATACTGCGACATGTTCTGCCGGAAGTTGTTGACTCCGATTAGCTGCGACCCGAATCCGACTGTCATGTTGCTCAACTTTGCCATCCGCGTCGGATAGCCGTAGAAGGTCGCGACTGCGCCGAAGCCAGACAGGTCGTTCACCTGGTTGTAAAGCCATGTCGTTTTGCGCTGCTGGTTGTCTGGCCGTCCGAGATAGTCGCCTGCGCCTTCGCGGACGAACCATTTCAATCCAAACATGGGGCTGTTTCGCGTTTCCCAGTCGTATTTGATGCAGAGGTTTGTCATGATCGTGTGTGTTATGGCGAGGTCGCTTATGAATATGTCTTCGACTCCTGCCCCGCACACCGGAAGGACGACATTGGCCTCCGTCCACGGAGAGCCGCCGACGCGCCCCCTAAAGCGGTAGATGCCGCCTTTCTTGGGGTTTCGGAACTCTGCGTCGATGGGCGATATCGAGACGAGCGAACCGCTCGCCTGGGGTATTGCCTCGATTAGCTCCCATTCGCCTGGGAGATCATACACGAAGACTCCCTCTGGCTCGAGCTCGAGATTCATGTAGACCGTGAAGTTGGCGATGGAAAATCCGTTCTCGCCAAGTGTTGCAACATTGCAGAAAGGCACGACGAGATGCTTGTCCGGCGCAAGACTGTTGGTGATCGAGAATGGACAGGCCGTCTCGCCGATGAAGGGCGGAGGATTGGTGCTAATCCCTGCGACCGGAGAATCCACGTGGAGATACTTGACGGATGCGACAGTTAGCGACTGGGTTGCGGTGAACGTCTCGCCGCATACTGTCACGCTCGCGGCAAACTTGACGTCATCGAGCGTGTCGCTCGTTGAAATGCCGCGCACGGAGAGAGTTTGGGCGTTTATCGTCTCTATGGATACATGACTTGCGCCTCCGATGCACTCAATCGTTGGAAGTGCGTCCACGTTGTACGGGGCGGAAAGGGCGGCGGACACGATATTTGTCTCCCCGTTGCGCATGATGACGGAGGGCGCAGAGATCGTAAGCCACTCTAAGGGACGGACCGGGGCGCATATTCGCCAGATGTCGTTCGTCAGCAACGCGAAGCAGCCGTCGGGATACAGCGTTATCGCGGCGGTGACTGGTTCGTTTGTATTGGGCAGCGCATAGAAATGCCACCACCACATTGTCTGTTCTCCGTCTTCGCCTTCGCTTCTCGCGAGCATGCTTTCCCCTTGTACGGCGGAGACGTCGCCGATTCCCGAGTCGATCTCGGTGCCCGCATCGCGAAGGTCGGCGCGTATCTTGCCGTCCTGGAAGAACCAGGTATAGGATGACAGCATTGCATCCTTTCCGAACGGGAAGGGGAATCCCGGGAAGTCTGTCTTGTTCGCGCCGAAGGGGGATGACGCGCCGTGCACATGCCAGTTCCCGACGGGAACGGCGTTCGTCGGCAGTTCGACATCGGGAGCTGGTATCTCTGTCAGGACGCAGTATCCATTGATGACATCATTCGTGGTGAGCGTCGGGATGCCTGTGTTTTGGAGCCGCTGCAGAAGTGCGTTGTGTTGCATCATTGCCGTAATGCCGTTTTGCTGTATGACTGGCGGTCCGTGGTTTGGCGACGAGAACGGAGCTCCAGCATTCAGCATGCCGTTAGTCCCGCCGCTGGCGTTGTTGTTGCCGTTCGTGTTGGCTTTCTGCGCTTCGACTGTCGCGATTATGGCGACGATCAGGAAAATCGCCTGTATCGCGCGCGGCAGCTTTCGTATCTGCCTGAACCCAGAGGAAACGAGCCGTTTTGTGGCGAGCCATGCGAGGAATCCGTAAAAGGCAAATCCAACGATTAACGCCACGAGATGCCAGTTTATGTTCATGGCCGACTCCTTTTATCGTATTGTGATGGTGAATCGCACGTTCTCGACTGTTTCGGTTATTTCCTCCCCGACTTCCCCGAGCCCGCGTTTTATGATCTTGGCGAGGTTCCAGCTTGGGTTGAAATCTTTCTTGTCGATGATGACAGAGGAACCGGAATGGTTGACGACGGTCTGCGCACGGTAGTCGGCGAGATATCGTGTCCCGCAGTCGGAGCCGAACGCAATATCGGCTTCGTCAAATGACAAATCGCCGTTTCCGTCGGAGTCGCATCCGATTGCGACAAGGACCTCATTGGAGATGCAGCATGTCGTTTCAAGGTTGAGTGTGAACTGCTCCAGTTTCTGGCTGTTGACATGAAGCACGACATTGGTCGACACTTCGGTGTCGGGCAGAGTCCCTTCGGGAAGCTGCGGCCATGTGAACGAGTTTGCCGCGCAGGCGGCAGTCGCGGCGAGCGTTGCGATCAGTGCGGATAAGGTTTTGTGCATGGTGATAGGGCTTTTATAAAGTCTACTTGGCATTCTACCAAGTGCTGTCTCCTTGTATCGTTACTTGGAAGTAACGAATGAAAGAAAGTTGTGACTTAGCGTGACATGCGACGGTTGTCGTGTGACCCTGGGACTGTTCCACGAGTCGAAAAAATGGTAGAATAACCGCATGAGAAAAGCGCTTGTGATCGAGGATAACAGCACCGAGGCGGCGGACTACATGGCGGTGCTCAAGTCCATGGGCTACAAATGCGATATAGCTCATGCTGGCGACATCGGATATTCCATGCTTGGTAGCGGGGACTACGATGTCGCCATCGTCGACCAGGTCCTGCCTGGCATGGACGGCGAAACCATTGTCAGAAACGCGCGGCGAAACGGGATCAAGGCGATCATCATCTGCGTCAGCAACCACGTGGGGAAGGCCGAGCGGCTTGAGGTGGTGCGGGCTGGTGCCGACCACTACATCGAGAAACCTGTTTCTGCTGACGAATTGATGTCGTATGTCACGGCGTTAGAGCGGCGTGTCGGCGGCGAGCAGTCCGTGATTGCCTATCGATCCATCGTCGTCAACAGGGCCGAGCGTACGGCATTCTGCAACGACAAGGACTTGGAGCTCAAGGGGCAGATCTTCGACTTCCTCGTGCTGTTGCTCGACAACCGAGGTAGGTACGTCCCCGCCAAGCGGATACTCAAGGAAATCTGCCCGGGTGCAAAGACCTTGGGTTTGGACGCCGTCAGGCAGGTGAAGCTGCGCCTCTGCGAGCGGCTTGAGGCCTGTGGCGCTGGGAATGTCATTGAGACGAAGAAGGGCGTTGGCTATGCGATACTCTAAAGATCCGCTCGCTCGCGCAATTTTCCGCAGGGTCGTATTCCTCGGTGCATTGATCATGCTCGTGTGGATGCCATATCATATCCTGGTCACGGACAAGAAACTTGCGAAGGATGCTGCTTCTGCCTATCGGATGAAGAGCTTAGCAGAGTCCAAGGATGCACTTATGCAAGTCGTCCTCGAGGCGAGGAAGTCAACATGGATTCCAACGGCGTTGTCTCTCGTCACCATCGTCTTGCTGTTGCTGGCCGCCGCGTCCATATCGAAGCCGGTCGGAACACTTCAGTCGTTTCTTCGCGAAATCATACACGACTTGCGAGGACCTGTGGCGAGCCTTAAGCACAATGTGGAATATGCACTCGCGGGCTACAAGGAGCCGAAGACCGCCTTAGAGGAAATGCAGGAGTCAAGCGAGACGCTGCTCGAGATGTTCGACATGCAGTCTGAAATCATCAGGAACTACAATGGCGAGGTTCGGGAGCCCCTTGAGGATGTCGATCTGTCTGATGTTGTCGGTGGTCTCGTTGACATGTTCGAGTCCGCGGCGGAAGCAAAGGGCGTGAAGCTCGGCTACAGCGTGCCGCCAGAACCGATAGTCGTTCGCTCGCACAGGCAAAGGCTTTTGCGTCTCGTGAGCAATCTTGTCGACAACGCCGTCAAGTACACGGACAAGGGGACAATCTCCGTTTCGCTTGGGCGAAAGTTTCCGGGGCGCGTCAGGTTGACTGTCGCCGATACGGGCGTCGGCATGTCGAAAGAGTGTCAGGGCCACATGTTCGAACGGTTTTACCGAGCCGAGCGGACTTCCTCGCGCCCTGGCGACGGCAACGGCCTTGCCTATGTCGACTCCGTAGTCAAATTATACGGCGGCACGATCGGCTGCAAGTCCGCCTTGGGCAAGGGAACGACCATTACTGTGGTTTTGCCGCTCGACATGACGCCGTAGGCGGTTGACAGCGCGGGAGAAGGTTTTGTATAATTATGCGTGCGAGGAATAATTCTGCTCGGGAATAATCCTTAAAGAGTATAATATCATGGATTTTATAGAGTGAAGTACTCGGCACTATTTCTCTGCGTCGCCCTCGCCGGCTGCACCACGCCCCTCCTCTCCCCCCGCCTGCGCCTCGCCGAAGACTCCATTCCCCTCGCCGACATTGTCGTCGGCGCGGATCCCGCGGAGCGAGTCCGCTTCGCCGCCGGCGAACTCAAGGAACACCTCGACAAGATCACCGGCGCATCCTTCGCCGTCGTCGCCGCGCCTTCGCTCGGCCGCGGCGCCATCACGATCTCCCTTGCGCACGGCCTCGAACCACAGGAGACGCGCATCGCCTTCTCCCGCGGCGGAGTCTCCCTCGAAAGCGGCGCGTTCCCCGAATACGCGGTATACGATTTTCTCCGCGACTACTGCGGCGTGACGTGGCTCGACCCGACCGACGCCGGGACGCTGATTCCGCGAGACCCCGGCCTTTCCGTGAGGCGCAGGGACTGCGCGGGCAGGCCGTTCGCCAAGGGGCGCACACCGACTGGCGACTACTCCCCCGAGCTGTGGGAGGCCGGCACTCCCGGCTGGACGAACTACCTCCGCGTCGCCTATCCCTCCGCGTTCGCGACGAATTCGTCCTTCGCCGCCGCCCTCGAGGAGATATCGAATCGCAAGCGGCTTTTCCTGCGGAGGATGAAGACCGGAGGAGAGGTCGTCCACGCATGCCACTCGTTCTACGGATGGTACGACCGCTTCTGGGACAGCTCGAGCCCGAAATTCGAACGCTACCGCCCCGAGCTTTTCGCGAAGGGATACGAAGGCGAGAAGCGCCCGCCGCAGCTCTGCTACACGAACCCCGAGACGCTGAAGCAGGCCGTCGCGGACATACGCGACTACTTCGACAAGGGGCTGACGACGTGGGGCAGGGACGTCTGCTGCATCGAGCCGATGGACAACAAGTCGTTCTGCAGATGCGAGAGGTGCGAGCGCGAGTACAGGCCCGAGCTTGCGAACGTCAGCTCGCAGCAGTCCGACCACTGGTTCAGGTTCGTCAACGCCGTCGCGCGGGAGATCGCGAAGTCGCATCCCGGCAGGAAGATCTCGACGCTCGCCTACTACACCCACTGCTGCGCTCCCTCCTTCAGGCTCGAGCCGAATGTCATTGTCCACTTCTGCTTCACGTGCAACAGGATCCCCTACGCGCTGCGCCACGACTCCGAGATGCGGCGGCTCGCGGACTGGCGCGCCGCGTATCCCGACAGGCCCTTCGGCCTCTGGCTCTACCACACCTTCCCCAAGGAGCGGCTTGCCGGAAGGCGGCCCTACAACTGCTTCCCGGGGTTCTTCGACCGCGCGCTCGAGGAGGAGTACCGGCTCTTCCACAGACTCGACGTCTCGGAGAACATCTACAACTGCGGCTTTGTGGACGACTACGAGAACTTCCTCTCGCTCAGGTGGATGTGGGACCCGCGCGAGCCGCTCCGCTCGCTCGAGCGCGAGTACTTCTCGTCCTACGGCGCGGCGGCGGCTCCCCTGAGGGAGTTCTACGGCATCGTCGAGGAGCGCTACTGCGACCGCGCGAACTACTCGCCCGAGTTCCTCGCCGCGCATGTCCGCCAGACGGAGGAGATCGCCTGGGGAGACCTCGGCACGGAAGAGGTGATGGCGCGCCTCGGCGCGCTTGTGGACGAGGCGGAGCGTCTCGCCGACACCCCGACCGCAAAATCGCGCGTCGCCAACTGGAAGCACGGCATCTGGCAGTACATGCTCGAGGGCTTCAGGGCGTACCGCGCAGGGCTTCGCAAATGAAAGGAACAGGAAAATGATTACAAGAAGATCGTTCATCGCCTCGTCCGCCGCGTTCGCGGCTGTGGGATGCGCCTCGTTCGGCGACAATGGCGGCGCGGCAAATGCGCCGCGCTTCGAGTTCGGCCCAGACGGGAAGTTCACCTTCCTCCACCTCACCGACCTCCACCTCAACCCCAACGGCCGCAGGCTGCACCCGCGCGTCGAGCGCGTTCTGCGCGCGGCGTTTGCGAAACACGCCCCCTCGCTCCTCGTGCTGACGGGCGACAACGTCAACGGACAGAACGGAGACGTCAACGCGCACGGGAAGTTCGAGGAGGCGGTCGATCCGATGATAGACCTCTTCCGCGAGGCGGGGATTCCGTTCTGCGTCACCTTCGGCAACCACGACTCGGAACTGAAGGGCCCGGACCGCTTCTCCCGCCAGGAGCAGTACGACTACTACAAGTCGCGCGGCGGCGAGCTGTTCGTCGACCACGACGTGCCGGAGCTGCACGGCGTCGGAAGCGGCGTGGTCTCGCTCTTCGAGCGCGGCGCGCGGCGTCCGTCGTTCAACCTGTTCGTCATGGATTCGGGCGACTACCCGGAGAAGACGGGCCCGGATTGGCCCGGCTACGAGGGCTGCCAAACCGACCAGATCGCGTGGTACGAGCGCGTCTCGGGGAAGACTCCGTGCCTCTGGTTCCAGCACATAATCGTTCCCGACGTGAACATCCACGGGCTCTTCGTCGATGCGCCGCCCTGCGCCGACCCGAAGGCGAAGGAGGGACCGGAGACCGGCTACAGGATGGACTGTCCCGACGGCCCCCGGCGCATGCTTCTCGCGCCCGGCGTCGCAGGCGCCCTCAAGGAGCACACGTGCCCGCCGTACTGGAGGACATACCGCGACGCCGCGCACACGTTCGAGGGGCGCACGCTCTACGACAGCTGGCGCAGGACGGGGAACCTCAGGGGCGCGTACTTTGGGCACGACCACATGAACACGTTCGACGGAACGGATGCGAACGGGATACGGCTCGGCATGACGAAGTGCTGCACGTTCGGGAGCTACAACGACAACAACATCGGCGTGCGCGTGTTCACCGTCCGCCCGGACGGCACCTACGCAACCTCCATCTTCGCCGAAGCCGACTGCTGACGGCGGGCGGCTCTTCGCGTGCGGCGAATTTCATCCGTGGCGCGGCATTGCCGCTGAAGTTGTGGTATAATACTCCGTAAAACGAAAACCCAAGGAAGGGAATGGATATCGTGAACAAGACCGTCATCGTAAACGCACACGTCATCTCGCCCGGCGTCGACATCGAGAACGCCACGATCGTCGTCGAGGGCAAGAAGGTAAAACAGGTCATCAAGGGCTCGAAGCCCGTCAAGCCGGACGCGAAGACGACGGTCGTCGACGTTCGCGGGCAGTACGTGATGCCCGGCTTCATCGACGTCCATACCCACGGCGCGCTCGGCTACGACTTCTGCGACGCCGACCCGAAGGCGGTCTTCGAGTTCGCGAAGGCGAAGCTCGCGGAGGGCGTGACGACCGTCCTCCCCACGACTCTCACCGTCTCCAACGGAGAGCTTAAGGTCGCCGCGAAGAACGCGAAGGCGTACGCCGACGCCGGCATGCCGTACGCGAAGGTTCCCGGCATCCACCTTGAGGGCCCGTTCATCAACGTCAAGTGCTGCGGCGCGCAGAACCCGAAGTTCGTCCGCAAACCCGACATCAGGGAAGTGAAGGAGATCGCGAAGATCTATCCCGTGAAGCTCATCTCCTACGCCGTCGAGACGGAGGGCGGCGACAAGTTCGCGAAGGAGTGCTTCAAGGCGGGCGTCGTCCCGAGCTGCGGCCACACGGGCGCGAAGTTCGCCGACCTCAGGAAGGCGTACAAGAACGGCCTCAGGCACATGACGCACTTCTGCAACCAGATGACGCCTCTCCACCACCGCGAGATCGGCATGGTCGGCGCGGGATTCCTCGTCGAGGACCTCAACACCGAGGTCATCTGCGACAAGATCCACCTCTGCCCCGACATGCTCAACCTCATCTTCACGCGCCGCAGTCTCGAGCACATCCAGATGATCACCGATTCGCTCCGCTGCTCGCACTGCAAGGACGGCTACGCGTTCGAGATGGGCGGGCTCAAGGTCCTCCTCAAGGGCGGCGAGGCAAGACTCGTCGAAGGCGGCAACCTCGCCGGCTCCACGCTCTGGATGGGCATGGGCCTCAAGAACGTCCACGACGTCACGGGGATCCCGCTCAAGGACCTCGTCCGCACGACCTCGTGGAACCAGGCGATCGAGCTTGGCTGGGGCAAGACTCTCGGCAAGGTCGAGAAGGGGTATACGGCCGATCTCGTCGTCATAAACCCGCGCAGCTGGAAGCCGTCCGCCGTCTTCATTGACGGCGAACAGCGCATTTGATACAATACGCGGCGAACGATTTGGAGAGATGGCCGAGTGGCTGAAGGCAACGGTTTGCTAAATCGTCGTACGGGTTAATTTCCGTACCGAGGGTTCGAATCCCTCTCTCTCCGCCATTTTCCCGTCCGTTTTTTGGTATAATACGGAACAGTGGAATCCCGCATCGCCATAGTCGGCATGTCGTGCCGGTTCGCGGAGTGTCCGACGCCTTCGGCCTTCTGGAGCGCCGTTATGTCGCGCCGCTGCTGCCTGTCGCCGCTCGGTCCAGACGCCGAGCTGCCGGTCGGCACGCGCAACGTCTTCGCAAGACCCTATCCCACGAGGATGGGGCAGCTCGGGCCGCTCTTCTCGTGCGTGCCCTCGATGCAGAACTTCCCGCGCCAGGTAAACGCCGGCGAGAACCAGGACCTCTACTTCGCGACGCAGCTCGCGTTCGACGCGCTTGCGGACGCCGGGCTCCGCCCGCATTCGCCGACGCCGATCAAGGGCAGCGTGCGCATCGGGTATGCGCCGCCGTTCAACGCGTCGACGGTGAACTGGCTCCAGCACACGGCGTTCCTCGACCAGACGATGGACATCATCCGCAGGTTCTTCCCGCGCTCCCCCGAGGAGTCCCTCGACGAGGTGAGGAAGAAGCTCGTCGAGTCGCTTCCCGCGCCCAACGCCTCGTCGTTTCTTCTCGGCACGGGCTACCGCTTCGCCTCGTGGATAGCGCGCGAATGCTCGTTCGCGGGCGTGGCGACCACGATGGACGCCGGCATTCTCTCCGGCGCGGCGGCGCTGCAGAACGCCGTCGCCGACCTCGTCTCGGGACAGGCGGACGTCGCTCTCGCTGGCGCGCTCACGCCGCCGATCCCGCGCGCCTACCTCGAGGGCCTCTCCGGCGCGATTCCGTTTTCGACGCGCACCGAGCTCTATCCCTTCGCGCAGGAGCAGGAGGGCACGATCCCGGGCGAGGGCGGCGCGTTCTTCGTCCTGAAGCGCCGCACCGACGCGCTGCGCGACCACGATCGCGTCTACGCGCTCGTCCGCTCGATAGCTATAGGCCACAATCCCGAAGACGACCCGTCGGCGATCCTCGCGCAGGCGACGGAGGGGAGCGAAATCCCCGTCAAGACCGTAGGGCTCATCGAAGCCGACGGCTCGGGGATCGCAGTCGCAGAGCAGCGCGAGATAGACGCCGTCCACCGGCTCTGGGGCGAGCATCGCCCCGGAGGGCCCCTCGTCGCGATGGGCTCGGTCAAGGGCAACATCGGCCATACCCTCCGCGCGGCGATGGCCGCAGGCGTCGTCAAGGCGTCGCTTTCGCTCTTCAACCGCGTGCTGCCGCCGCAGATCCCGCCGGAGCATCCCCACGACTCCCTCGCGAACCTCGCGTCGAGCGCGTATCTCCTTGGCGAAGCGCGACCGTGGATAACCGGCGACAGTTCGAGCCCGCGCCGCGCCGCGGTTCTCGGCGCGAACTTCGACGCGACTGATCCGGTGGGCGCCGCGGCGAAAGGCGGCCGCTCGGCGGTGATCGTCCTTGAGGAGGAACCGGAGGTGAGGTCGTGACGGCGGGTTTCGGGGCAACCGGCAGAAGCGAACTCGTCCTCGTCTCGGCGGCGGACGACGCCTCGCTCGCGGCGGAGGTCGCGCGCATCGTGGCGTTCCTCGACCGCGTGCCGGACGTGCCGCTCGCCGACGTCGCCTACACCTGCTCGCTCTCGCGCGGCCCCGCAGTCCTCGCGCTCGTCGTGTCGAGCGTCCACGAGCTGAGGGAGCGCCTCTTCTCCGCGCGTTCGCGCATCGCGGCGGGCGCGGCGAAGATACGCGACAAGAGCGGCACCTACTACTTCCGCTCTCATCTCGTCGGCGACGGCACCGGGAAGCTCGCCTTCGTCTATCCGGGCGTGATGAGCTTCTATCCCGACATGCTCCGCGACATTGCGATCCTCCACCCCGAGTGCCGTGCGGCGTTCGACGAGCTCGAGGAGGCGCTTGCGGACGATCCCGACTTCACGCCGTCGAGCTTCATCTTCCCCCCTGCGTCATATTACCGCCACGACGCCGACATATTCAGCTCGGGCGCCTATGCCCAGGCGTTCGTGGCCTCCTTCTCGGGATGCGTCGCCCTGTCGCGGCTCCTCGACCGCCTCGGCATAAAGCCCGACGGCGTCGTCGGCTGCGTTGGCGGCGACCTTGCCGCGGTGATGCGCTCGGGCGCCGCTGGAACGGGCAACCCCCGGCCCGTGAGAGTGCGCGCGATACGCGAGATCTACAAGATCGTCGACAAGGCGGTAGACCACTCGGGGCTCCCGAAGACGTCGATAATCTCCGTCCTCCTCAAGCACGAGGGGGAGGCGGACGAGGTGGTGAAGGGCTTTCCGGCCGACAAGGTCGCGCTTGTCCTCGACTTCTCCCCGCGCCAGCGCACCTACGCCGTCGCGCCCGACTACGAGGAGACCGCGCTCAAGGCGTTCTCCGACGCGGGGATCCGCACGATGAAGCTCGCGCTCGAGCGCCCGTTCAACACGTCGAAGTGCAAGCCGATAGTCGCGGGCGTCAAGAAGTTCGCCGGCGACTGGATGAAGCACGAGGCGGTGTGCGACGTCTACTCGTGCGCGCAGGCCGACCGCCTCCCGCGCAAGGCGCGCCCGTCGCGCAACGACACGGCCGAGCGCTGGGCGCAGCCGGTGAGGTTCCGCGAGACGATACAGAAGATGTACGCCGACGGATACCGCGTCTTCCTCGAGGTCGGTCCGCGCGGGCTGATGACGGCTGCCGTAGCGGAGACGCTGAAGGGCTCCGACTTCGCGGCGATAGCGCTCAACTCGATACACCGCCGCGGCATCCTGCAGGCGCACCACGCGCTCGGCCAGCTCGCCGCCTACGGCGCGGAGTTCGACTTCGCAAAGGCGTTCGAGGGCCGCCGCGTAAGGCAGCTCGACTTCAATTCCTTGCTTTCCCTCGAGGTGCGGCGCGACGCGGAGATGCTGCTGTCGAGCGCGTTCCCGCGCCTCACCCTGCTCGGAGACGAGACCTTCCTGCAGGGCGCGAACTTCCTCTCCGAGCCGACGGGCCGCGGCGCGAAGGCCGCGCAGAGGGCCGCGGCAATGGCCGCGAAGGCGCGCCGCCAGCGCCAGTTCGACTTCGGCGCGGCGAATCCGCTCGTCTCAGACGCCGACATCCTCTCGCAGAGCCCCGGCGTATCGATAGAGGTGGCGAAGACGTTCCGCACTTCTGACGCGCCGTTCCTCGCCGATTTCGCGCTCGGCACGAGCCAGCTCTCCTACGCCGACCCCAACCTCAAGGGGCTCGTTACGCTTTCCATCCCTGCGGCGGCGGAGATCATGGCCGAGGTCGCGCGCATGGTCGTGCCGAACAGGTCGCTCGTCGCGATCGAGGATCTGGGCTGCAGGCGGATGGTCGCCTTTTCGGGCGGAGAGCTCCGGCTCTTCGTCAAGGCCGAGCGCGTCGCGTCCGGCGACGCGAAGCTCGCGGCCGTCAAGGTCCAGGTGCGCGACGATTCCCCGAATTCCGCCTACACCTGGCCGCTGATGGACGGCGTGTTCGTGCTGGCAGAGCAGCCGGCGCCGTCTGTCGTGGCATCGCCGCAGCCGATGTTCAAGCCGCGCAGCGTCCACTGGTCAGGCCGCGACATATACCCGTCGCGCCTCTGCTTCGGGCGCCGGCTCAGGGGGATACGCTTCGTCGAGTCGTGGAGTGAATCGGGGCTCGACTACGAGGTCGAGGTCCCGCAGATGTCCGACGCCGTTGTCTTCACGCGCTTCCCGCTCTGGGTCGTAAACCCCCTCCTCCTCGGCGTGGTTGCGAGCGGCTTCTCGCTCTGGCGCAGCCACGAGAAGTTCACGGGCGCTTTCTCGTTCCCGTTCCGCATGAGGAAGCTCGAGCTCTTCGGCGCGCCGCCGCACGAGGGCTCGCGTCTCAAGTGCTACCTCAGGCTCACCGGCGTCACGCCCAAGTCGCACGTCTGCGACATCGTCGCGACAGACGGCAACGGCACGGCGGTCATGGCGCTCTCCGGCTGGGAGGAGCTCACCGAGCGTGTTCCCGCGGAGTACCGCGAGCTCATTCACCAGCCGGCGAACGCGTTCCTCACGCGCCGCGTCTCGACCGACATGCTCGGCGACCCGGCGACGGAGGTCGCGAGCGCGTTCATAACGGACGTTCCCTACCAGATCTTCGAGCGCAACGAGGAGCTGTGGCTCAAGACGCTCTCGCACGTCGTACTCGGGACGCAGGAGCGCGACGAGTTCCGCAGCATGCCCGGCTCCGCGTCGCGGCGCACGGAATGGCTGTTCGGGCGCGTCGCCGCGAAGGAGGCCGTGAGGCGGTATCTCAAGGACTTCCACCAGGCGAGGTGGAGCGACGCCGACATCCAGATATGGCGCGACGACTCCGGCAAGCCCCATGCGCTCGGCGCGTGGGGGGACTACCTCGCCGAGAAGATCGACATCGCCATCGCGCACACCGCGCAGTTCATCATCGCGCTCGCGGCGGCCAACGCGCGCGTCGGCGTCGACGTCGAGTCCGTAACGCGCGACCTCTCCGAGGAGTTCACCGCGGGCGTGTTCGTTCCCGAGGAGCTCGAGCTCGCCGCGAACGCCGCGAACGCGTCGCAGGCGATAATAAGGTTCTGGTGCGCGAAGGAGGCCGTCTCCAAGGCGCTCGGAACCGGGATACGCTACAGCCCGCGCGAGATGCACGTCACCGGCTACCAGGCCGACACGGGCAGGCTCGTCATCCGCCTCGAGGGCGCGTGGCTCGACGCCTTCAAGAAGTTCCGCGGCCGCGACATAGACGTCGTCTCGCGCGTCATGCGCGAACACGCGCTTGCGTTCTGCTTCATGCCAATGACCCTGTTCGATGAATAGGAGAGATCCATTCGGCGAGCTGTCGCCGCGCCGTTCGATGCCGCCGGGGCTGAAGCAGAGGTTCCCCGACCGCGTGCTCGTCATGACGACCGACCGCTGCTTCGGCGCGTGCCCGCACTGCACGCGGAAGTTCATCCTCGGGAAGTCCCCCGTCGTCGACACGCCCGAGGGGCTCGCCGCCTGCGTCGACTGGGTGAAGCGGCATCCGAAGGTGAGGGACGTGCTGCTGTCGGGCGGCGACGTGCTGACGCTTTCCGACGCCGAGGTCGCGCGCTTCGTCGATGCGTTCGCATCTCTCCCGCAGATAGAGGTCGTGCGCATATGCACCCGCGCGCCCGTCGCGAAGGAGGCGAGGGTGACGCTGCGCCTTGCGCGCCTTCTGCGGCGCGTCGGGCGCGGCAAGGTGTGGGCGAACGTCCACGTCAACACTGCGGCCGAGGCGAAGCGCGCGGGGGGAGCTGCGGCGCGTCTCGTCGACTGCGGCATCCCCGTCTCCTCTCAGACGGTGCTTCTCAGGGGCGTGAACGACACGCCGGCCAGGATGCTCGCGCTTCTTCGCGCGCTTTCCGCCGCGAGGATCCGGCCCTACTACGTCTTCCAGTGCGATCCCGTCGAGGGGCTTCAGGAGCGCTTTGGCGTTCCGCTCGCGCGGGCGAAGGAAATCGAGGCGTACTGCGCGGAGCGCATCGGCGGGCTCGCCCTCCCGCGTTTCGTCGCCGATCTCCCCGGCGCGCGCCGCAAGCTCCCCCTCGACCTCCTTTAATCCACGGGGCTATGCAACTGCGCGGCAATTTGCTACACTATTTCGCGGAAACGGATAAATGCAGGCGCGGCAGTAAAAGACAAGGAGTCAAGACATGGCGTGTTTCACGGTTCCGCTCGCGACCGCGGCGGTCGCTTCGGCGGTTAAGACGACCCTTCCGAAGTCTGCGGAGGGCAACCCCTTCGTCAGCAGGCTCGGCTGGCTCGGCAAGATGATGTTCGGCGGCAGCTTCCTGCTCGCCGTCGAGCACGTCTACCACGGCGAGATAATCTTCACGCCGCCTTTTCTCACCGCGGCGCAGGAAGGGCCCGAGGCCGTTGGCGAGATGCTCCACGAGATGGCCACGCGCGGCGTCGCGATGACTGTCCTCCTCGTCGCCGTCTGGGCGGCGATGGTTGCGTTCTCGGTTCGCTCCGAGAGGAAGACGAGAGCGGCCCATGTGTGAGCTCATGACGATAGCGGCGGCCGTCGCGTTCACGGCCTGGCATTTCGCGGCGAAGAAGTCCGGCAGGCCGAACGGCGCGGTCTTCACGACGATGCTCATGTTCTGGGGCGCGGCCCTCATGTGGTCCGTCGACTGCGTCGCCGGCGCGATGGAGGGCGAGCCGCTTCTTGACCTCTCCGCCCACGACGCGCTGCTGGGGGCCATCGTGCTTGCCGCGGGGCTCGCGGTGTTCGGAGTCCTCTCACTTTCGCGGAAGTTTCATGCCGCGTCCGCTTGACAGGTATGAAGACCTGAAGCGGATCCTTTCGCAGATGGGGTCGGCCGCAGTCGCCTTTTCCGGCGGGGCTGACTCCACGCTTCTCCTCAAGGCCGCGCACGACGCGCTTGGCGACGGGTCGATGGCGGTGACCGTTCTTTCGCATGCGTTCCCGCAGGACGAGGCGGACGACGCGCGGCGCATCTGCCGCGACATTGGCGCGCGCCTCGAGACGATCGAGTTCGACGTCCTCTCGGTTCCGATGTTCGCGGAAAACCCGCCCGACCGCTGCTACCACTGCAAGAAGGCGCTCTTCACCGCGATCCGCGACCTTGCGCGCGCGAACGGAATCCAGGCCGTCGCCGAGGGTTCCAACGTCGACGACGACTCGGACTACCGGCCCGGACGCCGCGCGATTGCCGAGCTCGGCGTCAGAAGTCCGCTCAGGGACGCCGGGTTCTCAAAGGGCGAGATACGCGAATGCCTGCGCGAGCTTGGAATCTCCGCCTGCGCGAGGCCGTCCTCCGCGTGCCTTGCGTCGAGGTTTCCGTACGGCGAGCGCATCACGCGCGAGGGGCTTCTCCGCGTCGGCGGGGCGGAGCGCTTCCTGCGCACCGTTGCGCCGGAGCTTTCGCAGCTGCGCGTCCGCTCGCACGGCGGCTCCGCGCGGATC
The DNA here is from genome assembly GCA_902775595.1 of uncultured bacterium. GTDB lineage: Bacteria > Verrucomicrobiota > Kiritimatiellia > RFP12 > UBA1067 > UBA1067. Next base: position 19,518 of record CACYNF010000008.1, on the reverse strand, counting down.
GAGGCCGACGCCGCGGCGACGGAAGCGATCTTCGCGCGCCGCGGCGAATGTGCCGCGGAACTGAGGCGGCTCGGCTTTTCCTACATTTCGCTCGACCTCGAAGGATACAGAACAGGGAGCCTCAATGAAGTCCTGTGACATAGACGACATCGGCTTCGCGCGCGTCGACCTGCAGCGCCGATCCCGCCAGGGAACGGCCGAGGTCGTGTACGGCGAAGGGAAGACAGCCGCTCAGATCGCGGCCATACTCGCATCGCTCAGGGACCACGCCCAGCTCCCCGCGCTCGTCACGCGCATCGACGCCGAAAAGGCCGCGGAGGTCGCGAAGTCCCTCGGCGCTGACTTCACGTATTTCCCCGAAGCCCGGCTCGGGCGCCTCGGCGGAAACAGGCCGTGCGACGGAATCGGCACGATCGCCGTCGCGACAGGCGGGACGAGCGACATCCCAGTCGCCGAGGAAGCCGCGCTTGTGGCGGAGGCGCTCGGCAACAGGGTAATGCGGCTTTACGACGTAGGCGTTGCGGGGCTCCACAGGCTTCTCGCCTGCCTTGGCGAACTGCGCGCGGCGCGGGTGGTGGTGGCGGTTGCAGGGATGGAAGGGGCGCTTCCGAGCGTAATCGGCGGGCTTGTCGATTCGCCTGTAATCGCAGTCCCCACGAGCGTCGGCTACGGTTCTTCGTTCGGCGGCGTCACAGCGCTTCTCTCCATGCTGAATTCGTGCGCGGCGGGGGTAAGCGTCGTGAACATCGACAACGGCTTCGGCGCGGGCTTTCTCGCAAGCCGCATCAACCACATGGGGGAGGCGAAATGAAGACGCTCTACATAGACTGCCAGATGGGCGCGGCAGGCGACATGCTCGCCGGAGCGCTCCTCGAACTTATGCCCGACAAGGACGCCGCGCTCGCCGAACTCAACGCACTCGGAATCCCCGGCGTCGAGTTCACGCGCGAGACGCTCTGCAAATGCGGTATCGCGGCGACTCATCTTTTCGTACGCGTCCACGGCGAGGAGGAGGGTGCGCACGAGCATCACCACCACGGACACGAACACCACCACGAGCACCATTCCCTCGCGGACATCCTTTCGCTCGTCGGGGGCCTACCGCTTGGCGAAAAGACGAAGCGCGACGTCGCGAAGGTCTACGAGGCGATCGCCGCGGCGGAGTCGCGCGCGCACGGGCGGGAGGTGGGCGAAATCCACTTCCACGAAGTCGGTGCGCTCGATGCGGTTGCCGACATCGCGGCGTTCTGCCATCTTCTGAACAATCTCGCACCGGACGAAGTCGTCGTCTCTCCCGTCAACGTCGGCTCGGGGACGGTCGAGTGCGCGCACGGGACGCTTTCCGTTCCCGCTCCCGCGACGGCATTTCTGCTGCTTGGCGTGCCGTCGTATTCCGACGGCGAGATCGTCGGCGAGCTCTGCACGCCGACTGGCGCCGCGCTCCTGAAGACATTCGCGACTTCGTTCGGCCCGCAGCCGCTCATGAAGTCGGAGACGATCGGCTTCGGCGCGGGGCGGAGGGATTTCCCGCGCGCGAATGTCGTCCGCGCGACGCTCGGCAAAAAGACCGCGCCGCTCGCCGCGGACGGGACGATTTGCGAGCTCGACTTCAACGTCGACGACATGACGGGCGAGGAGCTCGCGTTCGCGTCGGAGCGCATCTTCGCAGCGGGCGCGAAGGACGTGGCGTTTGCCCATGTCGTGATGAAGAAGGGCAGGCCCGGTGTCCTCGCGTGCGTGATGTGCATGGAGGAGGACAAGGCGAAAGTCGTTTCCGCGATATTCGCGAACACATTGACTCTCGGCATTCGCGAAAAGACCTGCCTCAGGTACACGCTTTCGAGGAAGATCGAGGAGGTCTCGCTTTCGGACGGCTCGACCGTCAGGCGCAAAATCGCGTCGGGGCACGGCGTTAGCCGCGCGAAGTGGGAGGCCGACGATCTCGTCGCCTACGCGCGCCGCAACGGCGTCTCATTGTCCGACGCCCGCGCGAAGGCGGATGAAGGCGCAATCTAGCCGCCTTTGAGCGGCACGAGGCGAGGCGCCGAAGAGGGTCAGAAAAGACCCGCGGAAAACCCGTTCGAGACCCACGCGGTTTCGGCGGATTTGCGACAATGTTCCCGTCCTGGAAAACAGGGCGAAAGGAAAGAAGGAACATGGTCGCAAGATGCTACTCAGGAACGATAAACGGCGTCGACGCGTCGACGGTCGAGATCGAGGTCAGCTCCTCCAAGGGGACGAGCTCGTTCGCGATCGTCGGGCTGCCCGACACCGCGGTAAAGGAGGCGAAGGACCGCGTCTCCACGGCCCTCAGGAACTCGGGCTTCAGGTCAAAGGACGAATACGCGGTCACGGTGAATCTCGCGCCGGCCGACGTCAGGAAGGAAGGCCCGATCTACGATCTTCCCATCGCCGTCGCGCTCCTCAAGGCCACCCAGCGCCTCCGCACCGAGGAGCTCGCCGAATACGCGCTTGTCGGGGAGCTGTCGCTCGCAGGCGGCGTGCGGCGCGTCCGCGGAATCCTCCCCATAGTGATCGAGATGCGGCGCATAGGCCGCCGGGCGGTGCTCGTTCCCGAGGAGAACGCCGAGGAGGCGAGCGTCGTCTCGGGAATCGACGTCATCCCGGTGCGGACTCTCCGCGAGGCGGTTGAGTTCCTCAGCGGCGATTTGGAGATCGAGCCACATTCGACCGATCTCGCCTCGCTCGTCTCCGCCGAAGAAGGCCGCGGCGACGACTTTGCCGACGTCAGGGGCCAGGAGAGCGCACGCAAGGCGGTCGAGATCGCCGTTGCGGGCGGGCACAATCTGCTGATGATTGGCTCGCCCGGCTCGGGCAAGACGATGATCGCGCGGCGGATACCCTCCATCCTCCCGCCGATGACCCCCGAAGAGGCGCTTGAGGTCTCGAAGATCCACTCCGTCGCGGGCCGCGAAAAGGGCGGCGGCATGTTCGTCACCTCGCGCCCGTTTCGTGCGCCGCACCACACGGTGAGCTCGATAGGGCTTCTCGGCGGCGGCACGCGGCCCGTTCCCGGCGAGGTTTCGCTCGCGCACCGCGGGGTTCTCTTCCTCGACGAGTTCGCGGAGTTCCCGCGCCCCGCGCTGGAGGTCCTGCGCCAGCCGCTTGAGGACGGCCACGTTTCCGTCTCGCGAGCGGCGGCGGCGATCGACTTCCCGTCGCGCTTCATGCTCGTCGCCGCGATGAACCCATGTCCCTGCGGCTACTACAACGACCCGACGAGGGAATGCCGATGCACGCAGCGCCAGATACTCAAATACCAGCACCGTGTCTCCGGGCCGCTTCTCGACAGGATCGACATCCAGTGCAGCGTGTCGGCCGTAAGGCCCGGCGATCTCGACTCCCTTAAGCCGGGCGAGTCGAGCGCGGCGATCCGCGAACGCGTCATGGCGGCGCGTGCGCTGCAGCGCGAGCGCTACCGCGGCCAGCGGGGGGTGTTCACGAACGCCGACGCGAAAAGCCGCGACCTGAAGGACATCTGCCGCATGGACGAAAAGGCGGCGAAGCGCCTTCGCGACCAGCTCGAGAAGCTTCAGTTCTCTGCGCGCGCCTATGACCGGGTCCTGAGGGTCGCGCGCACCTGCGCCGATCTCGCCGGCCGCGCCGGGGTGAACGAAGACGACATCTTCGCCGCGGCCGGCTTCCGCCAGCTCGACCAGGGATCCGAGTCTTTCTGGGCCTGAAGGCCCGTTGCACAAAACAGACAAACCTACAAAGGAAAGGAACGAACAATGAATGACACAACGAGAAACGCCGACACGCCCGCAAAAGTCGGCCAGTACCGCCCGAGCCTGGCGTTCTACCACGCCAACGCGCGAGGCACTGGCTGCGCGATGAAGCTCTCGCTCCATCCCGCGCACGACGATACCGACGGGTGCATCATGATGACGATGGCGAACCAGCTGACCATCGGCGACCGCGTCTCGCCGAACCCGGTCTACCCGACGTTCGACTGGGAAGGGCGGCTTACGGTCAAGCTCGACTTCACAGATCTCTCGCGCATCGTCCAGGTGTTCCACGGCGAGCGCGAGTCGCTGGGGGACGGGAAGGGCCTCTACCACCAGACGGCGCGCTTTTCCACGAGCATAGTCCTTCGCCACATCATCGAGCCCGAGAGCTGCTACTCCTTCGAGCTGTACCGGAAGTCCAGGGACGGGAAAGACGAGTCGAGCGCACGGATCGTCCTCTCCGACACCGAGGCGTTCGGGCTCTGCCGCGCGATGGAGAATTCCTTCGGGGTGATCAGCTTCGGGATACCGATGCTGGTTGAGCACGACACCACGGCCTATCGGCGCGAGGCGAGGGAGGCGCGGAATGCCAATGCGGCGTGAGGCGCCAAACGTCGGCGTCGAGCACGGCGCATGGGGCGAGGATGTCGCGGTCGAGTATCTGCGTATCCATGGGTACGAGATTGTAGACCGCAACGTCCACCCATGCCGCCGCGACCGGCGCCTCGAGATCGACGTCATCGCGTACGACCGCATGTTCGACGTGATGGCGTTCGTGGAGGTGAAGCAGCATGCGAGGCGAAGCCCGTATGCGCGCCGGCTCCAGAGCGTGACGCGGCACAAGAAGGATCTTTTGCGCCGCGCCTGCCGCACCTGGCTCGCAAGGGAGCGCTGGAAGGGCGGCTACAGATTCGACGTGATCGAGGTCTACGGCGAGCCGAACTCGCGTATGCGGGCCGAGATCGACCACATCCCCGGCGTTCAGCTGTTCGAGAAGAACGAACGGTATGTTCGCTGGAGTGACTGAAATAACCGTGTAGAACGGGTAGAACATGCAGAAACCCTCCACGCTCTACATGTTCTACACGGCTAAAAAGAAATTCGGAATCTAACTCGAAAGGAGAAAACCATGACACTTGAAAACGTGATGAAGGAAATCAGGAAGCAGTTCGGGGAGATGTCGATACTGAAGCTCGGCGACTCCGCGCAGCGGGATGTCGAGGCCGTCTCGACCGGGGCTCTCGGGCTTGATCTGGCCCTTGGCGTTGGCGGGCTCCCGAAGGGGCGCATAATCGAGCTCTACGGGCACGAGTCTTCGGGAAAGACTACGCTTGCGCTCCACGCTGTGGCGAATGTCCAGAAAGTGGGCGGCACGGCGGCGTTCATCGACGCGGAGCATGCGCTCGACCCGGCATACGCGCGGAAGATTGGCGTCGACCTCGCTGGGCTCGTCGTGTCGCAGCCGTCGAGCGGCGAAGAGGCGCTTACGATATGCGAAGAGCTCGTGAAGTCGGGAGCGGTCGACATAGTGGTCGTCGATTCGGTCGCGGCGCTGACGCCCCAGGCCGAGATCGACGGCGCGATGGGCGACAGCCATGTCGGGCTTCAGGCGCGGCTTATGTCGCAGGCGATGAGAAAGCTCACGGCCGCGATAGCGCAGACGAAGACGCTTTGCATCTTCACGAACCAGGTGCGCGAGAAGATCGGCGTGATGTTCGGGAATCCCGAGACGACCCCAGGCGGCAAGGCGCTCAAGTTCTACGCAAGCTGCCGTCTGCAGGTGCAGCGCATTGGCGCGATCAAGTCGCCCGCCGGCGAGGTCATAGGGAACCGTACGCGAGTAAAGGTCGTCAAGAACAAGGTCGCCTCTCCTTTCACTGAAGCCGAGTTCGACATCCTCTATTCGTGCGGCATTTCGTGGGAGGGTTCCGTCCTCGACGCGGCGCTTGCCCGCGGCGTCATAGAGCGTCATGGGAGCTGGCTTTCCTTTGAAGGAGAGCAGATTGCCCAGGGGTCGATTGCTGCAATCTCATATCTGCGCGAAAATCCCGACTTGGCGGCAAAGATCGTCGAGCTTGTCAAGACAACGCCCGTTGACCCCGCAAAAGCCAAGGCGGTGAAGAAGGCGGCATAGGGCTTTTGACAGCGCACACGATATTTGATAAAATATCCCCAAAATCTCGTAAATAGGAGCATTGGAAATGAGAGAAATCAACGGTGAATTGTCGGCGAAAGGGCTCAAAATCGCGATTGCCGCGAGCCGATTCAACAGTTTTCTCGTCGAGCAGCTTGTCAAAGGCGCGGAAGACGCCTTTCTGCGCATGGGCGGGGCTGAAAAGGACTTGACCCTCGTCAGAGTTCCCGGTGCGTACGAGCTTCCCTTCGTCGCCTCCAAACTCGCGGCGAAGAAGCCCGACGCCATTATCTGCCTTGGTGCCGTCGTGCAGGGCGCGACCGCCCATGCCGACCTCATCAACCAGGCGACGGCAAAGTCTTTTGCCGAAATCTCCGTTTCGACTGGCGTTCCGGTGATTGATGGCGTCGTTTCGGCCGAGAATCTCGAACAGGCCGTCGAGCGCTGCGGCACGAAGCAGGGCAACAAGGGCTTCTCCGCGATGCAGGCGGCCATCGAGACGGCGAATGTTGCGAAGAAACTGTAAATGAGTCTTAAAACTTAAAACCAAAAGGAAAGAAAGATAAAATGGCGAAAGAAGTGAAGAAAGTTGCGTTTCTGACGGCTGGCGGCCTTGCCCCCTGCCTCAGCTCCTCAATCGGGTTCCTGATCGACGAATACACGAAAAAGGCGCCGAGCGTCGAGATGATCGGCTATGTCAACGGCTACATGGGGCTTCTCAAGGGCGAGTCCATTCCCGTTACGCCCGAGGTTCGCAAGAACGCGCTCGTGCTGACGAAGCACGGCGGCTCCCCGATCGGCAACAGCCGCGTGAAGCTCACGAACGTCAAGGACTGCGTCAAGCGCGGCCTCGTAAAAGAAGGCGAAGACCCCCTCAAGGTCGCGGCGGATCAGCTCGTAAAGGACGGTGTCGACGTTCTTCACACCATCGGCGGCGATGACACCAACACTACGGCGGCCGATCTCGCGGCGTATCTCGCGACGAACAACTACCCGCTGATCGTCGTCGGCCTTCCCAAGACCATCGACAACGACGTCTATCCGATCAAGCAGTCGCTCGGCGCGTGGACCGCTGCCGAGGAGGGGGCGAAGTTCTTCATGAACGTCGTCAAGGAGAACAGCGCGAACCCGCGCGCGCTCACGATCCACGAGGTCATGGGCCGCAACTGCGGCTGGCTCACCTACAAGACGGCGCAGTGCTACCGCAAGATGCTTAAGCGCATGAAGTTCGTCCCAGAGTTCCTCCTCACGCCCGAGCGCCAGGATGTCCACGCCGTCTACGTGCCGGAGTGCAAGATCGACTTCGCCTCCGAGGGGGAGCGCCTCAGGAAGATCATGGACAAGTGGGATTCCGTCAACATCTTCGTCTCCGAGGGCGCAGGCGTAAAGGACATCATCAAGGAGATGGCGAGGCGCGGCGAGGAGGTTCCTGTCGACGCGTTCGGCCACCCGAGGCTCGACAAGGTCAACGTCGGCCAGTATATCGGCAAGCGCTTCGGCCAGCTTCTCGGCGCGGAGAAGGTGCAGGTGTTCAAGTCGGGCTACTTCGCCCGTGCGGCGGCTCCCTGCAAGAAGGACCTGAAGCTCATCGAGAAGTGCGCCCGCAAGGCCGTAGAGTGCGCGCTTTCCGGCGAGAGCGGCGTTGTCGGCCCCGACGAGAGGAAGGGCGCGAAGATCTGCGCGTGCGAGTTCCCGAGCATCAAGGGCGGCAAGCCCTTCAACGTGCGCAAGGGCTCTTTCCGCAAGATGTTGTCCGAGATCGGCCAGCCCAAGCCGCGCAAGAAGCGCACGGCCAAGTAACGGTTGGTTTCCGGCGGCTTAGGCCCCGGGCAGAAGGGAGGCAGTTATGGCAGAAAGCGTAAAGAAGGGCGTCATAGTCGAGTTCGACTTCGCCGCAATGGACGGAGCGGGGCTCCTGTTCGACGTCACGAAGCGCTTCCTTGCGGCGCTTGACAAGATACCGTTCGACGAACGCGTCGAGGCGCAGTATCTCGCCGGCGGCAACTACCAGGGCGCCCTTGCCGAGTACTTCGCCGTCGTGAAGACGAAGAAGACCGCGGCAAAGGCCGCGAAGGACCTTGCCGCCGCGTTCGAGACCGCCCTTAACGAGGCGGTGCCGAAGGCCGTCACCGCGTCCTTCAAGAACTTCGTCTCCGCGCTCGCCTCGAAGGGCGTCAAGGTCGTGATCGCGACGCGCGCCGACGTGGAGAAGGTGCGCCCGGCCTTCGAGGGGCTTCTCGGCGACGACGTTGTCCTCTACCATGAAACGGCCGCCACGTACGGCGGCGTCAAGTGGGACGCATGGCGCCGCGCGTGCGCCATGAACAAGCTGCGCAACTTCTCGACGATCGCGGTTACGGGCTCCGGCCATGGCGTCAAGTCCGCGCTTGTCGCGGGAATGGGCTCCGTCGCGGTTCTCAATTCGCATGTTGCCTACCAGGACTTCGGCGGGGCGGACGAAGTGGTCCGCGAGCTCAATTCCGCCGCGGCGAAGTCGGTGCTCGAGATCCTCAGGGTCTGACATGTCCGGCATCGAGCGACTTCACGACATAATGACTCGCCTCAGGGACCCCGAGAAGGGCTGTCCCTGGGACCGCGAGCAGACGCTCGAGTCGCTGAAGCCGTGCCTTCTCGAAGAGACGCACGAGCTGCTTGCGGCGATGGACCGCCCGGAGGACAAGGCCAACTACGTCGAGGAACTTGGCGACGTTCTCCTCCAGGTCATGTTCCAGTGCGTCATGGCCGAGCAGGAGGGGCGCTTCTCCTTTGATGACGTTGCGAACGCGATTTCCGACAAGCTCGTCCACCGCCATCCGCATGTCTTCGGCAACGTCGACGCGAAGGATTCCGCGACGGTGCTCCGGAACTGGGAGCAGATCAAGCAGATGGAGCACAAGAAGGAGTCGCGCCACTCTGCGCTCGACGGCGTTCCCGCCGCGCTTCCCGCGCTTCTGAAGGCCCAGCGCACGCAGGAGAAGGCCGCACGCGTCGGCTTCGACTGGAAGGACGCAGACGGCCCGATGGAGAAGGTCGGGGAGGAGCTTGAGGAGCTCAAGGCCGAGGTCGCCGCGAGGAAGAGCGACAGGCCCGCCGACTCCGACAGGGTGAAGGAGGAGCTCGGCGATCTCGTCTTCGCCGTCGCGAACCTCGCCCGCCACCTTAAAGTCGACGCCGAGAGCGCGGCTGAACTCTCGACCTCCAAGTTTTCGCGCCGCTTCCGCGCCGTCGAGGCGGGGGCGAAGGCCCAGGGCCGTTCGCTCAAGGACATGACCCTCGAGGAGATGGACGCGCTTTGGAACGAGGCGAAGAAGCACGATGACGATTAGCGTCATTGAGCCGCACGGGTTCTGCGCCGGCGTGACCGCCGCGCTCAGGAAGGCCGTGGCGGTCGCCGCGGAAGCTCGTCCCGTCTTCTGCCTCCACCAGCTTGTCCACAACGAAGTCGTGGTCGCAGACCTCAGGACGCGCGGCTTCAGCTTCGTTGAGTCTATAGAGGACGTTCCCGAGGGCGCGACTGTCCTTTTCTCGGCGCACGGAGTCTCGCCTGCGGTCAGGGAGCGCGCGGCGGAGCGCGGGTTGAAGGTCGTGGACGCGACGTGTCCGTTCGTCGAGCGCGTCCACCGCGCAGCGCGCGATTTCGCCGCGAAGGGGATGCCCGTCGTCGTCATAGGCAATCCCTCGCACGCGGAGGTGCGCGGCATCGTCGGAGAGGCGGCGAACGCCGTGGTGCTTGATCCATCGCAGCCGCGCGCGCGGGAGCTGCCGCCGAAGTTCGGGCTCGTCTCGCAGACGACGATGAACGCGGACGAGGTTGCGTCGCTCGTCGCCGAGCTGCGCGAAAGCCACGAGGTCGAGACGATGGCGGAGGTGTGCAACGCCACGAAGGTGCGCCAGGACGCGGTGAAAGCGTTTTCCGGCGACGCGCTGCTCGTTCTCGGGAGCGCGAACTCGTCCAACACGAGGCGCCTGTGCGAAGTCGCGCGATGCCGCACTTTCAGGGCGGGGACAATAGACGAGGTTAGGGCGCTCGACCTCTCGGGCGTCGAGGAGCTGGGCGTAACTTCCGGCGCTTCTACGCCCGAGTCGTTCTTCCGCGAGGTGGTTTCGTTTCTGCGGAGGGGATGAAGGCCGTTTTTCGTTTATCTTATTTGCCCTTGCATTGCGGGGCGGCATTTGGTATACTACGCGCCGTTCATTCACCGAAAGGAAGGAAAAATGGTAAAGATCAGAATGCGTCGCACCGGTTGCACCAACCACGCGACCTATCGTATCGTAGCGGCGGACTCTCGTTCGCCCCGTGACGGCAAGTTCCTCGAGATCCTCGGGTGGTACGACACCCAGATCAAGGACGACAACTTCAAGCTCGACCTCCCGCGCGTCGAGTACTGGCTTTCGAAGGGCGCGCAGCCCTCGACGACCGTCGCCTCGCTCATCCGCCGCGCGAAGAACCCTAGCCTCAAGCCGCACCACGCGACTCCGGCGAAGAAGGTCGAAGCGAAGAAGGAGGCCTAAGCCATGGGTATCAAGCTTATAGACAAGATCAACGCCGAGCAGACGGCGAAGTTCGCGGAGAAGAAGTTCCCCGAGTTCCGCACCGGCGACATCGTCCGCGTCTCCATCAAGATCAAGGAAGGCGACAAGTTCCGCGTCCAGGACTTCGAGGGCAAGGTGTTCTCGATCGACAACGGCCGTGGCGGAATCTCCGGCAACTTCGTCGTCAGCCGCGACACGATGGGCGTCCGCGTCGAGAAGCGCTTCCCGTTCAACAGCCCCTGGATCCAGGCGATCAAGGTCGTCAAGAAGGGCGCCACTCGCCGTGCCAAGCTCTACAACGAGCGCACCTACTGCTCGCACAAGGCCGTCCGCAAGCTCGTCAAGAAGTAAGGTTTCTCGGCTTGAAGCCGACCGGTGGATGGATGGAAAGCAAGGCCGCCCCTCTCGGGACGGCCTTCTTTTTTGGTATAATACGGGCGATGCTGAAGATAGACGTCATAAGCGTGCAGCCGAAGATGTTCGAGGGGTTCCTCACGGAATCCATCGTCGCGCGCGCCGTCAAGAAGGGCGTGTGCGAAGTGAATATCGTCGACCTGCGCGAATTCGGCGAAGGGCGCTGGCGCAAAGTCGACGACAGCCCGTACGGCGGCGGCCCCGGGATGCTGATGAAGTGCGGCCCGTGGTTCGCGGCGGTGGAGTCGCGTGTCGGCGAATCGGCAGGGGCGCATCTCCGAGGCGCCCGCACGGAGAGATATGAATGCGGAACGCGCGTCGTAATGACGTCTCCCGCAGGAAGGAAGTTCACCCAGCGCGACGCCGAGTCGCTTGCCGAGGCAGAGCACGTCGTATTCATGTGCGGGCACTACGAGGGTTTCGACGCGCGCATCGAGACGCTCGCGACCGATCTCTTCTCCGTCGGTGACTTCGTCATGACCGGCGGCGAACTTGCCGCGGCCGCGATGGTCGACGCGACGGTGCGACTCCTTCCAGGCGTTCTCGGCGGCGGACCTGCCGCGACCGCCTCGGAGAGCTTCGGCCGCGACGGGCTTCTCGAGCCGCCGCAGTACACCAAGCCGCCCGAGTTCCGCGGAATGAAGGTGCCGGAAGTCCTCCTCTCGGGCGACCACGCGAAGATCGAGTCCTGGCGGAAGTCCGAGGCGCGCCGCCTTACGGAATTGCGCCGCCCGGATCTTGCGGAAGTATTGTGAAAACAACATTGACAACTGACGAAAACAACTTTCTTTCACGGCGGACTAACCATTAACTAAAATCACTCCATGCTCGCTCCGTTTCTTCTTGCTGTCACCATTGTCGCCCACGAACCTGGGTACTACACCTCGCTCGCGAACCACGTCGGCCGCTGGCTTAAGGACCAGGACATCGCCGCCGAAGTCGTGAAGCCCGCAGACATGCGCACGAAGCTCGCGAAGGAGAAAGTCGCCTTCCTCGTCGGCTTCGAGTCGCCGAGCGCCGACGAGATCAAGACCCTGCGCAGTTTCCGCGACAGGGGCGGCAAGCTCGTCGTCTTCTATTCCGCATCGCCGCAGCTCGGCGAGTTGCTGGGCGTCCGCCCGGCGGGCTACAAGGCGGCTTCGTATCCCGGCCAGTGGAGCCGCATGAATTTCTCGGGCACCGCGCCGCCAGGAGCGCCGACGGCGATTCTCCAGACGTCGTCCGTCCTGCAGCGGGCCGTTCCGATACAGGGCAAGTCGCAGGTGATGGCGACGTGGGTCGACAGAAACGGAAAGTCCACCGGCGACGCGGCGTGGCTGTCGTCGCCCTACGGTTGGTGGATGACGCATGTCCTTCTCGCAGACGGCGACGAGAGCCTCAAGGCGCGTCTCTGCGCGTCGCTCGTCGGTTCAGCGGATCCCTCCCTCTGGAGCCCGGTGCGCGCCGCGGCGAAGGCGGACGCGGAGTTCAAGAGTCTCCGCGCATACGCGGCGAAGCAGAAGCCGAGCCGCGGCGAGATACACGCGGTTTGGGACCATTCCGGCTGCGGGCTCTATCCCGGCAACTGGCCGAAGACGATGAAGCTTCTCCGCGAGAGCCATGTCACCGACCTTTTCGTCAATGTCGCGGGCGCGGGTTTCGCGCACTATGCGTCGGATGTCCTTCCGCGCTCCAAGACTTTCCGCGAGGAGGGCGATCAGCTCGCGGCGTGCCTCGCCGCCGCGCGGGGATCGGGGATACGCGTGCATGCCTGGATACTCTGCTTCACTGCGACGCGCGCCTCGCCCGAGACGGTGGCGGCGTTCGACAGGAACGGCTGGCGTCTCAAGGCGGCGAACGGGAAGACGACTGAATACCTCGATCCCGCTAACGCGCTCGTCCGCTCGCGCATCTTCGCGTCGATCGACGAGATCCAGCGGCGATATTCGGTCGACGGCATACATCTCGACTTCGTCAGGTGGGGCGATTCGGCGGTGAAGCCGAAGAACGCAGCGGACGTCATTTCGCGCTTTGTCGCCGACGCGCGCAGGCACGTGAAGCGCCCGAGGTGGCTGACGACGGCGGTCTACGGAAAGCATCCGCAGTGCATCGGCTCGGTCGGGCAGGACTGGAAGGGGTGGCTCGACGCGAATCTCGTCGACTACGTCGTGCCGATGGACTACACGGAATCGAAGGTCACCTTCCAGACTCTCCTGGCGATCCAGGCCGATTCGCGCTCGCACGCGCGGCGGACGATCGTCGGCATCGGCGTCACGGCGAACGAGTCGCGGCTTGATGCGCGCGACGTCATCGACCAGGTGAACATGACGCGCCGCTTCGGCTTTGCGGGGAACGCGCTCTTCGACCTCGACACCACGCTCGAGAAGCGCATCCTTCCCTTCCTCCGCCTCGGCCTCTGGTAAGTCACATTCCCGACGCGGCGAGGTCGGAGATGCGGTCGTAGAATTCCATCCTGTCGATCTTCGAGAGGTGGCGGGCGCATTTCCTCGCTGCGAACTCCTGCGCGACGCGGCTTTCGCGAAGTTCGCCCCACTCGCGCTCCATGATGTTCCCGAGAAGCGTCTCCTTCGTCACGAAGAAGTCGCAGGGATAGACGTCGCCGTTTCGCTCGACAACGACATGTCCGTCGCAGTGGTTCGCGAAGAGGCACTGCTCCGCGCGCCCAAGCGCCGCATACGAAAGCGCCGCGTCGATGTTGCGAACCGAGACGCTCCCCATGTCGCCGTCTTCGAGCCACGCGTCGAGAACGCCGCAGAGAAATCTGTCCCACTGCCGCGTCGAAATGCCCTCGAGGTAATCTGTGTACTGCTGCCACTTCCCGCCAAGCTCGTCGCGAACATACCTGTAGATTTCCTTCGGCTCGTCGACATTGGACTTTGTCACGAGCGTCAGCACGTTGTAGTCGCAGCCTGCTTCCCTAAGCGCATCGATCCCGCGCAGCACCTCCGCGTGTGTGCCGCGTCCGTCCGGCGTCGTTCGGTGCGCATCGTGGATTTCCGCCGGGCCGTCGACGCTTGCGCCGACGAGCCATCCTTCGTCTGCGAAAAACTTTGCCGCCTCGCGCGTCATAAGCGTCGCGTTCGTCTGTATCGAGAGCGAAAGTCGCAGTCCGTCCGGGAGGACTCTCTTCGCGAAGTCGTTTGCGCGGCGAAAGAAGTCGAGCCCCGCGAGCATCGGCTCGCCACCCTGAAACGCGATTGAGAAAGAGTCGAAGGGAAGCGAGAGGTAGCTCTCGATCATCCGCTCAAGCACGGCGTCCGACATCTTCGCTGGGCCGTTTGGGTAGAGCGACGCCTTTCCCAAGTAGAAGCAGTAGTCGCACGCGAGGTTGCATCTCGCGCCGACCGGCTTTACGAGAAGGGAGAAGGGCGTCATTTGCGAAGTCGTTCCTCGAGTATGCGTGCCATGTCGCGGAGCCGTTCCTGATGTTCCGCGAGACCGGAGAGGTCGTTCTTCTGGAATGGGTCTTCAACTACGTTGTAGAGACGGACTTTCGCTCCGCCCTCGCGTATCCTTGTCCGCAGCGCCACGTAGTCGCCGACTCTCAGCATCTGCTGAAGTCCGCGCACAGGCGCCTTCCTCGACTCGAACTCGCGGAATGCCTTGCTTCCGCCGCCCCACGGAAATTCGTATTGCGAATAGACGAGCGAGGGCTTGAAGATTTTTGCACTTCTCAATTTGTCCCAGCGAGGGAAGAGCGACACGCCCTCTGACTCCTTCGGCGCAGCCGTGCATGCGACATCCGCGAGTGTTGCCATCCAGTCGTGGAATTGCGAAGGCGAGTCGTCTTTCCAGCCGCCCGGAATGCGCGCCGGCCAACGGACGAAAGTGGGAACGCGCATCCCGCCCTCGAACACATCGCGCTTGAGTCCGTCGAACGGTCCGTTCGAACCGAAGAAGCGCGGGTCAGCGCCGTATTCGTCGGCAGGTCCGTTGTCTGATGTAAAGACGATCATCGTGTCGTTGTCGAGTCCAAGGCGCTTAAGTTCGCCCATAAAGTCCGCGAGTGCATTGTCGAGGCGCGTTATCGCAGTCGCGTAGCGCGCGGCGTTTTCGGGGAGGCCGCGGTAGGCGGGGTCGATCCATGTGTTGCGCGCCGCGAGCGGTTCTGGTTCAAGCGGCCACTTTACACCTTCGGCGGGATATGGCCGGCCTGGGATGTGGAGCGGATGCTTTGTCGCAAGCGTGTCGTCGCTCTGCCCAGAACCGTGGATTGTGTTCATGGCGAGGTAGAGGAAAAACGGAGTGTCGCTTTTCTCGGCTGCGTGGCTGGCGACGAGCTGCTTTGCCTTTGCGACGAAGAGATCTGTCGAGTAGATGCCTTTCGCGGAATCGGTTGCGTTCGTGCGGTTTTCTGTTATGCCCATGAACGCATTTCGTATATGTCCCTCGTAATGGTAATACGTGTGCCCCGCCATGTGGTCGAGGAAGCCGTAGAAATAGTCGAATCCGCGGTCGAGCGGATGCGAGGAGACGCACTCTCCCGATTCTCCGCCGCCGGCAACGCCCCACTTGCCGACGGCCCATGTCGCGTAGCCAGCGCCGTGAAGGACGGAAGCGAGAGTGTTCGTCTCGGTGAACGCCCTGTCGAAGCAGTTGTCGCGCAGAGAGCAGCACCCCTGGACACGGCCGGTGATCAGCGACGCGCGGCTTGGCGCCGAGACTGGCGCGGCCGCGTAGTGCGCCGTCAAGACAACTCCCTCGTTTGCGAGACGGTCGAGGCACGGAGTGCGAAGTCGCGCGAGGACATTCGTCCGCGCGCTGCAGGTGAAGCCGACGTCTCCGAAACCGAGGTCGTCGGCCAGGATGAAGACGATGTTCGGCCTCGTGCGCGCAAGCGCGGCGACTGGCGCGATGGCCAGTGCCGTGCCGATGGCAATAATTCCAAATGCCTTTTTCATGATTTACCTGGCCTTTCGATGTGCGGCTCTCCATTCTCGCATCGACATCCCAAAGCGCTTCTTGAAGAGACGCTTGAGGTAGTCGGCGCTGCGAAAGCCGCATGCGATGCCGATGTCCAGCAGCTTGCGGTTGGTAGTCTCCAGAAGACGCTGTACCTCGGCTAGACGTGTTGAGAGTATCGCGTCCATGACGCTTTCGTTCCGCAGCTGGCGGAAGCGAAGGTCGAGGAGGCTGTGCGAAATCTTGAGGTGCGAAACGACGTCGGCCGTGCTTATGCCTTCAAGTGCATGGCGCTTTATATACTCCATCGCCGCATTCACGACGGCGACTGCGGGCGGGATGTGTTCTGTAGAGCCGCGAACAATGACTTTCGCGCCGGGGATTCGCATTACTGTCTCGTTGGGTCTCCGCCCACGCATCATCGCGTCGAGCGCACGTGCGGCGGCGTATCCGGCTTGCTCGAAGTTTGGGCGTATGCTCGTTATAGCCGGACGCGAGATCGTGCACAGCAGTTCGTCGTTGTCACATCCGATGAGCGACACGTCCGTCGGCATCTTCAGCTGCGCGGCGCGGCAAGCTTTCGCGACTTGGGCGGCGAGGTTTTGGCAGCTGTTTCAGGAATTCCACAAGGTCGGATATCTTTATCAGTATGCCACCTTCGCCCGTCATGTTGACAAGCTCTATGTCGGCTTCGGGGAATTCAAACTGTGCAGCACGCTTGTCAGCGGCTTCGAAGAAGGTCGCCTTGCGTTCAAGCGACCAGGGGATCTTTGGCGGCGCGGGGACGAAGGCGTAGGAGGCGAAGCGTCCGAGAGACCCGAAATGTTCAGCCGCAAGACGGCCGATCTCCTGGTTGTTCATCAGGATGGAAATGCAGTTTTGGCGCGCGCCTATTTGCTCGTGAATGTTTTCAAGGGTGATGACCGTGGGGATGTGCCCTGCGAGAATGTTCTCGACTGCCGGCGTGTATGCAGCGAGGATGCAGCCGTCGATGCCCTCTTCCAGAAGAGTTTTCACTCCAACGTCGTTGAATTGCGTACGCGAGTTGACCACGCGAAGATCCCAGTTTGCGTGCGCACTCGCGTAGCGTAGCACTCCGGCTACGCGAAGCTGCCCTTCCGCTTCGTTCGTCGGAATCGCCGCCAGGACTTTTCTCAACTTCATCCGCATGCTTGGTATTATACACGATAGATCCCCATCCGTGCAATTGCAAATGTTATTTATAAGGTCGTTATATTTTTGTCCGAAAGGTCGCATTTTGATTTGCACGTCTTGTATAGAATATGCTAACATCCACGGTGTCGAAAGCTCTACGAGCGAGACGTGTAAATGATGAAATTCAGGCAAAGAACAGGGAAGACTTGGTTTGCGTACGCGTTCGTGTTCGCGCTCGCATGGCCGCTTTTTGCCGGTGACTTTGTGAGATACGTCGACCCTTTTATTGGTACGAGCGGAACGGGTCACACTACTCCGGCGGCGTGTGTTCCGTTCGGTCTCGTTCAGGCAGGCCCCGACACTGGCAACAGCTCATGGGACTACTGCAGCGGCTATCGCTACGATGACAAGACGATATGCGGCTTCACGCAGACGCACCTTAATGGAACGGGCTGCCCGGACCTTGGCGATGTTCGCATACTGCCTTTTTGTTTGACGGGATTTACAGGATTGGGGAATTCTGAAAATCCTGTAAATCTTGTAAACCCTGTCAAAAAACTTTCCGAGCTCGCCGAGCCGGGGTACTATGCAGTGACGCTTGACGGTGGCATTAAGGTTGAAATTGCGGCGGCGGAACATTCGGCAATCTACCGCGTCACGGGCAAAGACAAATTGCGGATGCTCGTAGATTGCGCCTATGGCATAGGCGGCAAGAACCACGCGAAGACGATAAACGCAAGCGACGTAAAACTCATTGGCAAGTCTGGGCTTTCCGGGAGGAACCACCGCCGTCAATGGGTCGAGCGCGACTATTCGTTCGTAGTCAAGTTCAGCCGCGAATGCACGGCAGTCGCGGAGCTGCCGAAACAAGAAGGCGTTGTCGCGCCGCAGTACTTGTTCGACTTTGATGTCGGCGAGTCGCCGCTCTTGGTGAAGGTAGCGCTTTCTGCCGAAGGTGTCGTTGAGTCGGCAGAGCGCAATCTTGCGGCGGAAATACCCGAATGGGATTTCGACGGAGTGAAGGGCGCTGCGCGCTCAAAGTGGAATGAGGTTCTTTCAAGGGCGACGATTGAGGGAACCGACGACCAGAAGAAAAACTGGTACACGTCGCTCTATCATCTTTTCATTCAGCCAAACAACATCGCAGACGTCGGCGCGAAGCCGTTCTATTCGACGCTTTCGACTTGGGATACCTTCCGCGCGGCGCATCCGCTCTACACGATACTTGCGCCGGAGAGTGCTGCGGAGTTCGTCGACTCCATGCTCGAGCAGGGAAGAAGGACCGGGTATCTTCCGATATGGACGCTGTGGGGCAAGGACAACCAGTGCATGATCGGGACGCATTCGATTCCCGTCATTGTCGACTGGTTCTTGAAGGATTCTTTTAGTCACATCCGCCCGCGCCAAGGCTATGGCGGACGAGAAGAACACAAAGAGCACAAAGACATTGCGTCCTCTGCGTCTCCGCGTCTCTGCGTTAAAAAACAAAACGAATACTGGCTCGCTGCATACGCGCAAATCAAGGACACGCTGATGAAGCCGCACGAAGAGCGTGTCAAGGAACGCTGGGACTTGCTCGACAAATACGGCTACTATCCCTTCGACATCATCAAGGGCGAGTCTGTCTCGCGCACGATGGAATGCGCATACGACGACTGGTGCGCGGGCGTGATGGCGGAGAAGTTGGGGGAACGGGGAACCGCCGCCGCCAAGGCTATGGCGGTCGAGTCGGGTAACGGGGAACGGTATGAAAGCCTTAAAGCAGATGCCGAGTTTTTCTTCAAGCGCTCGGAGAACTGGCGAAATGTTTTCGACAAGTCACTTGGCCTTGTGCGCGGAAAGACGATGACTGGAAAATGGCGCGAGCCGTTCGATCCATACGCGCTGGGGCATGGTGCCGAAAGCGACAACGACTTCACGGAAGGCAATGCGTTTCAGTACACATGGCACGTTATGCAGAATCCGCAGGGGCTAATTGACGCGATGGGCGGACGCGAGTCTTTCGTAAAGAAGTTGGATTCTCTTTTCTTGCGGTCCGACAAGGTGGAAGGAGCCGAATGTGTGGTCGATGTCACCGGTCTTGTCGGGCAGTACGTCCATGGCAACGAACCTAGCCACCATGTCATCTACTTCTATCCGCAGGTAGGCCATCCCGAAAAGGCGGCCGAGCGCATTCGCGAGGTGTTTGACAAATTCTACCTCCCGAAGCCCGATGGACTTTGCGGCAACGACGACTGCGGACAGATGAGCGCGTGGCATCTCTTCTCCGCGATGGGCTTCTATCCGTTCAACCCCTGTGGAGGGGAATATGTCATCGGCGCGCCGCAAGTGCCAGAGGCGAGGATTCATCTCGGGGAACGTAACCGCACCCCTGTTAGGACATCCGCTTTGCGGACGACCTTCGGTCGGGGGATATCCTTGTGGGTGGGCGCGACCCATGGGGAAGCGACCAAGCCGAGCGAAGCGAGTGCCGAGGGAATGGGGACTGGGGAACGGGAATTCAAGGTAATTGCCAAGAACCTCTCCCGCGAAAACAAGTACGTGAAGTCGGTCACTCTGAACGGCAAGCCGGTAACCAACTGGCGCATCCGCCACTCCGACATCATGGCGGGCGGCGAGCTCGTATTCGAG
>CACYNF010000007.1 GCA_902775595.1 uncultured bacterium | reverse complement strand
GCCGAACTCGACCAGAGGTGCCATGCGCGGCTTGCTTCGCCGCCGCCAGCGGGGCGGAACCCGCGAAAATGAGACGAGTCGCGCAGGACTGCGACCCGAAGACATATATGTATATGTCGAGCGGTCGCAAGGACGCGCGAATCGGCCATTTCTCGCGGGCGAGCACCGTTGCGGCGAAGCAAGCCGCACGATGTCAGGCAAACCAGCACAGCACAGGGAGCACGGTTGCCCCGACCGTGACCGCACATGGAAAGGCAAACCAGCACAGCACTATAGCCGTTACACGGACGCCAGGAGGTCGTTGCGCCTGAGCGCGCGGATCGCGTCGCAGTCGAGCGTGTGGCCGGCGCGATAGGAGACGACTGTCCCGACAAACCTGTCGGAGCCGCCGATAAGCGCGATGGCCGCCATGAGGTCGAGGGTCGCACGATGCCAGACAGGCTCGAGGAACTTGTCGCCGACAGGGAAGCGCGGCTCGGTGTAGAACCTGCGCTTGCCGTGTATCAGGATGTTCCTGTCGTTGTAGCCCCAGTTGCGCGTCGCGGCGAAGAGCTTGCCCACGGTCTTCGCGAGGATGTACTGGCGGCGCGTCGCATTTGTCCTTGCGAGAGCCGCGTAGCGGAACGTCTCGGGCGTGACGTCGAAGAGAATCCTCTGGTCGCCTATCACGGTGTTCCACGAAATGCCGCAGTCGATGCGAAGGTTCCTCTCGCCGTTTTCCGCGGGGAGGAACAGGAGAAAATCACCGCGGCCGCCGCCAAAGGCGACCGGCTCCTTGACCGTGACATAGGTCGCGTCTTCGTCGGTCTCCGCGATCTTCGCGTGCTCCATCGCCTTGATGAGAGGCAGCGACGACTGCTCGAAGAGCGGCGGATCGCCGGAGTTGACCTTGAGCAGGACGTCGTCTACGCCAAGCCCGACCTTGAGCGCGATGATATGCTCGACCATGCGGAGGTAGTTGTGCTCGGAGCCCGACCTTAGCACGAGGTTCTGCGCACTCGTCCAGAGGTTCGCCACGTCCACCGCGGTGTCCAGCTGCTCGGGGAGGTCCATGCGGCGAATCCACCAGCCCGGCTTGTTCGGCGGCGCGAAGGTGAGCGTCTGCTTTTCGCTGCCCTTGAAGGTGCCGATGCCCGCGACAGGCGCTTCGCCGAGAAGCGTCTGTCGCTTTGCGGGGAAAGGCGACGAGCGATCCTGGGCGAGACGCGTTTCGTCTATCGTCTGGACGCGGAAGCGCTCGTAGGCCGCCGCAATGGACGCGGACGAGCCGAACACTGTCTTTCCGATTCGGTAGGAAGGTAGGTCCATGTAGGTTGCCTCGCTTTGGTGCGGCCTCAGGCCGTGATGCCGTTCTGCTGGGCGACGAGTCCGGCGGCTCCGTACATCTTGCGGAGCTTCGGCTTTTCGATCTTGCCCGTCGGGTTGCGCGGCACTTCCGCGAAGATTACCTTGCGCGGACGCTTGTAGCGCGGGAGGTCGAGGCAGAAGTCGTTGAACTCCTGTTCGGTGAGCGTCATCCCCTCCTTGACGGACACGATCGCCGCGGCGATTTCGCCGAGGCGCGCGTCGGGAAGCCCGATGACCGCGACGTCCTTGACCTTGGGGTTCGCGCGGACGAAGTCCTCGATCTGCACGGGGTACAGGTTCTCGCCGCCCGTGATGATGACGTCCTTCGCGCGGTCTACGAGGTAGATGAAGCCATCGCGCTCCTCGGCCATGTCGCCTGTGAGGAGCCACCCCGGCTCCTTCATTATCTCGGCAGTCGCCTCGGGGTTGTGGTAGTACTCCTTCATGACGCCCGGGCCCTTGAGCGCGAGTTCGCCTACTTCGCCCGGCTTCACCGGCGTAATGCCGTCGGACCCGACGATCTTGGTCTCCCACCCGAAGCCCGCGACGCCAATCGCGCCGACGTGGTCGATGTTCTCGATGCCGAGATGGACGGCACCAGGGCCGGTCGACTCGGAAAGCCCGTAGTTGGTGTCGTAGTCGTGGTGCGGGAAGACGGTCTTCCACCTCTTGATGAGGGCTGGCGGGACCGGCTGAGCGCCGATGTGCATAAGCCGCCACTGGTCCAGCTTGTAGTCTTCCAACTTCACGTCGCCGCGCTCGATTGCGTCGAGGATGTCCTGCGCCCACGGAACGAGCAGCCACACGATCGTGCAGTGCTCCTCGCTGATGGCGCGGAGGATCCACTCCGGCCTCACGCCCTTGAGAAGAACGGCCCGCCCGCCGACGAGGAAGGAGCCGAACCAGTGCATCTTCGCGCCCGTGTGGTAGAGCGGCGGAATGCACAGAAACGTGTCGTCCTTCGTCTGTCCGTGGTGCGCCTGCTCGGCGCGGCACGAGTGCAGCAGGCACCTGTGCTGGAGCACAATCGCCTTGGGGAAACCGGTCGTGCCGCTCGAAAAATATATCGCGGCGGCGTCGTCCTGCGTCATCTTGAGGGATGGCGAGCGCGACGAGCAGTAGTCTATCAGCGCACGGTACGGCTCAGCGAAAGTCGGACAATCCTTGCCGACGTAGAGCCGCGTCCTGACCTGCGCGATGCGGTCCACGATCTGCTCGATGCGACCGGTGAACTCGGGGCCGAACACCAGTGCGCCCGCGTCGGAAAGCTCGAGGCAGTACTTGATCTCGTCCGCCGTATAGCGGAAATTGAGCGGCACGGCCATGCAGCCCGCCTTGAGGACGCCGAAGTAGATCGGAAGCCACTCGAGGCAGTTCATCAGCAAGATCGCGATCTTGTCGCCTCGCTTGTATCCGCGCGAGAGGAGGAAGTTGGCGAACCTGTTCGCCTTCTCGTCGAAGTCGCGCCACGTCATGTCGGCGCGGTATGTCCTGTCCGGAACGGACTCGACGAGCTCCGCCTCCTTCCAGGTCTTGTGCCGGCCGTCGTCCGGCGTGTCGATCTCCACCAAAGCGACATCGCTCGGCCATTCCGCTGCGTTGCGCTCGAGTATCTGGGTGATGTTCTCGAATTCAGTGTTCATGGTCATCTATTATTTGGCCTTTGCCTTCTCCTTGTCCGCCTTGGCCTTCTCCTTCGCCTTTTCCTTCAGCTCTGGCATCTTCTCCTTGAACCCCTGGCACGCGTCGTCCTTCGGCCAGGTCTTCGTGAATAGCTGTATGAGCTTGATCGCCTCGGCGGGATCCGCCTCGCAGTACAGCTCGATGTCCGCCTTTATGTCGTCCTTCGCGCTTTCCACGGCCGAAATGATCTCGGACGCCTCGCTTGACACGTTTGGATCCTTGTCCGCCTTCTTCTTCTCGAGCGTCTTCAATATGTTTGTGAGGTTCTTGCCGAGCTTGAGCTGGCCGGCCATTCCCTTGAACTTCTTGAACTCCACGTCGCCGCAGAGAGATACCGGCATCCCGATGGCGCTCATCGCATCCACCGCGGCCTCAATCGCCTCCTTGACGCCGGCCTTGCCGAGGACGCTGACGCCCCTGTGGCTTACGACGTTGAAGAACGGCGCCTTCTGGAAGCCTACCTTCGGATCGGGATCGAGGCTGAAGTTGTAGTAGACGGGAAACGTCACCTTGTTCTTCTGGACGAGCTCCTTGACCTTCTCGTCGTTCTTCGTGCCGACGTAGTTGCCTACGACCTGGAACTTCTTCGTCTTGAACGAGTTCCACACCTTCTCGACCTCGGGAAGGTACTTGACGCTCGCCTCCTCGGAAGCGTCCCAGTAGTACACGAGGACGGCCTTGCCGAGCAGATCGGCCTCTGTCAGCTTCGGCCCCGACACATGGAACTTGTCGTCGAGGTTCTTCCACTTCGCCGCGCCGTTAGCGAAAAACGCGGCGACGACGCACGCAGCGGCGATGATTGTCTTTTTCGTCATTATTTCCCTCCTTGTGTCGTAGAGTCTTCGCCGGCCGGCTTCAAGACGGCCAGCGTCCATGTAAGATCGGCTATGCAGTTCTTGGCCTCCTGCGCGACGAGCGGATTTTCGCTCTTCTTGAGGTCCGAGGCCTTCTCGATCGCCAGCTCTATCTTCTCCGCGCTGAGCTTCTTCGCGTTGGGGTCCTTGAGGTCGTAGTCCTTCGCCATATGGGCGAGACGCTCGAGCTTCGAGACGCGCTTTATGTCGGAATCCGCGCTGAACTTCTCCCAGACCTCGTCGTATGCGGCGGCCTCCTTCGGGAACGACTTGCGGAACTCCTCGATCCCGAGAAGCGCCTTCCCGGGAAGGAAATTGATGTCGTAGTCGATATAGTGCTTCCACTGCTTAGCCGTCGTCGGGCTGCGCATTGAGATAAGCGCGCTCGCTATGACGCCCGCCGCGCGGCGGTCATCGGTGCCGCAGTAGAGAATCCGCCCCGTGCCGCCGATGATGTACATAAAGCCGATGTGCTCGGGATCGGTCTTCTTCTGCTCCTCGGTGCGGACGATGTCGGCCTCCCTGTAGATGGGGAACGTGAGCTTGAGCCCATCGGCGATGCGCTTGATCTTCTCGGCGCCCGCAGCGCCGCGGTGGCTGCCTATGAGCACGAACGGCTTCATCTTGAACGTCTGCCACACCTCCTCCATGCGTCGCATGGCGGCTGCTCCGCTCTTGTCGCCGAAATCACGGTAGTCTAGGCACACGACCTTGCCGCGCAGATAGCCCGCCGACGCCATGCGCCCGGCGAGATGGTGCGCCGGGTCGACGTTCTCCCACTCGACGGGCTTTACCTCGGGCGCGGCCAGCGACGCCGCGGCGAAGAATGCCGCCGCGAATGAGCACATCGCAAATTTCATTTTCCCGACACGCAAATCCAGAGCCTTTTCCTTTTTCACCACTAGGGCCATTCTTTTTCCCCCCATGTTTCAAACTATTATACCACTTTTTGGTATAATTTGGGGCGTGAAATTCTTCCTCTATACCGGCTTGGCGCTTTTCGCCGCCCTCGCGGCGCTCGGTGCCGACACCTCGAAGACGCCCGCGCAGGCGCCGAAAAAGCCGCTCATCCCGGCCTCGGAGTGGAAGATGATTCGCCAGATCGCCGTCAACTACGATCTTGACGAGGAGGCGACGTGGCTCCTCGCGGCGATCCGCCGCCACGAGAACGGCCGCCCAGGGCTCGAGTTCGGAGTGGGCGGGCCGATGAATTCCGGGCACAAGGCGCACCGCTACCGCGACGGCGTCAAATCGTTCTACGTACAGGGCTACTGGGCGGCGGGAACGATCCGCAAGCACTACAAGGGAGACATCGTCGCGTTCGGAAAGCGCTACAACCCGCCGCACGCCGCGAAGTGGTCCACTGCCGTGACGTCGCTGATTTCGCGGCTCAAGAAGGAGAACAACTCGACGCTCCCCGGCGTAAAGCCCGCGAAGAAGGTCATCGACCTGCCTTAGGCTCGAAACGGAAGCTGCGAAAGACCACTCCGGCGCGTCCGTCGCGCGGCATGTCGGCGAGGCGCAGTACGAGACGCTGGAGAACCGCGGCGCCCTCCGGAATGGACGAGGAAAGCGGAACGCTCGCCCTCTGCCAAGTCCACGGGTCGTCGTCTATCCTGCCTCCCTCCACGTTCGGCTTGTCGAAGCACTGGCGCAGCTCCTTCCCGTCCGCATCCTCGAACACGGCCTCAACCCTGAGCCGCTGGCGGCCCGAGCCGGGACGTCCAAGCGTAGTGCGTCCGGAATTCACCTCGAACACGAGATCGCCCCATTTCGCCACGTCGGCCGCCGGAAGCTTCTCCGCAAGCCGCATCTGAAGCGATGCCCAGTGGCGGTCGTTGTCGGCGACGGCGAGCTCGATTCCCCCGTCGCGGCAGATGTGCCGCGCTCCGTCCGTCGCCTCGGGAACAAACCGGCGAAGTTCGAGCCGCGCGTCCCTTTCCGTACGCCAGGCAATGCGGAACGGCCCGACGCGCAATTTGCTCGCCGTTCCCGCGGCACCTTCGCCGCGGCGCTGGAAGCCGATGGACACGGGCTCGCCCCCATCGGCGAATTCAAGCGGAACCGCCGCGCGCCACCGGCCTTCGCCGGTCTTGCGCAGGAACGGGGACAGCACTCGGTACTTTCCCTTGCCAATCCGCACCTGCATCGACGGAACAGGCGCGCCGTCAGTCGTCACGTCGAACTCGAGATCGACCGCCCCGTCCTTCGCAAGGTCGTACACCACATCCCCCGCCCCGACCTTCTCCGGGACTTCGGGCGCGGAGGGCCATTCGATGTTCGCGCCCGGCCAGCCGCGCGAATCGCCGAAGTCGATCTCCACCGACCCGTCGGCGTTCGCCGCAGTCTTCACGCCGCCCCACGCATGAGTCCTAGGAACGGATGCGTAGCCCGCGGCGCCGCAGCAGTCGGACGACAGCTCGGCGGTGATCGCCGCGACAACGGGCGTAAAGTCCCCGGCGCTCGCGGCATCGACCGAGGCGATTATCTTCTCGGGACGCGGATTCGTCCACTTCCCGGTCCAGAGCCCGCGCCGGCTGCTGTCGACGAAACCCGGAGCGCAGTCGACGGACTCCGGCATTGGCAGCGGCATCTTGTCAACCGCGAGGTCGCCGAAGTCGGTGAACGCCCTTGCGGTGAACTTGTCGGATGACCCGTCCGAATAGCGGATCGTGTAGACTATCGAATCGCCCTGCCGCACGCCGTCGCCCGCGTGAAGGAAGTAGAGCGCCTTCGCGCGCAGATTCACGGGAATGCCGGACACCGACTTCGCCAAACCAGGATGCTTCGCGGACTTAAGCACAATGCAGGAGCGGCCAGCGTTCTGGTCCGGACGGATGAAGTCGAACGGAACGCCCGCGCAGTCACTGCCGCCCCACGGAGGATTCTTCACGATGTCCCCAAGCGCGAAGTTTGCGAACTCGCGGAGGTCAACCATGCGGATGTCCGTCGGATAGACGACGAACGGGCTGACGATCGAGTCGGGGACATCGTGCAGGAAGTCGTCTATGCGCGCGAAAGCGGACTCGTACGACTCGTGCGCGAAGCCGTCCTCCTTCTGCGCATTCCATGCGGCGGGAGCGTCCGCAAGCGCCTCGGCGATGCGCTTCTCGCTCCCCGCGCCGCGCAGGACGATCGGCGCAAGGCCCTGCGCGAAACCAGGATCGGACGACGGAAGCAGAAGAACGCACGCGGCGGATTCGCCGCGCCCGAGCACCGTGCGGCGCGAGACGTCGACGAGTGCATCCGACCGAAATTCCTCGCCCGGAACGAACCGGATTGCCTTCGGCGCCAGAGTGGTGTTGAAGACCACGAAACCGGTGTCGCCGTTCGGGAGGCGCGCGGCATGTACTTCGATTCCGTCAACCGGCGAATCGGACGCGTAGTCGAGCGTACGGCAGATAGGCCGCACGCCGCACGCCGCGGCGATGGAGGCGATGAGCCGCCCCTCGTCGCCGCGCTTCGGGAATCTCACGCCGACGTAGTAGACTGCGCCTTTGCCAACCTTACGCCGCGCAACCGCGGCGTGGCCGCCGGGAAGCGCCGCGAGAGTCTGCCATCCGGCGTCTGGGGAGAATTTTGCGAGACGGTACGGCACCGCTTCGTATTCAGCGCCGCCGAACGAGAACTTCGCCACGTCGCCCGCCGCGTACTCACCGAGCGAGACGCCGGGAAACGCCGCGGCAGATGCGCCGCGCTCGCCGCCCCACTCGTCGAGGCCAAGGGCCTCCTGCGCGAGGACGAGCGTGCCGCCGGCCTTGACCCACGACTCGAGCCGGGCGGGCGTCTCGTCGTACACGGCATCTACTCCTGCCGCGACGAGAATGCGATAGCGGTCGAGGCGCCCAGACCTGAGCTGCTCCTCGAACACGGCGTCGAGCGGAATGTGGGCGTCAACGGCAAGCGCATTCGCGCATGTCTCGGCGAAGGCCTCGCATTTGCGCGAGGAAGTCTGCGGCAGACGGTACGTAGGCATCGAGAAAAGCGTTGCCACGCGCTTCTGCTCCCCAAGGCCGCGCAGGCGCGGCGCGAAGAGGTCCTGCATCGCGAAGATGTCGCGCTTCGCGTTCATTATCCCGACAAGCTCCTCGGGCGGAACGAACGCCGGGTTGAGACCGAGCCACGGGAACCTCTCGCCGAGGCGCTTCAGGCTCTCGGCCGGATTTTTCATGTCGACCTCCCTCAGGCGGCGCTCCCACTTGAAGTAGTAGCTCGCGTTGAGCCCGCGCGCCCACTGCGTCAGCAGCCTCGCGCGGTGGCTCGTGCGCGTGCGGCCGAGGTACGTCTCGCCGTCGATCATGGGCTTGCCGTCCGAGAGGGCGCGCAGAGCGATGTCGGCATAGAGGCTGCCGCCGCCGGTCGGCATCATCGTCACCTCGCAGAGGCCATACGCGGCGGCGGTCTCGACGATGTTGCGGATGCGCGACATCGGCTGGAAGCAGAAGCGCGCCGAGGGGTCGACCTCGCGTATCGTCTCGATGCCGAGTTTGACGCCGGACATGAAGCACTCCTCGCGGAACTTGTGCCACGCGGCAAAGAGGCCCGCGGCCTCTTCCGGCGACTTGAACGCCGCGGCCGCGTCGAACGAGCCGTACGAAGTCCGCCACGCCCTGTCCATCGCGGCTGCATCGCCCTTCCAAGTCTTCGACAGGAACGCGGCAAATGCGCCGCGCGCGGCGGGAGACTTGTCGTTGTAGCTCGGCTCGTTGAAGAGCTCGTAGACATACGGCTTCGCGCCGTGCGCCTTGAGCTCCTCCGCGCCAGAGCGCCAGAAGTCGCGCCAGAGGTCGCGGCCCTCGGGCGTAATGAGACTGTAGTAGAGGAAGTGGCAGTCCTTAACGAACGCACATTCGTCGGGCTTCATCCCCTTCTCGTACTTCATCCCGCCGTGCGACCATGTCGCGCACGTGAAGTCCACTACCATCGGAAGCCCCGAATGCCACAGGCCTTCCGCCACGCTCCAGTCGACGCCGCCCCTCGCCTGGTAGTAGCGCCTCGGGCTGCGGTATTTCGCGAGCCACGACGGCGAGACCTCTCCGCCGGAAGTGTCGAACCCAAGCCGCTGGAGATATGCTCGGTCAGGCGCACTCTCGTATATCCAGGCGTACTCATCGCCGTAGCCGGGGCCTTTTGCAAGGGTGTCGGCTCCAAAACCGCCGTAGTAGAGGTTGCCGATGAGAAAGCGCGGCTTCCCATCCACGAGGAAGTTGCCGTCCGCGCCGATTTCGAACGACGCGTTCTCGGGCATCATGAGCGACGGCTCGGTCTCGCCGAGCTTCGGCGACGCAGGGGCCGCCTGCCCCATCAGCTCAAACGCCGCACATGCAACAAGCGCTCCGCAGAGCACCCGAACCCTCCTCATGTCATTTCTCCTTATTCTGCAGACGGGAGGCAAACGCACGGTCAGCGAAGTCGAGCGTCCATATCCAGTCGATCGCGGAAATTCCATGCTGGCCGCCGCGACGAACGTAGCCAAGCGACTCACCGACAAGGGAGGTGTCGTAGTTCGCCGGGAATTCGCCTTTGGGAAGGCCCTTCCGCCCAAGGAACTCCCACGCCGAAGAAGCGGCCCTTGCGGCAAGATACTCGCCCTTCGTGTCGAACCATCCCGAGTTGAAGCCCTCTATGAGCAGCGCGCGCGGCGCAACTGCCGCGATCAGCAGATGCTGGTCGAACTTCATCGACTGCTCGTTGTCCGCGTATTTCGCGTATGCCCTGCAGTACCAGTGCGGGAACGCCCTCATCTCGGTCGAGACATTCTCGCCGAAGTCGCGCTTGGCAAGCGGACAGCCGCCGCCGCCCGTCTGGTTGACTACGCAGACCGCAAACCGCTCGTCACGCGCCGCCGCGAGCAGCGCCGCCTTTGCAAGCCGCGAAGAGCCGGTGACGACGTTGCGCCATGCGTCGATCTCGGGGATGCGCCCCGCGAGGTCAAGGCCGCGCGAAAGCGTCCATGCCCACGCGCCAAGCGACGTGATGTTGTCGTTGCGGCTTTCGTCGCGCTTTGGCCACAATTCGAAGATGCGCGTGTAAGCAAGCTCCTCGGGGTTGCCTCTTCCGACTTCCACGTCCGGCGAGACCTGCGCATAGCAGGCCGTGACAAGCGCATAGCCACGAGCCGTAATAAAGTCGGCAAGGATGACGGAGCCCGCCCTGGTATCGCGCATCGCCCCGTTTTCTGACTCCTCAGGCGACAATTTGCTCGACGGCTTGCGCCATTCGCCCTCCGGCAGCTTCACCTCGCTTTCGTCGAGAACCGACTGGTTGCCGCGATAGTTGAGCATAAGCACGACAGGAACCTTGCCTATGCCCTCGCAGACGACCTTTCCGTCTTTCTTCACGGGGTCATCGCCCTCGGGACGATTGGGCAGGATGAGCAGCCAGTCGACGAACGGCCCCGACTTGTCGACCCTGAACCACATTCTGTACTGGCGGCGCATGCCGAGCCCCGCGAACGTCGGCCCTTCCTCGACGAGTTCCGTCACGACCGCCTCGGGCGCAGGCGGCTCCATGCCGTACATCTCCTTGGCGAAAATGCCAAGTATCTCGGCCCGACGCGCCGGCCATTCCTCAGGGCCGGAAAGCTTGCGTCCGTCTGCGAAAGCAAGCGGGTCTTCAAGCGCATACGGCGCGACCTTCGACTCGTCGTAGTTCGGCGGACGGGCCGATGCGTCAAAAGAGGAAACGGCGAACGCCGCTGCGAATGCGACTGCGGTGAATTTGTTCATTCGTAACTCTCTCCAACATGCCTTAATTGGCGACAATTATACCATAATCTGCCGTGTCGGACGCACGGAAGTCATCGAGCGCAACCGCCCCGAAAATGACGGCTTATGATCATATCACAATCCGACA
The DNA here is from genome assembly GCA_902775595.1 of uncultured bacterium. GTDB lineage: Bacteria > Verrucomicrobiota > Kiritimatiellia > RFP12 > UBA1067 > UBA1067. Next base: position 36,780 of record CACYNF010000007.1, on the reverse strand, counting down.
GTTGCCGCGCTCAACAACCCCCATCCACCCTTCCAAACATTAGAAAACAGGTCAGCCCTAAATTCTAATGTTATGGCAAAAGCGGTATTTACAAATCTCCCGCGCGGCTCCGCACTACTTCGCGGTGTAGTGACGCTTCACGGTTTCAGCCGCCATCTTTGCGTTGCGGTGGCGGTCGTAGAGCCCTGCGAGGTTGAACGCGAGCGGCTTCAGGCGAATGTCGCTTCCGCCGCGGAAGTAGGTGCGCGCGTCGCAGAACTGCCAGACTGTAAAGCCGGCGATCTCGGGCGATGCCTTCACGATCTTCAGCCAGTGGTCGAGGTATTCGCTCTGGTATTCCTCCGTCCACTGCGCGGCCATCGGATCGTGGCAGCCGTAGATCGAATAGCACCCGGTCTCGCCGACGATGATCGGCTTGTCATCGCCGTAGGTCTTACGAAGGTACTTCACGCAGGCGTTGAAGCGGTCCTTGATCGTCTTGTTGAGCGACTCTGGGGTGGACGCGCGCGCGGAATCCTGGTGCCAGCCAGGATACGTGTTGAACGCGATGAAGTCGAGGTTCGAAGCGCAGATGCCGTCAGTCGGGTGAGAACTCGCGTATGTCACGAGATGCCCCGTGTCCTCAGCGCGGATCGTCTCGACAAGCAAGTTGGCAATGGCAATTCCACTTTTCATGTTCGACCCGAACTCGTTGAGGAAGCCGTTGATCACGACGGAAGGATGGTTGATCGACTCCTTCACCATAAGCCGCGTCTGCTCCGCCTGCGCCGCCATGAAGCCGGGGTCGTCGAGTTCGCCGTAGTTGCCCCAGCCGAGCGACTCCTCCCAGACCATAAGCCCCACCTCGTCGCAAAGCGAGAGAAAGTCGTCGCACTGCGTGTAGTGTGAGCCGCGGATGTAGTTGCAGCCGATGGACTTTATGAGCTGGACGTCGCGGAGCATCGTGGGAAGCGAAGTCGCGTAGCCGTCCTCGGGATCTGAGTCGTGGCGATTGACGCCTTTGAGCCACACCTTGTTGCCGTTGAGCCAAAGCGCCTTGTCGTGCGCGGCGAACTCGCGTATGCCAAAGCGCGCAGAGACGGAACCGAGCGCGCCAGCCGCGACGGTCACGCGGTGGAGGTTCGGGCTCTCAGGACTCCACAGCTTGAACGACGGCACTTCGAGGCGTGCGCGCCCATCGGTAAAGCGGACAGTTTTCGCAGCGCCACCATCAAACGAAACTGTCGCGTCGAGCGATGCGGGAAGAGCGCCCTTCGCCTCAAGCGCAAGCTCGACCGTGCCGGTCTTGTAGTCGCGCGTCCTGACGACCACGCGGTCGAGCTCCACCGCCGCGTGCTGGAGCTTGAGCTCCACGCCGTGGTAGAAGCCGCCAGAGAGGAAGAAGTCGTAGTTCGGCTTGAAGACGAGCTCCTTCGAGCCGTCGAGCCGGTTGTCGAGCGCAACGACGAGAGTGTGTTCACCAGCGGCGAGGGGACCGAGCGGAATCTCGAGCGTAGAATAGGGAAGCTTCGACACCGCGACTTCTCGTCCGTCAATGAAGAACTTCGCCTGAAGCCCCATGCCCTTCACGACGAGCCACGCGTCCTTGGCCGCCTTGTCGAGCGTGAACGCGCGACGATAGTGCGCGAGGCCGCGCTGCGCGTACCACTTAGGCATCAGGTCGAAGCACCCCGGAACGACCATCTTGTCGGTCGCCTTGAAGTCGCTCGTCGCAGCGGAAAGCCTACCCCCCGGCGAGAACGTGAAGTCCCAGGTTCCGTCGAGCGAAACGCATTCGAGTTCGGCACGCGCCGAGAACAGGGCGCCGAACAGGGCGGCGCAGATTATAATCTTTTTCATATCGTGATTATACACCCGCCCATCCTTAAAAGTCAAGCATCGCGCAGTTTTCCAAAAGAGCAATCCACAATTAGCAAAACCGGAAGTGAACACGGCCTGACAATTACCTGAACCTGTACTCGGCGCGGGGGGTGGCATCGCGGTCTACCGCCGACTCCAGCTTGCGGATCAGGTCGTCCGAGCTCTCGAACATGATCGAGTCCTCGAAAATCGACCAGAAGCCAGTCTTGCTGCGGTAGACCATTATGCGCACATCGCCGCCGGCGAGCTCCTTCAGCGCCGCCCGCGCGTCCTCGTCATGCCCAATCGCGTCGACGAGTCCGCATTCGAGGGCGTCGTTCGCGGAGAGAATGCGCCCGTCCGCGATTTCGCGCACCTTGTCCGCGTCGAGCCCGCGCCCCTTCGCGACTATCTCGACGAAGCGCTCGTACATCTGCTTCACGGGCTTCTCGAGTATCTTCACGTGCTCCGGGTTGACCGGCTCCAGCGGATTCAGGAGCGACTTGTTCTCGCCGGACGCGATCGTTACCGGCGCGAGGCCGATTTTCTTGGCGAGCTCGGACGCGTTGACCCCGCTCATTATCACTCCGATCGACCCGGTGATCGTCGTGGGGCGCGCCATGATCCTCGTCGCCGGGGCGGCGATGTAGTATCCGCCGGAGCAGCAGAGGTCACCCATGTGGACGAACACGAAGCGATTGGTGTCCGATTCGCGGAACCTGCGTATCGCATCGTGCAGCTCGTCCGAGATTGTCACTCCGCCGCCTGGCGAGTCGATGTCGAGGTAGAGCCCCTGGATATCCTCGTCCTTGGTGGCGGCGCGGATCTTGCGGAGCGCGGTTGTGGCGCTTGTGTCCCTCTCGGCGCCGAGCGCGAACGCCGGACGCGGCGAATTGTCGATCACGCCGTGGATGTCGATTCTGAGAACCTGCGCGCTCGCGGTGGTGTCTGTCGCAGACAAGCAAACCTTCCTGAACAGAGATTCGTCGAGCGGGGTCGCAAAGAGCGGATTGGTCCGCAGAGCCGCATCCGCCTCCTCCCATGACGACTGACTGGCGCATCCCCTCACGGCCAGCGCGAAAAGCGTGATGACCGTCAGAATCGCGGCCACGAAGATCGCCACCGACAGCAGACAGCCGGCCATACACCCAGTTTTCGTGTTTGAATCCATCTCCGACACCTCCATCCAGGTCGCTCCAACGGCACGCCCATCTTCAAACCACTTGAAAAAAGGCGCTTCCGCGGGGTCTGTCCCCGCGACATTGCGTATTATTATACCACAAAAGTCCTGCGCTCGACGAAGAACACCTTGTCGCCGACACGGCAGCGCGGGCACTTGAATGTGACCCATGTTCCCTTCTCGCCGACGGCAGGCGTCTCGTCGTCGCGGCGAAGCTCGCCGAGCGTCAGTTCGACGACGCCGGTCGTCGGCCCGTGTATCTGGAGAGCATCGCCAGGGCGGATCGAGTGGTCCTGAATCTTCACTTGCGCAATCCCCGCCTTGAGGAAGTAGTCGACGACTATGCCGACGTGGCGCTTCACCGTCGTAGCAAGGGAGTCCTCGCTGTCTGCGAACTGGTGCGCGCCGGGACGACCGAAATAAAGGCCATCCGCGAATTCGCGATGGAACACCGTCTTCACTTCCTCTGTCAGCTCGCGGACGAGCTCGGGCGTATAAGTTCCCGAGAGAACCGCGTCCACTGCGCGGCGGTAGCAGCGCACCGTCGTCATCACGTAGTTGGCGTTGCGCGCGCGGCCCTCGATCTTGAAAGAGGCAATTCCGGCGTCCATCAGCTTGTCGACGAAACCTAAAGAGCAAAGATCCTTTGCGGAAAGGACTGTGTGCGGCTCGACGATATACTGCGCCTTCGCGTCGGAGTGGACAGGTTTTCCGTCGGCGTCTTCGTAGAGGTCTACGGCCTTTACGAGAAAGCGGCGGCGGCACGGCTGGACGCACTCGCCGCGGCAGGCGCTCTTCCCGAAGACGTCGTGGCTCATGAAGCAGCGGCCCGACTCTGCGACGCACTGCGCTCCGTGGACGAAGCACTCTATCTCCACGGGCGAGGACGCGCAGATGCGCTTCACCTCGGCAAGCGTGCATTCGCGCGCAAGAACGACGCGCGACGCGCCCTGCGAGACGAGGAACTTCACCGCTTCTGAATTCGACGTCGACATCTGCGTCGAGACGTGGAATGTCGCGCCGTGCTTCTTGCAGAGCGAGACGACGCCCCAGTCCGATACGATGAAGGCGTCGACATACGGCTTCGCGGCGACGATCGTCTTCTCGACCGCCTCCATCTCGTCCTCGAACATGATTGCGTTGAGGGTGAGGTAGCGGCGAACCTTCCCGCAGCGGCGCGCGATTTCGGGGAGGTCGGATTCCCTGAAGTTGACACCGCTCCGCGCGCGCATATTGAAGGTGCCGAGCCCGAAGTATACGGCATCGGCGCCTGCGTCGATCGCGGCCTGAAGGCATGTGAAGTCCCCGGCTGGGGCAAGAATCTCCGGACGTTTCATGGACAGGTGTTGCTCCTTTTTACCATAAGCACCGCGTAGATGGTCGCGGTGACGCAGATTGGGGCGACGAAAATTGCGGTGACGGCCATTGCCCATCCAGGGACGCCGAGGGGAAGGAGGATGGAGCAGACCGTAAAGAGCGATGCCGTGTATGCGATCTGCCCGGCCATGATGGCCTTCGGTCGTTTCGCAAGCGCGGCGAGCCCCTCGACGCGCGCGCGAACCGCATGTATGACGGCGATGAACGAATAGATCCCGATGGCCAGGCGCGCCGTTGCGACGAGGCGCGGCGGCACGTTCTGGTACGTGCCAAAGTACCAGCCGCCGACGAGCGGGGTCGAGAACACGAGTGGAACGACGCCAAGGAGAAGCCCCGCGACGACGGCATACGAGAGAAGACGCCTGTCGCCGGCGTACTCGGGCGGAAACTTGATCGCCACCGTCTGCATGCGGAGAGCGGCAAAGGCAACTGGGTTCGCGACGCCGATTGTGACGTAGTGGACGGCGAGCATGTCCTTCGGATCGACCGTCCTTCCGACGAAGGCGGCGATGGCGACAGGCGAGAGCATCAGCAGAAAGCCGCCGAGCGAAAGCGGAAGAGTGAAGCGGAACTGCTCGAGGGTAAGGCGGGGAATGCTCGGAAGCGACCGCGCGTCTTCGGCCCGTGGCTTGTTCGGGAGCCGCGCGACATATGGCCGCGCAAAGAGCCAGGTCGCGGCAAGCTCCACGCCGACTCCGAACGTCAGAGCCGCGAGCCCCCACCACGGCCCGACAAGCCCCATCCTCGGGAATGCGACGGCGAGGGCAAAAGTCACGGCAAGGCGAAGGAACGTCGCATAGTTCGCCTTTGCGCTTTCGAGGTTGTCGAAGAGGACGACCATCGGGACGTTCCTGAGGAAAAAGAACCCGTTCATCAATACGCCGAAGAGAAGCGTGCGCGACGCTATGTGGGCAAGTTCCGGCGGGAGGTTGAAGAGCCCTGAGAATATCCAGCCCGAAAACGGCGGCAGCGCGACGACGCATTGGACTGCCAGAAGCGCGGACATCATCAGCGTGTTGAGGCGCTTAAAGGCGACATAGCCCATCCATGTCTTCGCGAAGACGAGCCCGGTGGTGACAAGCCCTCCGCCTATCGCGCCGATCATGAACATTACCATCTGCCCCTGGCTGAAGGCCGTGAGCGCGTCGACGCCAAACTCCCCGTGCGTGACGATTCCGGCGACAAGCGGATACGCGAGCGACTGCGAGAACCCCTGCAGCAGCAGCGGCACGTAGAAGCGCGTAACGCTCCCGACGCTGAACTTCGGTTCTATCGCTGCGCCAGACTGCATATTGCCGCCCATTCTGCTACGCGCCGTGGACCGCCGTCCAGAACTGGTATGCGATGAATCCGCAGCAGGCGACCTTCAGCAGCACGCCGCCCACATAGCCAAGGAGCGCGCCGAACGCCCCCTTTAGCGACAGCCCGAACGGCTTGCCCGACACCAGTTCACCCGCAAGCGCCCCGATGAACGGACCCAGGACAACGCCAAGCGGAAGGATGAAGAGCCCGACGATCGTTCCGATGAAGCAGCCGAGCATCCCGAGGCGCGAGCAGTTGAACTTCTTCGCCCCCAGCGTCGGAACTATCCAGTCGAGCACCAGCGCCACCACCACCACCACGCCGGCGACGACAAAAGTCGAGACACCTGGCGACGAATGGTCGCCTCGCGCAAGGGCGAGGAAAAGCGCCGCGTATGCAATCGGCGGACCCGGCAGCACCGGGAGAAAGCAGCCGATGGTTCCGATTGCAATCAGAATCCAGCCGATCCATTCATACGTTATGTCCATCATGGCGGAATTCCTCCATTCCCATCTTGTCGAACCAGTCGAGCATGCGCGCGTTGCTGAAATCGAGGTTGTGCGCAACAGTGTCGAGCGCATAGAGCGTCGGATCGAAGAGCGGATGATTGCGGTTGCGCGAAAAGAATGTCGAAAGCCACGCAACAGGACGGACCGCCCACATCGGAATGCTGCATTCGCGCAGGCGCTTCCCGTCCAGGAACTCCCGCGCAATCTCATGGTAGTATTCGCTCAATGTCGTCCGCTTCGAGTCGAGGACCGTCACGCCCTTCCCGCCAGCCTCCGGCAGCACCATCGCGGCGTGAAGAGTGCGGCAGACGTTTTCCACATGGGCGAGCGGCCAGCGGTTGCGTCCGCGCCACTTTCCGAAATGGAACACAAGAGGCGAGTTCTTCAGGTACGCGACCGTGCGCGGCGTGATGGAAGTGTCGCCGCGCCCATAGACGACGCACGGCCTCACGCAGCTGAAGCGCTCGCGCGGCAGATTTGCCGCGAGCCACTTCTCGGAGAGAATCTTGTATTTTGGATAGGGGTTTGTCACGGCTTCGTCGAAGGCAAGCCTGTCCTCGCTCTCGCCGCTGAAATCGTGAAGCCCGTAGACGTCCGCGGTGGAAAGATACACAAACCGCTTCACGCCATGTTCCATCGCCGCAGCCGCAAGATTCTTCACTGCCTCGTAGTTCGCCTCGCGGAACCATTCGTCGCGTCCGACGTCGCTCGCCCGCGCGGCGATGTGGACGACATAGTCGATCTTTTCCTCAAAGAGCCGCAGCAGATTCTCCGCGTCAGCGAGATCGACGCTTATCGTCTTGATTCCAAGCTGCGTCAAGCGCTCCGCGACATGGCGATGGATCGTGCCGACGACACGATACCCCGCTTTCGCGAAGTATTCGGCGGCGTTCGACCCGATGTACCCGCCGGCACCTGTTATAAGAACAGTTTCCATAATCTACGCCCAAAGCGAAGTCCAGTATGCCGCCGTTTCCGCAAGCCAGTTCTCGCGCGGGATTGCGCGATAGTCCGGCGGCGGCGAAACCATGCGCCCGACCTTCCCGCCGTACGTGATGCGGAAATCGCACGCATCCTCCGCGGCGAATCCGCCGCGTCCGATCTTCATGGCATCTGCGACGGGCGTTCCGGCGGGAACGGCGAACAGAAGCTCGTATTCGCCGATTCCACCGACGAGCGCCCAGCCCTCCTCCACGCCGGGCGGAAGCCCCCGCGCGACTTCCGGCGAAACAGCGCGCTCCACATCCAGCTCAAGCCACATCCCGTTATTGACGCGGCGGAAGTTCTCCAGCGCGTCGAAAAGCCCGCCGCTCGTATCCGTCGCGGAAAGCGCCGAACTCGGCACGGGCGCACGAAGCTGCGGCTCGGGGATCGCGTGACCAAGAAACACAGCCGCGTTCGCCGCACCGAGCGGACCCGTCGCATACAAATCGAAATCTACGCGCTGCGACGCAACGCGGCAAACTGGCGTTTTGCATGACGCGAAAACAGTCGCCGTCCAGCACCATTCCTTCGCCGTGCCTATATCGCCGCCGATGACTTTCGCTCCGTAGTGCGACACCACCTGCTGGACGCCCTGCGCGACACGCTCATAGAAGCGTTCGTCGTGCGAGTCGTCTATGTTCCACACCTGGACAAGAAACTCCGGCTTCGCCCCGCATGCGAGGATGTCCGAAATCGCGCCATACGCCATCACCCTTCCCATGGCTTCCGGTTCAAGGCCGAACAGAAAGTCCTCGCGCTCGGAAAAGGAATCCGTCGAGACGAGCAGATTCGTTCCTTCAAATGGAACGACCTCCGCGTCTGCCCCAAAAGGCCGGGTGCTGTGAATGCGGGAAAACACTTCTATCAGCTTCTGTTCTTGCATCTGCATTCTCCTTCATTCTGGGGCACCACAAGGCGCAGACGGTTTTGGAACCAATCGACCGACACCGGCAGCGAACCATGAGGGTCGCCGTCGTATTCAAGCGCGACCGACACACTGGACGAGATGGCCGTTTTGCCGCGAAGGACTCGGATTTCCCCGCAGGGCTTGCCGCGATACAGATTCCAGACAATCCGCAAGCATCCGAACCGCGTTACATCCCTTGCGAACCAAAGCGCGTACTCGTCGTCGGCAAGCGGAGGGGGCGCCACCTTGAGTCCTCCCGCGATCCGCGACATGCGCGTGATCAGCGCATGGGCGACATTGCAGATCTCCTCGCCGTTCACCTTGAGGTCATATCGTCTGTCTCGCACGACTTCGCGCAGAACAGCCCAGAGCGTTCCAAGGAAATCGCCGAGCTTCGGGCGCAGCCAATTGGCAGATTCCGCAACCGCCGCGCCCATCCCCAGATTCATCGAGCAGAAAAACGGTTCGCCATTCGCGGTGAGTACGGGAATCTTACGCACCTCGCCATTGCGCAAGACGGCGATTGCCTGTTCCGCATCGGTTGGGATGCCATGCGCACGGCAGAAATCTGGACTCGTGCCGGCGTAGATGACGCCGAACTTGAGCGACGTGTCCGAATTCTCCAGAACTCCGCCAGCCACGGCGTTGATCGTTCCGTCGCCTCCACAAGCGACTACTGCTTCATATCCCTTCGCCTCGCGCGCAAGACGCGACGCATCCTCAATGTTCTTCAATGCAACAAAATCGCCTTCAGGCAAAAGCGTGCGTAGGCGCGGCAAAATGCGGACGGAGCGTCCACCATGAGAAAGCGGATTGACCAAAACGAGAAATCGTTTCATCTGTAGATTCCCATTTTGTCGTAAACCTTCGTCGGCGTGCCGCCCTTCCATCCGGCGACAAGCTTCTCCGTCTCTGTCCAAGGGAGAGGAAGTTTATCGCCCGACTTAGAGGCGATTTCGGCGGCGCGCCGCTCGCACGTCCACTCCTCGCACGGCACGGCAAACGTCTTGCGCATCCGCGCATACGCAGTCTCGAACGGCACTTCGTTGAGATTCCCGAAGGAGATGTTCACGAACTCGCAGGGCTGGACGTCTCCGTTCGCGCCTACGTAGAAGCGGTCGATTCCGCCGCAGCAGCATCCGAGCATCTCCGCGGACTCCTCGTAGACCTGCGCCGTGAGAATCGTCGGAATGCGCGACTTGGCGGAATTGTAGTGCCGCTGCGCGGCGGATGCGACGCGGACGGCTTCAGCATGCAGCGACTTGTCGAACGCCTTGCCCATCCACGCGCCGCATGCCTTCGGATGGATAAGCTGGATGTAGTCGCAGTTGTTTTCCGCGGCAAGGTCCATGATGCGGTCGATTCCGCCGTCAACCACCTCACGGTCGGAAAGCACCGTATTGAACCCGACAAGCATTCCCGCCGCACGGCAGTCGCGCAGGAAATCGAGCGCTCGCCGCCAAGATCCGACAACGCCCGTAAACGCATCGTGCGCTTTCTCGTCGACGGAGTGAATGGACGACATTATGCCCGTCACCTTCAGTTCCGCTAGGCGGCGAATCTTCTCCGGCGTCGCGCCGTGTCCCGTCGAATTGACCCACACCTCAAGTCCCGCGATTTCCGCGAGAACCGCCTCAAGGCGTTCAAAGCGAAGAAGCGGTTCGCCGCCTTCGACAGCCCACGCGACGATGCCGAAGTCGCGCATCTTGCGGACGTTCTCAATGAGTGCAGGCAGTGGCATTTCGTGCGGATCGTCCTTGCGCTGGTAGCAGTGCGGGCACTTGTACGCACACGCCTTTGAAATCGAGAGAACGACGCTTACGGGGCGCGGCGGACGGCAGATGACCTTGTCCTCAAGGGCAGTGAAGAACGCCTGCGTCGGATAGCGAGGCAGGTAGAAGTCGAGCTTGTATTCGCCGGATGCAAGGCGCTTCAGCTTGTGCTTGAAGAAAATGCGCGTCAGTTGCGATGCCTTCATGAGCGCGGCGGGATGACGCCAATACCGCCATGCGCATGCAAGCGACATGCGGACATAGAGGAGAAACTTCCGAAAGCCCGTTATGTTCTCATTCCTTTTCATCGTTGTACCAGAGGAAGAGAAGCTGGATGGCGACAAGGGAGACGATGGCATAGAGCCAAGTCGCCGCAATAAAATGCAAGCGCAGCATAAGAACGCACAACTGACAATTCAGGCAAGTCGCACGGTGAAACATATAATGCGAGACAAGGCGCTGAAACACGATGACAATCGCGATAATGACGACCGAAAGAAAGAAGCAACCCACATTGAACCACGAAAGGAAATTCATGCGCAGCACGGCGAGGCATGGACAGCATACGGAAACGAACAGCGCGACTCTCGGACAGATCGTCTGAAGCGTCCTTACTCCGGCCGCTCGGTCGCCATCCACGTCTTTGAAATAGCTGTTGTGACACATCAGAAAATGAGCGGGCACAATCCAAACCCAAACAAATTCCAGCTCCTGCGCATTCGGACAGCGCCCCGCAGCGCCAGCTATGGCGAAAAGCGCGCAACATGATATTGCGCAGGCATAGACAAGGCAGTTCAACACTGGCACGCGCTTGAGGAGCGAATACGCGATGTTCAAAACGCCGCCGAGCGCGAGGAACGCAAGAGTCCAAGGCGACATCAGATACCCGGCGACCGCGATTGCGGCAAGCCCCGCGGCTGAAACGGCAAACGCCGGGAGCGGACTGAGTGCGCCAGTCACCATCGGACGGTGCGGCGCGTTGATCGCGTCCTCCTTCCTGTCGCACCAGTCGCTGAATATCTGGTTGAATCCCCAGGCGAAGAACCCCATCGCAAGAAGCCCCGCATCGCGCAACGTCCACGGAAAGTCGTTTAGCGTCCATGACAACTTAAGTTCGTTGTAAGTGCCATGCGCCAGGCACAGCCCCGCCAGCACGGTCGTCGCGGTGACGAATCCGTAGTAAAGCCGCATCGAGCGAAGGTAGTAGTAGAGAAACTTCAGCACTTAAGCGCCCTTGCAATAACATCCGCGGCTTCGTCGATGATTCCGGTCGTGTGCGCGGCGGTAACGCTGGTGCGGATCAGAGCGGCGCCCTCGGGCGTAGCAGGCGGAATGAACGGATTCACGAACACGCCTTCGTCGAACATCTTCCTTGCGGCTGCGCAAGTCTCGTACGTGCCGCCAGCCTGTATCGGTATTATCGGCGTGAAGCGGCGCATGGCAGGCTCAAGCACCGGAAGTCCGCGCGATGCGAACGCAGTGCGCGTGTATTCGGATATCGAACGCAGCTTCGCCACCAGCTCCGGATGTTGCTTCAGGTATCTCAACGCGGCGAGCGCTGCGGCCGCGCTCGCGGGAGGCACCGAGGCGGAGAACACGAACGGGTAGGACGAATGGCGCATGAAGTCGATTACCTCGCGCTTTCCGGCCGCAAAGCCGCCGAGCGAAGCGAGGGACTTCGAGAACGTTCCCATGACGATATCCACGTCCGCGTCGAGTCCGAAATGCGACGCCGTGCCGCGTCCGCCATCGCCAAGGACACCAAGCCCGTGCGCGTCGTCGACCATCACGGCGGCACCGTACTTCTTCGCAAGAGCGCAGATGTCTGGGAGGTTGGCGATGTCTCCGTCAACGGAGAACACGCCGTCAACCACAACAAGCGCGCCCGCGCCAGATGGAACCGAGGCGAGCCGCGCCTCGAGACCGGCCATGTCGTTGTGCTTGAAGCGGAGCATCTTGCCGAGGCACATGCGGGCGGCCGAATAGATGCTCGCATGGTTGTCGACGTCGCAGACAAGATAGTCGTGGCGACCTACGAGCGCGCTTATGACGCCGAGGTTCGTCTGGAAGCCGGTGCCGAACGTGATCGCGTCCTCCTTGCCGACGAAGTCCGCGAGCTCGCGCTCAAGCTCGAGGTGGAGGTCGAGCGTGCCGTTGAGGAAGCGCGAGCCGGAGCAGCCCGTTCCGTACTTCTCAACCGCCTTGACGGCAGCCTCCATGACTTCCGGGCATGCCGTGAGCCCAAGGTAGTTGTTCGAGCCGAGCATGATGCGGCGCTTGCCCTCCATGACGACTACTGCATCCTGCCGGGATTCAAGCCGGTGGAAATACGGATAGATTCCTGCCTTGCGCGCGTCCTCCGCGCGAGTGTCGGCAAACACTTTATCAAACAGATGATTCATACACCAGCCATCACTTTAAAGCCCACAGCGTCAGCAACCGCCTCCTGCGCCGGACGTCCAGGCCACGACGTGATCCTGCCCGCCCGGCGAGTAGACGCGGTGATAAGTCCGCGGCGCATCTGCCGCGCACGCAACAAGGACATCGTCGCCCGCAAGCGTCTCGGAGCGGAACACGACCTCCATCGCCGACGGATGCGCGTCGGCGCACGGCTCGAGCATCCATTCGATGTAATGGACGTTGTTGACGTGGCCATTGAGGTCGATGTGCGATTTCTGCGCGCGAAAGGCGAGGGGCTGCGCATCTGGAGCAGCTGGAAACTTGAACTTCGTGAAGGGCATTTCGCCGAGCACCGGAACGTCGGCAGGGTCTGCGGCGGCAAACACGGCCTCGGGAATCGCGACTATCCTTCGCGTCGCAAGGTCGATGAGCATCCATTCGCTTGAGGCGGCGCCGAGCCTCGCGCCGGAGGAGTTGAACAGCTCGAAATCGCGCCAGGCGACTATCTTGCGCCCTCCGCGCGGGAATGTCGCGACGGAGACCTCGTCCTCCCATTTCGGATAGCGGTCCATCCTGACGACAAGGCGCGTCAGGACCCAGGAGACGTTTTCGCCCGCCGAGGCGAAGTTTGTCTTGGAGAAGCCGAGCGACTCGGCGTTCATGCTCGCGGCCTCCTGAAGGAAATTGCATATCGTCGGCAGGGTCGCGAGACCGTCGGGTCCGCACTCGTATGTCCTCACCTTGAATCTGTATGTTGCTTTCATGACGCGAAAATATACTTAGACCGCCGCTTCTCCCGCGGCGAACATCGCCGCGCCGATCGTCTTCCCTGCGCCAATCTTCATTTCATCCCCTTGCCTTGAGGTTGTCTGCGATTTGCACATTATACCAAAAACAAGGCGGCGCCATCAGCCCCCGGCGCAAGCCGCGGCCGCCGCAGATGCGCCGTGCGGAAAAGAAAAACGCCCCTTCCGAGGAAGGGACGCCTTGCCTTGGGCACACGACCTCCTCAGCGGCAGAGGGTATAGAGAATGCCCGCCACGACGGCCGAGCCGATGACTCCCGAGACGTTCGGGCCCATCGCCTGCATGAGAACGAAGTTCGTCGGGTCGTTCGCGAGCGACACCTTGTTCGAGACGCGCGCCGCCATCGGGACGGCCGAGACGCCCGCGGAGCCGATGAGCGGGTTGATCTTGTTGTCCTTCGACGAGAAGACGTTCATGAGCTTCGCCATGAGGACTCCCGCCGCCGTGCCGACGCAGAACGCGCAGAGGCCGAGCGCGAGGATCGCGAGCGTCGTCCCGGAGAGGAACTTCTCGCACGCGAGCTTAGAGCCGACGGAGAGTCCGAGCATGATCGTGACGATGTTGCAGAGCGCGTTCGACATCGTGTCCGCGATGCGCGAGACGGACGTGCCCACCTCCTTCGCGAGGTTGCCGAGCATCAGCGCACCGATCAGCGGCACGGCGGACGGCAGCAGGAGCGCACAGAGCAGGAGCACGATGAGCGGGAAGCATATCTTCTCGATCTTCTTGACGGGACGGAGCTGCGGCATCCTGATGAGGCGCTCCTCCTTCGTCGTGAGAGCGTTCATGATCGGCGGCTGGATGATCGGGACGAGCGCCATGTAGGAGTACGCGGCGACCGCGATCGCGCCGAGGAGGTTCGGGGCGAGGCGGCTCGTAAGCCAGATCGCCGTCGGGCCGTCGGCTCCGCCGATGATGCCGATGGACGCGGCGGCCTTGATCGGCTCGCAGCCGAAGAAGTCCTGTCCGAATATCGCGGCGAGGCCAAGCGCGCCGAAGAGCGCGAAGAAGATGCCGAACTGCGCGGCGCCGCCGAGGAGCGCGGCCTTGGGGTTCGCGATCAGCGGGCCGAAGTCGGTCATCGCGCCGACGCCCATGAAGATCATGATCGGGAACACGCCCGTGTCAATGCCGAAGCGGAAGAAGTAGTACAGGAATCCGCCGGGCTCGACGATGCCGCCCTGCATGACGGGAATGCCGCTCTGAAGGAACGTTATCACGCCGTCGTGCAGCATCGCGGGCGCGGTGACGCCGGCGAGCGGGCAGTTCGCGAGGAGTCCGCCGAAGCCGATCGGCAGCAGAAGAAGCGGCTCGAAGCCCTTGACGATGGCGAGATAGAGCAGTACGAGGCAGATCGGGATCATGATGAGCTGCCCGATGCCGTATGGCATTCCGCCGAGCACCTTGACCGCGTGTCCCTCGACGAAGCGTCCGCCGTCGTCGAAGTATCCGCCGTGCCAGTTGAGGTCCTTGTCCCAGTATCCGTTGCGGTTGGCCGACAGCGGCTTCCTCTCCGGACGCGCCGCCTCGTCGAAGTTGCCCGTGATGAACGCGGGAGCCTCCTTCTTGAGGAACGAGCACAGGCCGGTGTCGGGCCACATGTCCTTGACCTTGGCGAGTGTCGTCTCCCAAGCGGGCTTCTCGGCAGGAACGTCCGCGTCCGCCGCCTGCGCGCCGAACGCGCAGAGGGCCATTAACAGTGCTGCAAGATAGCGTTTCATTGATTTGCCCTTCTTTGACGCGAGACGCGAGACGAGCCAACTCGTCCCCCGTCCAGCGTCTCATGTCCTTACCCGATCACCGCAAGCGTGTCGCCCGTCGCGACCTTGTCGGTCGCCGCGACCGTGACCGTGACCGTGCCGTCGCACGGAGCGGTGACGGGAGTCTCCATCTTCATGACGTCCATGACGAGGATCTCGTCGCCCTTCGCGACCTTCGAGCCGTTCGTCGCCGTGACGCGCAGAATCGTGCCGGGAACGGGGGCCTTGACCTCCTGTCCGCCCGCGGGGGCCGCAGCGGCCGGAGCGGCGGCCTTGAGGCCCGCCTCGGCCTTGAAGTCGACCGGCTTGCCGTTGACGACCGCCTTGCCGTCGCCCTTGATCTCGACGCCGTAGGCCTTGCCGTTGATCGTGACGGTGACCGCGCCGCCCTTGGCGGCGGCGGGCTTGGCCTCTTCCGCGAAGCGGCAGCCCATCGGGGCCTTCGAGGGGTCCTTGAGGAAGAGGATGCCCTTCTCCTTGCAGGACGCGGCGATGAAGATGTTCTCGTCGGTGATGGGAAGCCCCGCGTCCTCGAGCATCTTCTTCGCGACCGCGCCGCCTTTCTTCGGGTCGGCGTCGTTCATCTCGAGGACGGTCTTGGTCGTCGGCTCGCTGTAGGCCTTGTTGAGGTCGCTCGACGCCATGAACTCGCTCGCCTTCTTGACGATCTCGGGATCCGGCGGAACGGGGGTCTTCCCGAAGTAGCCGAGCACCATCTTGGCGTAGCCGGGCGCGAACTTCTTGAACTTGCCGAACATGACGTTCTGGATCGCCTGCTGCGCGTAGAACTGCGAGACGGGCGTGACGGACGTGCCGAAGCCGCCGAGACGGACGCAGTCGTACATCTCCGCGATCATGTCGTCGTACTTGTCCATCATGTTGTTGTCGCGCAGCATCTGCGTGTTCGCCGTCAAGGCGCCGCCCGGCATCGGGCTCCACACGATCTGCGGGTTGACGCTCATAGCCTCCGGCGGGAGGAAGTACTTCTGCATCGCGTTCTTGAAGGAGTCCTCGGCCTTCTTGATCTTGTTGATGTCGAAGTCGAAGCCGAAGTCGGGATCGCCGTCGAGGCAGTGCCACATCGTGATGATGTCGGGCTGGCAGGTGCCGCCGGACATAGGCGCCATCGAAAGGTCAAGGCCGTCGGCGCCGCCGCGAAGAGCCGCGAGGTAGCACGCGACGCCGTTGCCGGCCGTCTCGTGGCTGTGGAACTGGATGTGAATGTCCTTGCCGAGAAGCTGGCGGGCGAGCTTCATCGTGTTGTAGACGGTCGCGGGCGTCGAAGTGCCGGACGCGTCCTTGAACGCCACGCGGTCGAAGGGAATCCCCGCGTCCATGATCATCTTCAGGCGGTCGCGGTAGAACTCTGGCGTGTGAGTGCCCTTGTTGTCGATTCCGGGCGGAAGGCCCATCATCGTAACGACGACTTCGTGGTTGAGCCCCGCGTCGTGGATGCACTGGCCGGACCACTTGAGGTTGTTGACGTCGTTCAGGGCGTCGAAGTTGCGGATGGACGACATGCCGTGCTTCTTGAACATCTGCGCGTGGAGCTTGATCATGTCGCTCGACTGAGACTCGAGCCCGACGACGTTAACGCCGCGCGAGAGCGTCTGGAGGTCGGCCTCGGGAGCGGCCTTGCGGAACTTGTCCATGACGTCGAACGCGTCTTCCTGGCAGTAGAAGTAGCAGCTCTGGAACCTCGCGCCGCCGCCGGCCTCGAACCAGCGGACGCCTGCCGCGTACGCTTCCTCGACGCAGGGGAGGAAGTCTTTCGAGAGAACGCGCGCGCCGATGACGGACTGGAAGCCGTCGCGGAACGCAGTGAGCATGAACTTTACATTTTTCTTTGCCATAATTAGGTTACCTTTCAAAATTCCATGGGTGGGGTTCGGGACCGCCAGAGGCCACGTCCGTTCCGATACTTAGCCATTCATCGCCACCGCGATCGCGAGCGCGATATCGGCGTCATCCGAGGCCGCCTTTGCCGCAGGGGCCTTCTTCGGCGTTTCCTTCGGGAAGATCGAATCGAACCTTCCGATGCCGCTCATCGAGACCTTTGTGACGACGATGAGAATCGAGAGAAAGAAGTAGACGATGCCCATTCCGGCAATCATCAGAACCAAACCCTGTCCGAGCACTTCCATTTTTTGACCTTTCCGTTTAAACCGTCTCTTTTCCGCACGAATCGACGAACGAGAGCTTGAGCGTGTCGAAGTCGATCTTCCTGTAGTAGCAGTTCCTCGGCTCGCCCGCCTTGTCCTTCGTGTGGCAGATTCCGCCGCGGCAGGGGCGAACGACGTAGAGGAGCGAGTTCTGCTCGCAGTTGACGTACGCCTCGAGGAGATCGAAAGTCTCGCCCGACGTCTCGCCCTTGAACCAGAGCTTGTTGCGGCTCGTCGACCAGAGTATGAGCTTCCTCTTGGCGAAGCTCTCCTTCATGGCGTATTCGTTCGTGTAGGCGACGAGGATGACTTCCTTCGTGTCGGCGTTCTGCACGGCGACGGGAATTACCCCCGGGTCGTGTTCAACTGCGGCGGCGCGGCTGTCCGCGACCTGCTTGCCGACTTTTTCAAGCTTCGTAAAATCAAGTGTTAGTTCCGACGATTCTTCGAGCTGTCCCATGTGTTCCCCTAAAGTGGAATGTTTCGGTATATTATATCAAAAATTGCCCCAATGTGGACGCCCCATGAAAAATCTTAGGCGCAATGCGTGAGGCGGCGGAGCGAAGGTCCGAGCGAAGGGATACGGCGTATTCGCCGAGGGCCCCTGAGGAGGAGCCTTCGGACGCCGCCTCACGAACCATGCCGCGCTATGTCGCGGAGATGCTGAATCGCCGAATACGGGTCGTCGGAACCGCATACCGCGCGCACCACCGCCCAGTTGCGAGCTCCGGCGGCGAGAACAGACTTGAGGTTCTCTGCGTCTATGCCGCCGATAGCGACGGCAGGATAAGGAACCGATGCTATCATCTTGCCCGCGAGCTCCGTGCCGAGGACTGGGTCGGGGATCTTCTTCGTCGGAGTCTTGAACACCGGCCCGACGCCGATGTAGTCGGGATTGTGGCGAAGGGAATCAAGCGCCTGCGCGAGACTGTGGGTCGAAAGCCCGACGATGCGGATGCCAGGGTATTTCGCGCGCACTTCCTCTACCGGCATATCGCCCTGCCCGACATGCACGCCGTCCGCGCCAGACTCCTCGGCGACCGACGCGTCGTCGTCTATGATGAGGTCCGTCCCGCTGCCGCGCGTTATCCAGACAAGCCGCTTCGCCATCTGGAGAAGCTCGTCGCGCGGCACGTCCTTCATCCGGAGCTGCACCATCCTGACGCCCGCCTTGACGGCCGCCTCGCAGCAGCGTTCGTAGCCGACCTTGGGGTTCGTCATGACGAGATAGAATCCAAAATCTTCCATATTGCCAATCCTGTACTCTTTGTGTCCTTTGTGACTAAAAAAGCGAAACCCTCTTTCCAAAGATGATTAGCCGTGTAGAACGTGTAGAAACATGTAGAAGTTCTGCATGCTCTACATGTTCTGCATGGTTAAATTGGATGTTTTGCAACTGGCTCATAGATATGATAGCTTCATCTAAAACCAAGCAGCTTGTGGAGTTGCACCGAAAGCGACCAGCCGTCGAGTTGCGCGAGAACGGCCTTTGCCGTCGCAAAATCCATCTCTCCGTCGCGCTCGCACGGCGAAATGTAGTAGTCAGTCGCGGCAATTCTGCCGCGGAGATCGCGGCAGAAGTCGACGATCTTCTCCGAAGACGCGACAACACGCACTTCGTCCGCGCGGGTTAGCGCAAGACGATCGGGGAACTCGGCCTTTGGCGAGCAGGCGACATAGTCGACGAACCCAAGCCAGTCCGCGTCGTCAGTTCCGTTCGTCTCGACCGCGATCCAGTAGCCGCGCTCCCTTAGCGCCGCGACAAGTTCTGGCATCTCCTTTACAAGCGTCGGTTCGCCGCCTGTGAGGACGACGCTCTTTGGCTTATACTGTCCGATTTCCGCGACAAGGTCGTCAAGCGACGAGGAAAAGCGCTTTGCGACATCAGTGTCGCACCACGGACACGCGAGATTGCAGCCGGCAAAGCGGACGAAGACGCATGGGCGCCCCATGTTGCGGCCTTCGCCCTGAAGAGACTCGAAGATCTCGACGAGGTCGTACGTCACAGCTTCTTGAGGACGGAGCGGATCGAGCGCTCGCGGGCCTCGACGGACTCGCAGAGGCGGAACTGCACGCGCGCGCGGTTGAGGTTCTGCTCCGGCTGCGTCGTCTTGAAGTAGACGTTGCCGGCGAGATAGTCCTGGAAGAAGCGGAGCCCGAGCTCGAAGGGAAGAAGCCGTATCGAGTCGTACAGGTACGCGCGGTCGGCGTCGGTGAGGAACGAGCCCGCCTCGCGCATGTAGCCCTTGCAGAACGCCGTCGCAAGGTCCTCGTCGAACACGACCTTCGCGAGGTTCGTCTCCTCTTCGCCCGCGGGATTGCAGATTGACCTAAGCGCGTCGCCGAAGTCGAGGTGGATGAGACCGGGGCTTACGGTGTCGAGGTCGATCATCGCCGTGCCCTTGCCGGTCACGTCGTCGATCATGATGTTGTTGACCTTCGGGTCGCCGTGGAACATGCGCTTCTTGAGCTCGCCCTTCTTCTGCGCCTTCTCGAGGCAGAGCGCGAGGCCGCGGCGCTCCTCGATGAACTTCGCGAGGCGCTTCGCCTCCATCGAGGACTTCAGGAGCTCCTTCGCCTCCTTCGACTTGAGCGTCTGGTCGTACTTCTTGAGGTAGCCGCTCGTGATGTGGAAGCCGGGAAGCGGATCCTTGATCTCCTTCGGGTCCATGTCGCTGATGAGATAGTGAAAGTGGCCGAGCGCGGCACCGCACTCCATCGCGTGTTCGGGCCCCTGCGCGACGTCGAACGCGTGCGCCGACATGATGCGCGTGATGACGCGCCAGACCTCGCCCTTGTCGTCGACGACAAAATCCTTGGAATCCTTCGCCTTGATGATGCGCGGCATCTGCCACACGCGGTCGTCACGCCCCTTCTGCGCGTCGTCCTCGAGCTTCTCGTGGCAGTGGCGCGTGAGGTTGTGCATGTTCTCCATGATCACCTCGGGCTTGGGGAAGACGTTCTTGTTCACGCGCTGGAGGATCACCTGCGTCTCGGTGAACGTGTTGCGGTAGATGGCGAGGAACGTATCGTTGATGTTGCCGTTCCCAAACGGCTGCAGCGAGACGAGCCGTCCCTTGATGTTGAACTTGTTGATCAGGATCGAGAGTTCCATTTCGCGGTTCCTTTCAGGTCTTGTTCTGTCCTTGGCCGCAAATTATACCAAAAATCCCGCGGCGCGCGGAGATGGCGTCACATCCTGCCGGAGAGCGCGTCGATAAGGTCGCAGAGGCGCTTGA
The DNA here is from genome assembly GCA_902775595.1 of uncultured bacterium. Lineage (GTDB taxonomy): Bacteria > Verrucomicrobiota > Kiritimatiellia > RFP12 > UBA1067 > UBA1067. The sequence goes on along the minus strand of CACYNF010000007.1, from coordinate 16,543 downwards.
AGGCGTGGCCGAGATCGTCGTTCGTCACCTTGAACATGTATTCGCCGGCGCGGGCGATCTCGCCTTCGGCGTTTGCGAGGCGCTTTTCGATGACCTCCTGCGAGTCCGTGCCGCGCCCTTCGAGGCGGCGGCGGAGCTCCTCCATGTCTGGCGGGAGAAGGAAGATGTCGACGTAGCCGATCTTGAGCGGGTCGTTGTTGGGGAGAGCGCGCACGTAGTCGCGCACCTTCGCGGCACCCTGGACGTCGATGTCGAGGATCATCGAGTTGCCCTCGGCGAGGACTTCCTCGATGGGGGCCTTAAGCGTGCCGTAGTAGTTGTCGTGCACCTTGGCGTACTCGATGAACGCGTTTTCGCGGATCAGCTCCTCGAAGCGCTCCTTCGTCTTGAAGTGGTAGTCGAGACCGTCCTCCTCCTCGCCGCGCGGCGCGCGCGTCGTGCACGAGATCGAGTAGACGATGTCGTGGTACTCCTGGAGGAGCATGTCGATGAGGGTGGACTTGCCGCAGCCGGAAGGCGCGGACATCACGATGAAAAGCGGCTTTGTCTTCATAAAACCCTGTGCCTTTGCGTCCCTGTGTGAGATAATCAGAAAAACCTCCGCAGTCGCCAGGCGATCTTGAGGGATTCCCTCGCGATTCCGGCGGTGATCTTGGAGTAGCCGGCGACGCGGTCGGTAAAGGCGATTGGAATCTCCTTTATGGACAGCCCCGCCTTCCACGTCCTGTGGTTCATCTCCAACTGGAAGGAATACCCCGCCGAAGCAACGGTGGCGAAATCGATCTTCTCGAGCGTCGTCTTCCTCCAGCACTTGAAGCCGCCGGTCGGATCCCTGACCGGCATTCCGGTGACGGTGCGGATGAAGATTCCGCCGGCGCGCGAAATGAGGCGGCGCTTGAAGGGCCAGCCCGGCGTCGAGCCGCCGGGAACATACCGCGAGCCGATGACGAGGTCTGGGAATTTTTTCTCGTCGTCGGAGTTGCCTGATTGCCTGGAGGAAATCGGCGTGGAGATGGCCTCGACAAGGCGAGCGACGTCCTTCGGATCGTGGCTGAAGTCGCAGTCCATCTGGACGACAAGTTCCGCGCCGAGTTCGAGCGCCTTCGCGAAGCCCGCGACGTATGCGCGGCCAAGACCTTCCTTCTTCTCGCGGTGCAGGACATGGATGCGCGGCTCCTTCGCCGCGAGCGCGTCAAGAACCTCGCCCGTTCCGTCGGGAGAGTTGTCGTCGACGAAGAGGAGTTCGACATAGCTCGCGAGCACCGCCTCGGCCATCGGGGCGACGTTGTCCTTCTCGTCGTATGTCGGTATTACTACTATCGTCTTCATTTTTCAGCCGTGCATAACATGCATCTTCTACATGTCCTACACTTTCTACACAGTTAACTACTCGGCTATCTCGAAGTCGAAGAAGCGCCCCGACTTGATCGGCGGATGCTTCTCGAGAACCGACTTGATCTTCGCCTTCGCGTCCTTCGAACGCGCGACGACGAACATGAAGCCGCCGCCGCCTGCGCCGCACAGGCTCACGGCGGAAATCCACGGCGCCATTCGCGCGATGATCAGCTCGACGAGCGGATTTGTGCTTCCGGGGTCGAGCGCCTTCTTGGAAAGCCAGTAGTCGTTGACAGCCGAGCAGAACGAATCCCAGTCGCACGACTCGACGGCCTTGAACGCGCGCTCCGCGTCGCTCTTCAGCCGGCGCACGATCGAACACGCGATGTCGTCGGGATTCTCCGCGAAGAACGCGAGGACGCCGCGGAGGACGTTCCGGGCCATGCGCTTGCGGCCGGTGAAGTATAGAAGCGCGCGGTCCCCGAGAAACTTCGAGAACGCCTTCTCGGCGCGCGGCGAGACGCGCGACATGCGCGGATCCTGGCTTTTGCCGGGCTTTGTCACGACAAGGTGCGCGCCGGGAACGAGGCCGCCGATCTGGTCCTGCCAGCCGCCGCCGGTCGCCATCTCCTTTTCAAGCGCGAGGGTGAGCGACGCGACGCGCTTCCATTCCGGCCTGCGGCCCGCGACGCGCTCAAGCGCAGTGACGAGCGCCGCGCCGAGAATCGAGCTCGTGCCCATGCCGCTGCCCTTCGGGACGTCGGCGGAAATCTTGATGTCGAGCCCGCCATGCGAGAAGTCGAACTTCGTCACCGTGAGCGCGCTCTTTACGAGAGCGCACCAGTCGTGCGGATCTTTCGGCGCGCGGATTTCGGCAAGCGACTTTAGAACGCCGGACTTCCCGAGGTCGACGCTTTCGACGCGCACCTCCCTCTCGGCGAGACGCCGGACGCGCACCTTGACCGGCTTCACGCCGTTCAGCGTTACGGCAGCATTGAAAACCGCGCCGCCCATCTTGTAGCATATCGGCGGAGTGTCGCTCCAGCCGCCCGCGAAGTCGATGCGAAGCGGAAGTTCCACAGTGATGCAGTCCTCCGCTTTGCGAAGCGCAAGAAGCTTCTTGTGGTCGACCCTCTTCATGATCTCCCCGAGCTTTAGTTTCTCCCACTTTCCGTCGGACTTGAAATCGTCCTCCACGCGATAGCGGATCGGAAGCCACTTCCCTCCGACGGGAAGGCACGTAAGGCACTCGCCCTCGGCAAGATCGATTGGGCCAAGCTCCCTCGGCACGAACGTGACGACGTTTCTTCCGCCGAGCTTCATTTCGCCGCGCGGGATCGCGCAGCCCTCGACCCACTCGCGCCCCTTCCCGAGCCGCGCAAGAAGCTCGCGCGTCGAACCGATGTGGAAGAACGAGCAGCGCGGAACGACATTCACGTGGAAAGGCGCGAAACCGCCGAGAAGCTCGTGCGCGAATTCGTCGTAGATGTCGCCGACCTTCCATCCGGCGGCGACGATCTTCTTCGCTGTCGCGGGGTCGATCCAGAGAATTCCCGTATCGACGGCGACCTTCCCGCGGCGCACCGCGCCCGCCGATTTTGCGGCGGAAGGCGACGGCTTCTGGAGAAACGCTTTTACTTGGTAGGGACGGTTTTCCAAACCGTCCGTGGACGCCTGGGGACAGGCGTCCCTACCAATATGTGAAGTTCGAGTTTTGAGTTGGAGTTCGAGAGTGGAATTGTTCCTTTCTCCAACTCCGACTTTGGACTCCAACTTCTCAGGAACATAGACGCCGTGGCGCGAACCCTCTTCCGGCGAGTCGTAGTACGCAACCCCCGTGACGCCGCCCTTCGAGAAATCGCACGAACCAAAATCAAACTCGGGCGCGACATCGCCGCAGACTACAAGGACCCCGCCCTTCGGGAGCTTCAGCCGTTCCATGTTCGCGACAATGCGCTCGAAGAGGGAAACGGTCCTGCCGCGGCTATCGGGCACAGGGACAAACGCCTTGCCGATCGCGGCATACGCGGGGAGTCGCTTCGAGTCGCCGCCGGAATGGCAGACGAGCACTCGGCTCTTCGAGACGTCTCCAAGCTTCTTCAGGACGCCGACTGTGCTGCCGAGCGAACCAACGCGCTTGCCTCCAGGATCGGGAACGACGAGGATTTTTTCTGCAAGCGCGCCCACGAGCGGCGCGACCATGGCGCGGTATCCACGCGCCTGGGCTTCATTTGACGCAGTTACTACAAGGACGTCGAACTTCACGAAATCGACTCCACGGCCTTGAAGATTTCGTCCGGCTCGGCCATGCGGCCGAGACCGCTCGTCCCGCACGCGAGCTCGCCGTATCCGGGCGCGACAATCCTGACGCCCCGCTTCTCGAGCGCGTCGATGTTCTCGCGCGTGACGGCGTTTTCCCACATGCCGTCGTTCATCGCCGGCGCGATTGCGATTGGCGCGCGCGTCGCGAGCAGTGTCGATGTGAGCAGGTTGTCGGCAAGGCCGTAACGCAGCTTGGCGATTGTGTTCGCAGTCGCGGGGGCGACAACGGCGAGATCGCAGTCGGCGAGCGATATGTGCTCGGGACGCCACTCCGCCGGACGCTTGAATTCCTCGACGTAGACGGGGTTCCTGGAAAGCGTCTGGAAGGTGAGCGGCGAGACGAACTCGCAAGCCGCGGGAGTCATGACGACGCGCACTTCGTCGCCGTTCTTGACGAAAAGCCGCACGAGCTCCGCCGCCTTGTAGGCCGCGATCGAGCCGGTGACGCAGAGAAGAATTCGATGTTTCATTAAGAGTTGGAGTTCAGAGTTGGAGTTGGAGAGTGGTGGGGGAGATCTTTTATGAAGTTTTTTTTAACGCAGAGGCGCAGAGACGCAGAGGCAGGAGTTTGAGTTGGAGTTCAGAGTTGGAGAGCGGATTGGATACCTTTTCTCAAGTCGGCAACCGCCGCGCGCATGTCGGTTTTGCCGAAGAGGTAGGAGCCGGCGACGAACTGGTTTGCGCCCGCCTTCGCCGCGAGCGGAATCGTCTCGGCGTTTCCGCCGCCGTCGATCATGATGTCGAGACTTGGACGGCGCCCCCTAAGCCACGTGACCTTCGGAAGGCACTCGGCGATGAACTTCTGCCCGCCATAGCCGGGATGCACCGTCATCACGAGCGCCTCGTCGATCTCGCCAAGATAGGGCGTCAGCATCTCGACGTCGGTCTCGGGGTTCAGCACGATCGCGCTCTTCACGCCAAGCGCCCTGATGCGCTTAAGCTCGACGTGGAGATCGCAGTCCGCCTCGACGTGTATCTGGAGCGTCTGCGCGCCGGCGGCGGCGAACTTCTCGATGTAGAGGTCGGGGCGCGACATCATGAGATGGACGTTGCGGTAGAACGCGGGGCAGGTCTTCCTGCAGAAGTCGACGATCGACGGACCGAAGCTCATGTTGGGCACGAAGTGCGGATCCATGATGTCGATGTGCAAGGCGTCTGCGCCAGACGCCTCGGCGCGCCTCGTCTCTTCGGCGAGGCGTCCGAGGTCTGCCGCAAGAAGCGACGGAAGGATCTCTATCTTCAAGAGAGCCCCTTCACTATCGCCTCGAAGTCGGCCGTCTGCTCCTCGAGCGAGCGAACCATCTGGAACTGGTTGCGCGCGCGGACGAGGTTGTGGTCGTCGTACTTGGTGTGGAAGTACACGTCGCCCGCGAGGTAGTCGGCGAGGAAGCGGATTCCCACCTCGAACGTCGCGAGCTTTCCGGAGAACACGAGGTTCGCGCGCTCGGCTTCGTTGAGGAACTTCGCGCCCTCGAGGTAGCCCTTCGCAAGCGCCTCGAAGTACTCGCGCTTCGCGAACACCTTCGAGAGGTCCGCCTCGTCCTCCGCGGCGGCGGCGGTCGAAGTCCTGACCATGTCGCCGAAGTCGAAGAGCGCGGAGCCGGGCATAGTCGTGTCGAGGTCGATCACGACCGCCTCGCCCTTCGCGTCGATCATCACGTTGTTGATCTTCGTGTCGTTGTGCGTCACGCGCTCGGGGATTTCGCCCGACGCCATGAGGTCGACGATGCGGCTCGCGTTCCTGCGCCACGAATCGACGAACGCCATCTCGGCGGCGACCGACTGAAGCCGGCCCTTCACGTCCTTCGCGGCGGCATCGTCGAGCTGCTTCAGGCGGTTCGGCGTGTCGTGGAACTTCGGGATGATGTCCTCGAGCCGAGGCGGCGGGATGTCGGCGAGGTCGTTCTGGAACTTCGCGAACGCGCGGCCGACGTCGTACGCCTGGTGCGGCTCTGAGACGACGTCGCGCGACGTGTAGCCCTCGAGGAACTTGTAGATTCGCCACGGGTTGTCGTATCCGACGACCTCGAGCGACTTCACTCCCTTGGACTTCAGGAACTCCGTCACGCGGACGACGTTCGTCTTCAGGAGATCGACGTCGAAGATCGTCGTGTTGACGCGCTGCAGTATGTAGCGCGCGCCCGACGCCGTCTCGACCTTGTACGTCTCGTTGATGTGGCCGGAACCGTAGCGCGACACGTCGGTCGCGTCAACGATGCCGGACGCCTCGAGAACCTTCTTCTGTTCGTCAGTCATTTTCTGCAGACCTTTCAGCGCTTCTTGATGACGGGGATCTGCGCGGCCGCTACGGACTGGCCGAGGCGGCGGAAGTGCTCGTCGGGAACGATGAGCTCGATCTCCTCGGCGGTCGCCGGGTAGATGTCCTTGAGCATCGCGCGCGCCGTCTCGAGGATGACGTCGCCGCCGAGCCCGCTCGTGACGCGGCCGAGCAGCATCATGCTCGAGTAGTCGTAGAACTCCTTGTACCACGGAATCGCGTGCGCGAGGAATCGGCCGATCTGCACGTAGACCTTGAGCGCCTTGGAGTCGCCCTTCTCCATCGCGGCCTGCACGACCTTGAGGCGCTCGGGGAGCTTCATCGTCTTCGGGAACTTGAAGCCGTACTTCTCGGCGAGCCAGTTGACGGCCTGCTGCGAGAACGCCATCGAGCCGACGCCGGCGTCACCGGACCACTCGTCCGCGGGCGCCTTGGGGTTGAAGTCGACGGGGGCGAACGCGAGCTCGGTGATGCGGCCCGTGAGCGCTCCGGACTTGTCGATGAAGCCGACGGCTTCGGAGGAACCCATCGCGACGCCGAGGATGCCCTTCTTGCCCATCGTGATCATTCCGGCGAGAGCCGAGACGTCGCCGTCGTTGTAGATCTCGAAGGGAACGCCCCAGTCCTTCTCGACGCGGAAGAACATGTCCTGCGCAATCGGGTACTTGGACGGGTTCTTCCCCTTGATGGCGCGGAAGAGCGAGGCAACGCCCATCTTCTTGCCGACGAGCGTGCCGGCCGTGGAGCCGCCGATCGCGTCGACGCGCGGCAGGGTCGCCGCGGCCGCCTTGAGGCCCTCGGTGAGCTTCGAGTAGTGGTACTCGGGATCGGCGTTGTTCCGCGGATCCCACGGGAACTCCTTGGAGAACACGACCTTGCCCTTGTTGAGCGCGGAGATCTTGAAGTCGCTCGCGCCGAGGTCGAAGCCGATGCGGCAGCCGTCGGCGACCGTCTTCACCTTCGTGAGCGTCTCCTTCTGCACGGGCATCTTCCTGAGCGGAAGGACGACCGTCTCGACGGGGCGCCCGTAGAGGTCGGAGAAGAACTCGTAGTCGAACTTCCTGGAGCCCTTCTTCGTGTACGCCTTCGCGACGGGCTGGACGACTGCGTCGGGACCGGCGAGATAGAGCTTCCATCCGCCCGCGGCCCACACGATGAACTTCGCGATGCGGTCGACGACATGCGAGACGAACTTGGTCGCCTCGGGGCTCAGGCGCCTCGGGATCTCAAGGTCGTAGCGGTAGACCTTCCCGTCCTCGCGCTCCCACGCGACCGCAACGACGTCGTTCTTCGCGCCGAGCCCGCTTTCGATTTCGGCGAGCGCCATAATCGGGGCCCAGAACTCCGATCCGCACTTGCACTTTGCCTTGCCGCATGAACATGCCATGGTTTTTCTCCTTTGCTTTTTGTTTTTGTTATTATGTGTCGAAAGCGGAAAGTATCGCAGGCGTCACGTCGACGAGCGACGAGACGCGCTCCCGCAGGAATTCCTCCTTGGGGCCGAAGGCGACGAACGGAACGGGGTTCAGGGTATGCCCCCTCTCGGACATGTTCTCGACGTTGCCGTGGTCCGATGTCAGGACTATGGTCACGCCCATCGCCTCGGCAAACCGGACGAGCGAGGCGAGGAACCGGTCGTACGTCCTGAGCACCGCGCATGCGCGCGCGTAGTCCATGGAGTGCCCCGCGACGTCGGACTGGAAGAACTCGAAAAGCGTGAAGTCGTTCCTGCGCGCGATCGCCGCGAGGTGCTCGGCCGCGCGCTGCGGCGGTATGACGGCGATGTCGGGCCAGCGGTCCTGGATCGTCTCGCGCGTGAGGTCCTGCATCACCGCCTGTCCGTTCAGGAGATCGTCGACTGTTCTTATCGTCTCGGGCGCGGTGAGCGCCATCACCGTCGTGACCGACTTGAACCTGCGCGACGCGAGCTCGTCGGCGGAGTCGACGAGATAGGCGTCGGAGAAGCAGACGCTCTTCCCCCTCTTGCGAAGCTCGAGGAAGAGGTTGCCCGTCTCGACGATCTTCCTGAGGTTCGGCCCCGGGAATCCTTCGCAGTGCTTGCCCATCGCCGCCGCGCAGTTGTCGCCGGTGAACATCGTAGCCTGGCCCGTCGCGCTCTGCGGCGGGCCGTCAATCCCGAGGCGCGCGTCGATTGGCTTCCCGTGCTTCGAGACAAGACGGCACAGGGCGGGACACACCTCTGGATTGACAGGGTTGTCCGTAGCAGCGTCGCGTAAGCCCACGCCGTCGATGAACAGGAAAAGCACTTTCATTTAAGTGCGGTGATTTTACCAAAAACGAGCCAATGTTGCAAGCGAGCGCGAACGCGGAGCGCCTACTTGATGTTCCTGAAGAACCGGCGCATCTCGTCCGGCGTCCGGCACTCGGCGAGGCGAGCGTAGCCGTTGTCGGCGCGGAGAGCGCGCGAGATGTAGCTCATCAACTTGAGATACGGCGACTGGGCCTCGTCGTTCGCGAGCGTCAGCACGATTATCCTGAGCGGCGAGTTGTCGATCGTCTCGTAGTCCGGTATGCAGCCGTTGGCCGTTCCCATGTTGTCGACTATCGCGACGGCGCCCGCTATGCCGTGGACGCTCGGGCAACGGCCGTGGGGAACCGCAATGCCGTGGTCGAGGCCCGTGGACATCGACTCCTCGCGCTTCAGGACGGCCTCCACCGCCTCGGCCGTGTTCTTCACGTGGTTCGGGCATGCGGCCGCGATCTCGGCTACCATCTTCTGGATCGCCTCCTTCTTCGACGCGGCGCGGAACTTCGGCAGCATGACGAAGCCCTGGAGATAGCGGCCGACGCCTTCGTGGCCGCGCTTCGCCGGCTCACTCTTCGCAATCATCTTGCCAAGGTCCTCCTTGCGGATGGGCTTGGCGATCGCGCGCGCGAGGTCGTTCATCTGCGAAGCGACTTCCATCCACGCCGTCATGACCATCGTCTCCTCGGCCTTCGTGCAGGTGAAGCGAATCTTCTTGCCGATGCGACGGATCGACATGTCGATGTCGTCCATCGCGATCTCCCAGATGTGGTCGGCCTGCGAGAGTAGCGTGACGAAAAAGCCCTCCTTGCGGAACTCCTCGACAAGTCGGTTGACGACGAGCTCGGCGACTTCGCGCGTCTCGAGCTCGAAGACGACTTCGCGGCCGCCGTCGGCGTCGGCCTTCGGGTGGCGCACGCCCTTAGCCTTCGGGTGGAAGAGCCCGACGAGCGCAGGCGGCGCGACGACCGTCGTGACGAGCGTCATGAGGATGCCGATGCCGAAGACCTCCTGGGTGAGGTAGCCCTGCGAAAGGCCGATGCCGGCGATGATGAGCGCGACCTCGCCGCGCGGGATCATCCCCGCGCCGACGCGCAAGGCGCCGAGGACGTTGAAGCCGCAGAAGAGCGAGGGGATCGCGCAGCCGAGCACCTTCGCGAGGACGGCGAGCGCGGTGTAGATTCCGCCGAAGATCAGGACGGGCTTCGAACAGAGCGCCGAGACGTCGACCATCATGCCCATCACGCAGAAGAAGATCGGCACGAGGAACGTGTAGAGAGTCGCGAGGTTCTCCTGCACGAGGTGCTTGATGTCGGTGCGGGAGAGCGCGAGGCCCATCACGTACGCGCCGATGATGAGCGTGAGGCCCAGCGCCTCGAACGCGCCGGCGATGACGAGGGCGAGTCCGAACGCCAGCGTCGCGATCGCGCCGGGGGCCCTGAAGAGCTTGAGGAGCCACGAGATGCGCCGCGCGAGGGCAACGCCCACGGCGGTTCCGACGAGCCAGACGCCGAACGCCTTCAGGGCCGTCGCGCCGATGGAGAGCCACGAGAGCGGGGCGACCGCGCCCGTCTCGGGGTTCGGCTTCTGGGAGGCGATGATGCCCATGCCTATCGCGAGCACGATAATGCCCAGGACGTCGTCGATGACCGCGCCGGCCATGATCGTGACGCCCTCCTCGGAGTCCATCTTCTTTTTCTCGGAGAGGATGCGCGCGGTGATGCCGACCGAAGTCGCGGTCGACATGATTCCCATGAACATCGCGGCAGGCGAGAGGATCGCCTTCACGAGCTCGCCGCGCCTCACGAGCTCGCCGAGCTCGGCAAGGCACTCGATGCCGCCCAGCACGTCGGGGAGGAGAGTCGTCGCGTAGACCGCGCACAGGTCGCCGAACACGAAGGAGAAGATTACGCCGCCCACTCCGACGAGCGAACCCGCGAACGCGTACTTGAGGAACATCTTGAGGTTCGTCTCAAGCCCTGAGAGGAACAGCAAAACGACAGACGCGATGGTGCAGATACCGTAGAGCTCCGGCGTCGCGGCGAAGGGATTCCCGCCCGCGGCGGCCTGGGCGCGCAGGGCCTTGCCGTAGAAGATGCCGTATTGGAACATGCCGTCGAAACCGGGAATCGGGAAGCCGCCGAGCGCCCACGGACCGATAAGTATGCCGGCGCCAAGTTCGCCAAGAACGCTTGGAAGCTTAAGCGCTGTCGCCAGCGACCCGCCGATCTTAGCGGCGAAGATGATGATGCCTATCTGGAGGACGAGGAAAAGCATCTTCGGCGTCATGCCGAGCTTCGTCGGCCAGTCGGCCGCCGACGCGGGGAGAGCCTCGCCCGCGAACGCACAAGTCGCAAAGAGTACGCCTGCAATGATCAACCACGCCTTCTTCATTACTTTCTGTCGTCCTTTCAACTCTTCAACTTCCTCTAAAATACTTCACCCTCGGCGACCAGTCTGAGGCCTCCTCCGGCGTCATCTGGGCGAAGGCCATTACGATGAGCCGGTCGCCGACCTTCCCCTTGTGCGCCGCGGCCCCGTTTAGGCAGCAGACATGGCTGCCGCGCCTCCCGGCTATGGCGTACGTCTCGAAGCGTTTTCCGTTTTCGACGTCGGCGACAAGAATCTTCTCGTAGGGGACGATCCCGACCGCTTCCATGTCGTCCGGGTCGAGCGTAAGCGAGCCCTCGTAATCGAGGCACGCCTCGGTTACGCGGATCCTGTGCAACTTCGCTTTTAGTATCTCAAGTAACATCTATCACTAACCCCTGACTCCTGACCCCTAATTCCTCTCCTCGACCATTTTCTTCGTCACGACGACTTTCTTCATCTTCGCATTGCCCGGTGCTTCGTACATGACGTCGGTCATGAGACGCTCCATCTCTGCCCTTAGGCCGCGCGCGCCCGTCTTGCGCTCAAGCGCAGTCTTCGCAAGGGACTTGAGGGCGTCAGCTTCAAACGAGAGCGAAACGCCGTCCATCGAAAGAAGCTTCTGGTACTGCTTGACGAGCGAGTTCTTCGGCTCGGTGAGGACGCGAACGAGATCGTCTTCGGAAAGCTCCTTCATCGTGGTGATGACGGGAAGACGGCCGGTGAATTCGGGGATCAGCCCGAACTTGACCAAATCTTCAGGTCTGACATCCATGGGCTGGGGTGCGGGGCTGCCTGAAGCCCCGTCCGTTCCGTCTTTCCCGTCCGCCACGCTCGCGCCAAACCCTATCGCGCGCTTTCCGGTGCGCTCGCCGACTATCTTGTCCAGGCCGACGAAAGCGCCGCCGCAGATGAAGAGGATGTTGGAGGTGTCGACCTCGATGTACTCCTGGTCGGGGTGCTTGCGGCCGCCCTTCGGAGGAATGCGGCAGATCGTGCCTTCGAGGATCTTGAGAAGCGCCTGCTGCACGCCCTCGCCCGAGACGTCGCGGGTGATGGAGACATTGTCGGTCTTCGACGCGATCTTGTCTATTTCGTCGACGTAGATTATGCCGCGCTTCGCAAGCTCGACGTTGCCGTCTGCGTTCTGTAGAAGGTAACGCACGAGATTCTCGACGTCTTCGCCAACGTAGCCCGCCTGCGTGAGCACGGTCGCGTCGCCGATGGCAAACGGAACGCCGAGCATCTTGGCGAGGGTGCGCGCGAGAAGCGTCTTGCCCGTTCCGGTCGGCCCGATGAGGAGGATGTTCGACTTCTCGATTTCCACGCCGTCGTCCTTCTTCCCGGACTCGGCGGCCTCAAGGCGGCGGTAGTGGTTGTGCACCGCGACGGCGAGGACCTTCTTCACCTCGTCGTGCCCGATGACGTACTGGTCGAGAAACGACTTGATCTCCCTCGGCGTCGGCGTTGGCGGAAGAGGCGGGACGTCCTTCGCGCTCTTTTCGTGGCGCGTCACCATTTCGTTGGCGTGGCGCACGCAGTCGACGCAGATGTTCGCCTCGGGGCCAGGGATCATCCCGACCTCCTTGGAGCTTCTTCCGCAGAAGGAACAGGTCAGCTCTTTCATTCCACGACCTTGTCGACAAGACCCCACTCGACGGCCTCTGCGGCCGACATGAAGTGGTCGCGGTCCGTGTCCTTCACGACGTCGGCCATCTTCTTGCCGGAGTGCTTCGCGAGGATTCCGTTCAGGATCTCCTTGAGGCGAAGTATCTCCTTCGCCGTGATCTCGATGTCGCTGGCCTTGCCCTCGGCTCCGCCCCAGGGCTGGTGGATCATTATGCGCGAGTTCGGGAGCGCGAAACGGCGCCCCTTCTCGCCGGCGGTCAGCAGAACCGCGCCCATCGACGCGGCCTGGCCGATGCAGTAGGTCGCGACCGGGCACTTCACGAACTGCATCGTGTCGTAAATCGCGAGCCCCGCCGTGACGCTGCCGCCCGGGGAGTTGATGTAGACCGAAATCTCCTTCTTCGGATCCTGCGACTGCAGGAAGAGGAGCTGCGCGCAGACGGCGTTGGCCATCTCGTCGTTCACCTCGCCCGAGATGAACACGATCCTGTCGAGGAGGAGGCGCGAGTAGATGTCGTACGTCCGCTCGCCCTTGCCCGTCTGCTCGACGACGTAGGGAATCATGTATGATTTCATGGAGCTCACTTCTTCGCGTTCGCGAGGACGAAGTCGATGACCTTCTTGCCGCGCTCCTCGTCCTTCGCCTCGATGTTCTCGGCCTTGGCGATGGCTTCAAGCACGTACCAGAGGCGGACCTGCTTCGTGGCGGCCTCCTCGGCGTCCTTGAGGATCTTGTCGCGGTTCTTCTCGAAGTAGGATGCGTCGAGCCCGGAGTACTGCGCGCGCTGCGCGAGCTCCTGGAGGTAGCCGTCCATCGCGCGGCGGACCTGGCTCTGCGGCACATCGAAATCGGCCTTCTTGAGAAGGAGCTCGACGGCCTCGTTCTCGCGGCGCGCGGCCTCCGCCTCGACGGCCTGCTTCTCGAGCGTCTCGCGGATGGTCGCGGAAAGCTTCTCGACGGACTCGGCCTTCGCCTTCTCGGCGAACTCGGCGTCGGTGGGGAGGACGCGGCGGCGGAACGACTTGAGCGTCACGGTGTAGACGGCCTTCTTGCCGGCGAGCCCCTCGGGGGCGCCTTCCTTCGCGAACTTCGCCTTAACGTCCTCCTTCGTCTCGCCGAGCTTCATGCCCTTGACGGCGTCGAGGATCTCGGGGAGGAATCGGCCTTCCTCGACCTGGGTCCAGAAGCCCTTGCCGGACGCGACGACCTTGGCGTCTGGCGCGATCTCGAGAATCGGCTTCTTGTCGACCGTGCCGGTGTAGTCGATCTGGACGAAATCGCCGTCGGCGACCGTATCGCCCTCCTTTGCGTCCTCGTACTTCGCGTACGCGGCGCGCAGGCGCTCGAGCTGCTCCTTTACGGCCTCGTCCGAGACCGTCGTGTCCTTGTCGGCAATTTTTAGCCCCTTGTATGTCGGAACCTTGAACTTCGGCTTTATCTCGACAACGGCCGTGAACACGCCGCCGTCGGCAGTGAACGATATGTCCTTTACATCGGCAAGCGTGATCTCGTCGAGCTTCTCGGCCTTGACGGCGTCCTGGTAGTGCTTGCGGATCATCGTGTGCTCGGTCTCCTGCTTGAGGCCGTCGGCGAACTGCTTGCGGATGATTTCGATCGGGACCTTGCCCGGGCGGAAGCCGGGGAGCCGCGCCTCGCGCACGAACGCCCTTTCGACGTCCTTCACGATCTCCTTCATTTCATCGGCGTTCAGCTCGACCTTAAGCTCCACCTGGCACTTGTATTCGTTCTTCGTGCTCGTCTTCATATGTACAGTCTATCTCCCTCCTAGTGGTAAAATGAAGTAATATTTTATCATATTTTCCCGCCGAAATGTGAAAAAAATGATATAATCGCTTCCATGGACAAAGAAAAGCGCCTGAAATACGCAATGGTGGGCGGGGGAAAGGGGTCGTTCATAGGCCCGATTCACCGCATGGCGATAAGGATGGACGACCTCGCGGATCTCGTCGACGGGTGCTACTCGCACACCGACGACTGGCGCGACCTCATCGCCCGGTGCAGGGGGAAGATCGACTTCCTCGCCGTCTGCACGCCGAACAGCTCGCACTACGAGATCACCAAGGCCGCGCTCGAGGCGGGGATGGACGTCCTCTGCGAAAAGCCCCTCTCCATGACGCTCGCCGAGGCGACGGAGCTTGAGCGACTCGCGCGGCGGAGGCGCCGCGTCCTCGGCATTCCCTTCACATACTCGGGCTTCCCTATGGTAAAGCTCGCGCGCGACCTCATCAAGAGGGGCGAACTCGGGAAAATCGACAAGATCGTCTTGGAGTATAGCCAGGGCTCGTTCAGGAAAATCGACTTCTCGAAACCCTTGGACAAGCGCAACGCCTGGAAGATGGACCCGAAGAAGGCGGGACCGAGCTGCGTCGTCGCGGACATCGGCGTCCACGGCTTCCACCTGATCGAGCACGTGACGGGGCTTGAAGTGCGCCAGGTCCTCGCCGACCTCTCGTCCTTCGCGCCCGGAAACCGCCTCGACGACGATGCGTCGATGCTGCTGCGGCTGGGTGCGCCCGCCGGCGTTCGTTCCGCTTCGCTCACTCGCTCTGGCGCGCGGTCAAAGTCTTCCCAGCCAAAGGCGATGTTCACCGTCTCGAAGGTCGCAACCGGCGAGGAGAACGGAGTGCGGCTCAGGGTCTACGGCGACAAGGCGTCGCTCTACTGGAACCAGGAGGAGAACAACTACCTCTCGGTGAAGTACCCCTTCGCGCCCGAGCGCATCTACAAGAGGAACGCCCCGTACATCGGCGATCTCTCGGCGGCGAGCAAGGCGCTCTCGCGCATACCGGCTGGGCACCACGAGGGCTTCATCGAGGGCTTCGCGAACATCTACCGCGAGTTCTGCGCCGCGGTCAGGGACCGCAAACCGCACGACTTCCCGGGCGCGCACGAAGGAGTGCGGACTATGCGCTTTGTCGAGGCGGCGCTACGCTCCAACAAGAACGGCAACCGCTGGGAGAAGGTCTGATTTTAGCCGCAAAGAACGCAAAGTTCACAAAAGCTTAGAGGGCTCGGCTACTTGTCGATGCCCTGTGTTGGTTTGCCTTCCAGCGTGCGGTCACGGTCGGGGCACCTCTGGTCGAGTTCGTCGCGTGGGGAGTGCCCTCGGCCTCGCTCGGCACTCGGGCTTCGCCCTCGGCTATCCCCTCGCTACGCTCGGCCCTCACTTCGTTCGGCGGTTACCCCGTTCCACACGGCGATGCTCCCGCGCCTTTCGCTCGCCATCCGCGTCGTGATGCCGCGTCGCCGGAATACCGGCTCCTTGCCTCACTCGCGTCTGTCGGCGCAATCCGCGAACCGCATCCCCGCGTGTCACTCCGCTCAGCGCTCGGTCACTCTCCCCGCTTCCTCACCACATGTTAAACCCCGTCAAGCCACTACAACAAATACTAACTGACATCTAACGCGCAAAAGGTGTTTTACAACGGCTCCGCAGTGCCTGTCCCCGACTGTGCTTGCCTTTCAACAAAGTCAACGCGGCCAGTCGGGGTCAGGAAGTAGGTGTCGGGACCAGGCTTGGGGATGCCGTCCCTAGAGATGAACTTCGACCGAGCATATTTGCCTTCCAGAAAATGCGGGGCGCCACCAACACAGCCAATCACCGCAGCATTTTCGCAGAAGTTGAAGCAGGTTCCGCCCCATGTCTTCGGGCAAGTCAGCTTCCAAGGCTGGTCTTCATCCTGCGGACACAGGAGTTCGCGCGGATCGATGTTGCATGTGAAAATCAGAGGGAAAGAATCGTCTTCAGGCGGATTCACGGCGACGCACCAGACATTAGCGTAGGGTCCAAAATCGCATGAGTACCCTCCCGTATCGTCTTTAAACTTCTCGCACAACATCTGCACGAACTGCGTGGAATTAGAGCAGGAGGCCGGATCAATCCATTCCTTTCCTGATTCGCGAGCCCCATTATTTGCCCACATGAGCCGGCTCAACGGGCGAGGGACAGATAACAACATCCTCCACTTCCCTACTTCCTGTGAAATAGGATTGTGAGGCAAAATGCAAGGCAAAATGGAAACGCCAAAGACAATAATTAGAATAGCTACACAGAAAACAGTCACACAACCCAAACCAACGGCTTTGACTAGCAACGGCTTTTTCATTTCAGGAACAGTTTACCAAAAATTCGTGCGCAGCAGAGCGAGGAAATGATGAAATGAGATCACGGTGCGGACGAAATCGCGACGGATTAGCCGCGCGGGAGCGGAGGGGGTGTTTTGGCGCAATGCGACGCGACGTAACCGCCGCTTGTCGGTGGCTCGTGCAGTGCACGAGCCAACCCGAAGCGAACGCGAGGGCGAGTGAAAAAGACGGAAGC
>CACYNF010000006.1:50363-69305 GCA_902775595.1 uncultured bacterium | reverse complement strand
AATCCTGTCGAAAAAGAGCGTGAAGCAAGCTTGCTCCTTCGCCAGGCGAAGGCGTTTGGATTCAGCGACAAGGAAATCGCCGCGGCGATCGGCTCCGACGAGATTACGGTGCGGAACAATCGCCTCGCCCTCGGCATAAGGCCCGAGTTCGGCGAAGTCGACACCTGCGCCGGCGAGTTCGAAGCCAAGACACCGTATTATTACAGCTACTACGGTTTTTCGACAGGATTAACAAGATTTACAAGATTACCACATCTAACGAATTCTTCTGATCTTGTGAATCCTGTAAATCCTGTCAAAAGATTCTTCTGGCTCGCCAAGAACTTTCTGAACGCTTCGATTTCTTCGAGCTCGCGCTTGAACCACGGATCGAAGCTCGCGACATCGTGTCCGGCGAGCGGCGCCTCAAGCGAGCGGACTGCCTTGAGGTATGCCTGCTTGAAGGTGCGCCCGATTGCCATCGCCTCGCCAACGGACTTCATTTGCGTGCCGAGGTGCGTGTCCGCTCCGTGGAATTTCTCGAAGGTGAAGCGCGGCACCTTGACGACGACATAGTCGAGCGCCGGCTCGAAGCAGGCGGGCGTAACTTCGGTGATGTCGTTCTTCAGTTCGTCGAGAGTATAGCCCACGGCGAGAAGGGCGGCGATCTTCGCGATCGGGAATCCCGTCGCCTTCGAGGCGAGCGCGGAGGAGCGCGAGACGCGAGGGTTCATCTCGATGATGATGCGCCGCCCCGTCTTCGGGTTTACCGCCCACTGGACGTTCGAGCCGCCTGTCGCGATGCCGATCGCCTCGAGAACTCGGATCGAGTCGTCGCGCATCGCCTGGTATTCGCGGTCGGTCAAGGTCTGGATCGGCGCGACGGTGATCGAGTCCCCTGTGTGGACGCCCATTGCGTCCATGTTCTCGATGGAGCAGACGATCACGGCGTTTCCCGCCTTGTCGCGCATCACCTCCATCTCGAATTCCTTCCATCCGATGAGGGACTCCTCGACGAGGACCTCGTGGTTGAGCGACGCCTCGAGTCCGCGCAAGACGATTTCGCGGAACTCGTCCGCGTTGTGAGCGATCCCGCCGCCCGTTCCGCCGAGCGTAAAGCCGGGGCGGATGATGAGCGGCCATGTGCCGATTCTCTTTGCAATCACCTCGGCCTCTTCTGGTGAGTGGGCGCTTCCGGACTTCGGCATGTCGAGTCCGAGCTTTTCCATCGCCGCCTTGAAGAGATTGCGGTCCTCCGCTCGGGCTATCGCGTCCGCATCTGCGCCGATCATCTCGACGCCGCATTCCGCGAGGACGCCGGAGCGCTTCAGCTCCATCGCAAGGTTGAGCGCGGTCTGTCCGCCGAGCGTCGGGAGAAGGGCGTCGGGCTTCTCCTTTCGGATGATCGCCGAAACAGAATCGACTGTGAGCGGCTCGATGTAGGTCGCCTCGGCCATTTCCGGATCGGTCATCACCGTCGCGGGGTTGGAGTTTACGAGGACGATTTCGTATCCCTCCTTGCGGAGGGCCTTCACGGCCTGGCAGCCGGAGTAGTCGAACTCGCATCCCTGTCCGATAACGATCGGACCCGATCCGATGACCATTATCTTCTTCAGGTCGGTGCGCTTCATTTTGTCTTTCCCTTGAGTGCTGCCGTTACGAGGCCTACGAAGAGCGGATGCGGCGCGGTCGGACGGGATTTGAACTCGGGGTGGAACTGTCCGGCGATGAAGTAGGGGTGCTTAGTCTGCGGGAGTTCGACGATCTCGACGAGCTTGCCGTCGGGGGAGACGCCGCTTATCCTTAGGCCCGCCGATTCCAGTTTCTCGCGCGCATCGCCGTCGTAGGCGAGTTCGTAGCGGTGGCGGTGCCGTTCGGAGATCGTTGCCGCGTCCGTGTTTTTAACGCAGAGGCGCAGAGACGCAGAGGACGCAGAGTTGTCTTTGCGGCTATACAACTTGTCGGCTAGGGTGCCTTTCCTGAGGACGCACGGGTAGGCGCCAAGGCGCATCGTGCCGCCTTTCTGCGTGACGCCGCGCTGCTCCTCCATGAGGTCGATGACGGGATGCGTCGTGTGCTCGTCGAACTCCGTCGAGTTGGCGTCCTTCCATCCGAGCACGTTGCGCGCGTATTCGATCACCGTGCACTGCATCCCGAGGCAGATGCCGAGGAAGGGGATCTTGTGCTCGCGCGCGTACCTGATCGCGGCGATCTTGCCCTCGACGCCCCTTGACCCAAACCCGCCAGGCACCAAAATGCCGTCGATGGAGTTAGTTGGAGTTTTGAGTTGGAGTTCGAGAGAGGAACTATTAGCAGCCTTTCTCGAACTCGAACTTTTCACTCCAACTCTTTTAAACAAATCGTGAAATTCTTCGGCTTCAATCGGAACGACTTCGACCTTGCAGTTGTTCGCCATGCCGGCGTGCTGAAGAGCTTCGTGCACAGACTTGTAGGCATCGCGGATCGAGATGTACTTTCCGACAAGCGCGATGCGGCACGTCTTCTTCGGCTGCGTTGCCTTTCGTACGAGCGTGTCCCACACCGTGTGCTTTATGGGCCAGATGTCGAGGTGGAGATGCCGGAGCACCTGCTCGTCGAGTCCCTGCTTCCTTAGCTCGCGCGGCACGGCGTAGACGGAGTCCGTCACGTCCTTCTCCTCGATGACGCATTCGCGCTTCACGTTGCAGAATAGCGCGAGCTTCTGGAGATGCTCCTCCGGAATCGTCATCTCTGTGCGGCATACGAGGATGTCGGGGATGATGCCGATGTTGCGCAGCTGTCCGACGGAATGCTGCGACGGCTTTGTCTTGAGCTCGCCCGCGGCCTTGAGATACGGGACGAGCGTCAGATGCACGAAGCACGCGTTCTCGGACCCGACCTCGAAGCGGAACTGCCGCGCCGCCTCCAGGAAGGGGAGCGACTCGATGTCGCCGGAAACGCCGCCGATCTCGCAGAGTACGATGTCGCAGTCGTGTTCGCCAGCGCTACTGATCGCCGCCTTGATCTCGTCCGTGATGTGCGGAACGACCTGCACCGTTCCGCCGAGATACCCGCCGGCGCGTTCGCGCGCGAGGACTGCGGAGTAGATGCGTCCTGAGGTGTAGTTCGACGCCTTCGTGCAGGTGACGCCGGCGAACCGCTCGTAGTGCCCGAGATCGAGGTCCGTCTCCGCGCCGTCGTCCGTCACGAACACTTCGCCGTGCTGGTACGGGGACATCGTGCCTGGGTCGACGTTGAGGTAGGGGTCGAGCTTCTGCATGAAGACTCTGTAGCCGCGGCTCTTGAGGAGGAGCGCGAGGCTGGCACTCGTTACGCCCTTGCCGAGAGAGCTTACGACGCCGCCTGTGATGAATACGTATTTGACTTGCTTTTTCATGATTGTTTTTTTGCCGCAAAGAACTCAAAGAGCGCAAAGGCTCTGCGATCTATGCGTTCTTTGCGGCTAAAATCATTTCTTTGAATTGGTTGAAGAGGTAGTTCGAGTCGTGCGGGCCGGGGCAGGACTCTGGGTGGTACTGCACAGAGAACGCCGGGAGCGTCTTGTGGCGGATGCCCTCGATCGAATTGTCGTTGAGGTTTATGTGCGTCACTTCCAGACAGCCTGGAACCGACTCTGGCACGACGGCGAAGTTGTGGTTCTGGCTGGTGATCTCGACTTTGCCGGTGGCGAGGTTCTTCACCGGGTGGTTGCATCCGTGGTGTCCGAACTTGAGCCGCGCAGTCTTCGCGCCGCACGCAAGCGCGAGCAGCTGATGCCCGAGGCAGATGCCCATGAGGGGCAGTTGAAAGTTTGAAGTTGAAAGTTGAAAGTTGGAGCCGTCTGTCGTTTGTCGTTTTGTCGTCACGGCTGTCGGTTGCAGGCTGTCGAATGTCGACTTGTCAAGAGGTCTAATGCCAAGGAGCTTCTGAATGTTCTCGATTGCGTATGTAACTGCCGCTGGGTCGGCGGGGCCGTTGGAGAGGAAGACGCCGTCGGGGTTCATCTTGAGAACTTCCTCGGCGGGAGTCTTCGCGGGAACGATCGTGACCTTTGCCCACGACGCGAGCGAGCGGAGGATGTTTGTCTTCACGCCGAAGTCGTAGCAGACGACGTGGGGGAGTGATTGGACATTCGACATCCGGCGACCGACATCCGGGGTGTCGGCTGAAGGCTGTCGAATGTCGTTGAATTCATAAGCTCCCTCGCAGGTCACCTTCGCGGCGTAGTCTTGTCCATCGAGGCCGATCCATTCTCGCGCCTTGGCCATTGCGTCTTCCTCGCGCAGAGACGCCGAGACGCAGAGAAAAGCCTTCTGGTTGCCGTGTTCGCGGAGGTGCAGCGTGAGCGCGCGCGTGTCCACGCCGTAGATGCCGGGGATGCCGTTCTCGCGGAGATAGTCGTCGAGGTTTTTTTCGCTGCGCCAGTTGCTCGGCTCCGTGAGATCGCCGATGACGAGTCCGGACAGAAAAAGCCCCCGGGACTCCACGTCCTCGGGGTTTATTCCGTAGTTGCCGACTTCGGCTGTCGTGAGGGTGACGAACTGTCCGGCGTAGGAGGGGTCGGTCAGGATTTCCTGATAGCCCGACATCCCTGTGTTGAAGACGACTTCTCCGAGCGCGTCCTTCTTTGCGCCGAACGCGACGCCGTGAAACACAGTGCCGTCCGCAAGCGCGAGATACGCCTTGCGTTCGCGTTCCGCTTTCCACTTCATTTCGTAGTCCATACGGAATTAATTAGCACAACCCGTGCCAAACCGTGAAAGATTCCGTTCTCAAGGCCAAATCATACCAAAAGCAGGAAAACAACGCGTCTCACCCAACATGTTTTGTTAGGCAGGAGTTGCTTATATTACAAAAAACGTAATCCCCCCACCAGCCTTTCCGAAAATTTAGCGCAAAAGAGAATGCAGAAATACGAGCCGCTACTTCACCTTCACCCGCAGGAAGAACGCGGGCGGCTGGTCGGGCGGCATATCACTATGCTGCCGCTCAACCACCGTCTTGATGTTACGCTTTCGAGGTCTCGATGATGATGGCATCACACAGACGTCTTAGTCAGTGCCAACATAAATATTTACCGATCCAAGTTCTGGGCCGATGTTGACAACGTTCCCAGTAGCGCTAATCGTGGCAACCGCATAGTGAAGATTTCTTTCATATGCTGCTGCCCGCGTTATACGCGTTACCACCAATAGCTTAAACCCATTGCCCGACATGCCACTGGAGTAAATAGACCACAAATCACTCGTCGTGCCAGTCGAATTGTCCACTACCGTTCCCTGTGGAAGATTCGCCATACTGCCCACGGCCATGTGTGCTGGATGCAAGTCATCCATAAAGCCACATGCATTTGCTTCCCTTTGCCATGATCTTTCAGCCGATGCTTCGCGCTTTACTGCCATATCCCCTAAAAGACTTAACACACGACGATTGTTATCTGCCTTTTCTTTTTCTCTTGCCGTTCGTTCAGCATCTTCCTTGTTGAAATGTTCAAGCCGGGCATTGAGTCTGGCCATATGATTGGTCGCCTCCAACAGTCCAAGCTCCTTGGCCTTTGCATACTTACTCATTATTCTGGTGAATGCGACTTCGTTTGTAAGAAAGTCACAATCGCGCCTTCCAGAGTAAAAGACGGTTCCACAATACCCATGCATCCAGTCGGACATTTCTGCAGGGCGCCGTATTTTAGAACCAGGAATACATTCCTGTAAATCTGCCTCATCGCATAACCCTTCCACAAGAACGGCATTTGCATAATTTACATCACAAGCCTTGCATAGCAGCTTATAGGCAACACCTCGGTCTTCAGGCAATTCATTCCCCTGCGCATACCTTATAGCCAGCTGGTAATAACCTTTCCCTTGCCTCTCCTCGACTAATTTTATAGTCTCATCAAGAGGAAGTATTGGTTCAAGCATTTCCGGCTCCATTACAATCTTTCTGCGCGGCAATCTTTCTTCGTGCAATCTTTTAGAGAGAGCCGAGGAAGGCTCCTTCGCCTTGGTCGAGGCCGAAAGGATACCAAGTGTTGACTGCGCAATCTCAGAATTCTTGGCTTTTATGGCCGCAACTCTCGCTTCGTTATCTGCGGACTCTTTGGCCTTTGCCTGTTCCTTCGCCAGCCTACGCTCGAAACGGGCCAATTCGTTCGTCGCGACGGAAATGCCAAGACTAATGGCTCGTTCATATCCAGTACGCACAAGCGCAACATCTGTTGAATTTGTGAGCGACAGCATCCCTTTGTACGAATCCATAGGCACCCCAGTATACTGTCGAACATTAACATTATCTTGGGATAGGGAATGCCGCAAAGACAGATGCGGCGAGGAGTCACCGAACAATTCTCTTTCATTTAGCATGGCAATGACGAATACTGCGTTGCCGTAATTGGCGGCATCTGCCTTTTGCAAGAATTGACGAGCCGTTTCCGCATCGCGCTCAATCTCGACACCTTTTGCGTAGTGAAGCGCAAGCGCATAATAGCCTTGCGGATAGCCGCGCTTTGCCTTATCGGCAGCCTCGGCAAATGGCAAAAGCGGTTCAAGCAAGTTGCTATTGTTCTGATGAGGATTATTGGTCGCTCTCCGAGATAGCAACGGTCGTCTCTTAAACTTCTCAGAAACTCCATGCTCTCCTTCTTCTTGATACCTCACTCCAAGTGCAGCTTGCGCAAGCGAACATGAGGCCACCAATGCTATCAGGAACATGACTTTGATTTTCATTTTCATCTCCTTGCTTATTGTTATCGTGTCGGCCTTGTTGTCACGCTACTATCGTTTTCTACCTTTATGGCCTTGCTGCATGCATTTATCAAATTTTTCCCAATCCATTTTGTACCCTCGTTTTCCAAACCTTGGAAACCATACGATAGAGCCCTGCGACACCTGAAGTTCTCCAAACTTTAGGCAACCATCTTGCACAACAAATTTGGCTTTAGAAAGTCCAACTGTGATTTCCTTTGACAAAGTTAGTCCGACGGTTTTTCTATCTATTGATTTTTCGCAATTCTTCATGTCTATCCTCTCCTTTTCCCGTGCACTTGTTGTGTTTCATTTCGCAAGGATCGGGCGTGTCCTCGTTAGTGTCGGCGGCGTGGGGACACGCCGCACTACCAGTTTAGCCGCTTGGCAATCGGAACGGAAAAGAAAACCTCCCTTCGTATCTCGTGAGAGGCTGTAGGATGCCTAAATGGGGATACGAAGAGAGGCAAACGTATTATGCGTTTTCCTCTGCATAGTACCGCCCATTTTGAACTTCCTACATTCTCACGACGACCGCTTTGCAGCACAAATTGACTTGGCGGCGGGCCGTTGCCCGCCTATATACCGTTTACTGTTTCGTCTCGCTTCCTTTCATTTCAGTGTTACGGGTTAAAAGTTGTTGGCTTTCACACGGAAATTACAAAATCTCCATATTGTGGGAATTGCCGGTCATGCGAAACAATCATGACTCCCTCGCTCTTGGCTTGGGCAAGCAACATGCGGTCAAAAGGATCACTATGAAACAACTCAAGAGAATCCGCGCCCGCGGCGTCCGTCGATGTGAAGGGAAGCTCGCTGATGCCAACATCAATAAACTCGCTACGAGCCGCTTCGCCGTTGAAAGAAAGTTGGTCGGGATGTTTCTTGTGCTTGAGCGAAATCTCCGCAATCGATACCGGACTGAACAGGCACACGTTGTCTACGTCCTCGATTAACGCTCTCGCCTCGGAAGAGAGTTTCGGGCTGTCAGTAACAAGCCATAGCAGAATGTGCGTATCAAGAAGCAATTTCATAAGAGCTGGCCATCAAGACTCATTGAAGCTGCAATCTCTTCGTCCATTGCGCGATCCTCCTCCTCGGTAGGAATCCGCCAGACGCCTTTCTTCGAGCCGATGCGAACCTTACTCTTGGCTGGCGGTCGAAGGGGATTGATTTTTACGAGAATTACCTGATAAGTGCCACGGCCAGGCAAAGGCAATGGCACCGCATCCCCATCGGACGAGATGTTTTCACACCAGACGCTTTCGGCAGCGCCAACATTGGCTACCGTCTGTATCCAGTCTTTCTTTTCCATTAACCTTGGCATTTGATTTCTCCCTGTGGCTCGTATTATACCATATTTTCCAATGGCTATTTCCGGCGCAAATTGAAAATTGAAGTTCAATACGACCTTTCCGAATTCTTATCCAAGTAGTTCAATAGCGCCTTTCGCAGCACCTTGTATCCGCCGGGCGTCGGATAGTCGCCCGTAAAGTACCAGTCGCCGATGTGAAGTTGCGAGTTGCGAGTTGTGAGTTGTGAGTTGTTGGTTTTAGCTGTCGGTTGACGGCTGTCGAATGTCGTTTGGCCAAGACATTCCCTAAGGCTTTCCACCGTTTGATACACCACCTTCACCTCGGCCTTCATTCCGGGCGGGGTGAGAAGGCGGGCGATCTCCGCGCAGTGCTCCTCCTCGGTGAAGCGGGCGTAAAGCTCAGCAAGGGGATTGTTTAACCGTGTAGAACGTGTAGAAACGTGTAGAGATTTTTCAAGCGCTTCGCGCAATTCTCGTTCTCCATTTCCCGTCTTGTACTCCGTAGCCTCGGCAGAGAAGGATACCAGCTCCCCCTCCAGAAGATTGACGAGCGCACGGAACGCGACGAGTTCGCCGAGCGTGGACATGTCGATCCCGTAGCAGTCTGGGTAGCGGATGGGCGGCGCGGAAGATGCGATGACGATCCGCTTCGGTCCGAGCCGGTCGAGCATGGGGAGTATCGCGTTCTTCATCGTGTTGCCGCGCACGATCGAATCGTCGAGGACGACGAGCGTGTCATTCTTCTTGACGAGCCCGTAGGTAACGTCGTAGACGTGCTTGTAGAACTCGCGCCTCGCCGCGGCGTCCGCGATGAACGTGCGGAACTTCGCGTCCTTGACGATGACCTCGCCGAAGCGGGGGATAAATGTCGCGCGCGAAGTCCGCAAAGATCGCGAAGTGGCTTCAAGCTTTTCGCTTTGTGGACTTTGCGAACTTTGCGTGGGGCATTCTACGAAAAGCGCTTCCAAAAGGCCGTGGAAGGCGGTGCGCGCGGAGTTGGGGATGTAGCTGAAGAAGATGTCTTCGAGCGGAGCTTCCGCCGCCTCGAGTATGCGCGGCAGAAGCGCCGCGCCAAGCGCCTTGCGCTCGCGGTGGATGTCGGCGTCGTTCGCGCGAGAGAAGTAGATCCTCTCAAACGAGCAGGGGCGCGCAGACAAGTTGTTTAGCCGTGTAGAATGTATAGAAACATGTAGATCGGAAGCATTGTCTTCTACACGTTCTACATGTTCTGCACGGTTCAGATCGACAAACTCGACGTCCCCCTGTGGAGAGGCGACGAGAGCTTCGCCAGGGGGCAGCTCCTTCACGGCTTCTGGCGGGACGTCGAACGCGGCCTGTATCGCGGGACGCTCGCTCGCGACAACTACGACGCGCTCGTCGATGTAGTAGAAGCCAGGCCTAATGCCGTGCGGGTCGCGCGTCGCAAACGCCCATCCATCGGCGGTCATGCCGCAGAGCGTCCACGCGCCGTCGGCGTTCTTCAAGGCATTTGCAAGGGCGTCGGCCAGATTACAGTTTAGCCGTGTAGAACATGCAGAGACATGTAGATCGGGGGCATTATTTTCTACATGATCTACATGTTCTACATGGTTAATAAGCCTTCCCAATTCATGAGCGATCAGCTCGCAGATGAGATAGCCGTCGGCCTTGCTCGTGGGAAAAGAACCATGCCGCGCATAATCGTCGAAAAGCTCGTGGGCGTTCGTGAGGTTGAAGTTCCCGGCGAGGAGAAGCGTGTGCGATAGGTCGCTCGACTCGTGCACGAACGGATGGCAGAACGCCACGTCGTTTTTGCCGAAAGTGGCGTAGCGAAGATGACCGAGGAATATCCGCTCTTGGTTGTTTGCAGCAGCGTGTTCCGCTCCTTTGCGCTCTATGCGTTCTTTGCGGCTAACCCGCTTCCCGATGGCGGCCAGCACGTCGGCGAGCGGCGTCGCGGAGGCGGACTTGGCGATCCAGTACGGCTCTTCACCTGGGACGGGGCGAGCGCGAAGTATCGCTGCGCCCGCCCCGTCCTGTCCGCGGTTGTGCTGCTTCTCCAGAAGCAGCGAGAGCTTTGTCCCGCCGAAGTCGCCTGTGGCGGATGGCGGCCTTCTCAAGACCACCATCGCCACGGCGCATTCATGCTTCAATTCATCCAACATCTACCAACTACCAACTCAATACAGGAACAGCATTTCGCGGTACTTCGGAAGCGGCCACCTCTCGTTCGAGACTACCGCTTCGAGCGAATCGGCGATCTTCCGGAGTTCCGACATCCTCGCGAGCGTGTCAGCCGTGTCGTAGTTCTTCAGCGCATCCTGCAGGTAGTCGATCGCCTCCTTCATCTTGACGAGCCCGGTGCCGAGCTCAGTCATCTGCCCGTGAAGCATGTCGATCGCGATCTTCACGTTGCTGGAATCCGTCTCGTTGTAGGTCTTCGCCGTCTCGAGATACTCGGCGCGGACTGCGGGGAGGATCATCGTCTTGGCGATGTCGAGCGCCGTATTGCCCTCGATGCGCACCTTGTTCGCGTATTCCTCGAGGAATATCTCGTGGCGGCTCTTCAGCTCGCGCTTCGTCATGACTCCGTACTTCTCGAAGAGCGCGACGTTCTCCTTCTTCGACAGCGCGGCGAGCGCGGAGAGCGTGTCGGGGGCGTTGGGAAGCCCGCGCTTCTCGGCCTCCTTCGGCCAGTCGGCTTCGTAGCCGTTGCCGTTGAAGACGACGCGCTTGTGGGCCTTGAGCGAGGCCTGCAGTATCTTCTGGAGCGCGATGTGGAACGCAGCCGTATGCTCGCCCGGCTTCGCCTTCCCGGCGACCTTCGCGGCCTCAAGCTCGCCCGCGATGTGGTCGACCGCCTCTGCGACGATTGTGTTCAGGACCGTCATCGGACCGGAGCAGCAGACGCTCGATCCCGGAGCGCGGAACTCGAACTTGTTGCCCGTGAATGCGAACGGCGAAGTGCGGTTGCGGTCCGTCGCGTCCTTCGGAATCGCGGGAAGCGTGTCGACGCCGATCTTGAGAGAGCCCTTTTCCTCGCGCTTGGCGCCCTTCGGATTCTCGATGCGGTCGAGCACTTCCGCGAGCTGGTCGCCGACGTAGATGGAGATGACGGCGGGCGGCGCTTCGTTTGCGCCGAGACGGTGGTCGTTGCCTGCACCTGCGACGGATGCCCTAAGGAGGTCGGCGTGCTTGTCGACCGCCTCGATCACGGCGCAGAGCATCGTGAGGAACACGGCGTTCTCGTGCGGGTCGTTGCCCGGGTCGAGGAGGTTCCTGCCGCCGTAGGCGACGGACCAGTTGTTGTGCTTTCCAGAGCCGTTGACGCCGGCATACGGCTTCTCGTGGAGAAGGCACTTGAGCCCGTGCTTCTCGGCGACGTTCCGCAGAGTGTCCATCACGAGCATGTTGTGGTCGCTCGCAAGGTTCAGTTCCTCAAACTGCGGCGCGAGCTCGAACTGCGCAGGCGCGACCTCGTTGTGGCGCGTCTTCGCCGGGATGCCGAGTTTCCAGAGTTCGCGTTCGACGTCGTTCATGAACGAGATGACGCGGTCGGGAATCGTGCCGAAGTAGTGGTCCTCGAGCTGCTGGCCCTTCGCGGACGGCGCGCCGAAGAGCGTGCGGCCGGTGAGGACGAGGTCCGGGCGCTTCTTCCAGTACTCCTTGTCGATGAGGAAGTATTCCTGCTCTGCGCCAAGGGTGCAGCCAGTATGGGCCTCGGGGCGTCCAAAGAGCTTCATCAGCCGCTTCAGCGACCTGTCGAGCGCCTGCATGGAGCGGAGAAGGGGAGTCTTCTTGTCGAGCGACTCGCCCGTGTAGGCGCAGAAGGCGGTGGGGATGCACAATGTCGCGCCGTTCGAGTGGCGCTTGATGAACGCAGGAGAGGTCGGATCCCACGCCGTGTAGCCGCGCGCCTCGAAAGTGGAGCGGATGCCACCAGACGGGAAGGACGATGCGTCGGGCTCGCCGACGATAAGGTTCTTGCCGCTGAACTGCATGATCGGCTCGCCGTCCTTGAGCTCAAGGAACGAGTCGTGCTTCTCGGCGGTGGAGCCGGTCATCGGGAGGAACCAGTGCGTGTAGTGCGTCGCACCGCGATCCATCGCCCAGTGGCGGATGCCGTGCGCGACTTCGCCCGCGATCGACGGATCAAGCGGTTTTCCTTCCCGAATCGTCGCCTGGAGCTTCTTCGCCGTGTCCTTGCTCAAATATTTGTTGATCGCCTCTTCGCCGAACACGTCGGCTCCGAAGTCGGTTGCGGCCTTTGTCTCTTCCGTCATCTTTTCGTTTCCTTACATTTCGCCGAATGCGACCATCGCATCGGACGCAGGGACATTAGCACGCGCCGTGCCAAGAAGACGAAATGCGCGAAAACGAAAGCGAGAGAAATGTTTTTAGTCGCAAAGAACGCAAAGGTCGCAAAGTGTGCGACGGCAACAACCGACAAGACATGTCATGCATAAGGCATGGGCATAACAGAAAATGTAATGCCGCTTCCGCGTCCAAAGGGAAAGACATCCGACATTTCATTTTTTGTTATTGGCAGAGTTCCTCGCCGACAAGTTATGTCACCGCGACTCGGAGTGCTTCGCGCCTATTATCTGGAATAAAGGCCGGAAAACGCATCATTTGCAGACTTGGCACGATGCGTGCTAAACACGCTGCGACGCTGCGATGGTCGCGGCGCAAGAAAGGAAAGATGAAACTGATCATAGCCTACATTCAGCCAGAGCGACTGAATGCCGTCAAGCAGGCGTTGTTCGCCCGCGAGATATACAAGATGTCCGTCACAAACGCACTTGGTTGCGGAAAGCAGGGCGGATACCTCCACTTGTACAGAGGCGCCGTAGAGGAAGTCACGCTCCACAAGAAGATGCGTCTTGCAATCGCGGTGAACGACCACTTTATCGACAAAACGATAGAGGCGATCATCGAAGGTGCGCGCACGGGAGACATCGGCGACGGAAAGATCTTCGTCCTTCCGATGGACGAGTGCGTGAGGATAAGAACCGGCGAGCGCGGCCCGTCGGCAATAGGATGACAATAATTTTAGACAGGATTCACAGGAATGTTTAGTTGGAGTTTTGAGTTGGAGTTGGAGAGTGGAATTGAGAAAATCCCTTTCTACAACTACGACTACTCACTCTCTCATCTTAATCCTGTTAATCATGTAAATCCTGTCAAAAAGAAAGAACAAAAACATGGAACCTGAAATAACCACCGCAGCCGTTCAAACCAACCTGAACGTAGTCTGGACCCTCATCGCCGGCATACTCGTCTTTACGATGCAGGCGGGCTTCGCGCTCGTCGAGACCGGCTTCACCCGCGCAAAGAACGCCGCAAACATCATGATGAAGAACCTGATGGATTTCGCCGCCGGCTCGCTCGCGTTCTACGTCCTCGGCGCCGCGCTGATGTTCGGCGCGACGAAGCTCGGCGGCTGGCTCGGCTGGGGAGGCCTGGGGATGCCGTCGCTATCGACCGGCGAAGGCGTCTGGGACTGGACGTTCCTCTTCTTCCAGACGATGTTCGCCGCAACAGCCGCGACCATAGTCTCCGGCGCAGTCGCGGAGCGTATCGAGTTCAAGAGCTACCTCATCTACTCTGTGATCGTCAGCGCAATCGTCTACCCGATAAGCGGACACTGGATGTGGGGCTCGCTCGCGGGCGAGGCATCTCAGGGCTGGATAGAGGCCCTCGGCTTCCACGACTTCGCGGGCTCGACGGTCGTCCACTCCGTCGGCGGATGGATTGCGCTCGCTGGCGCCATCGCGCTCGGCCCGCGTATCGGGAAGTACCGTCCCGACGGCAAGCCGAATCCGATTCCCGGCCACTCGCTCGTCCTTGGAACGCTCGGCGTGTTCCTCCTCTGGATCGGCTGGTTCGGCTTTAACCCAGGCAGCTACACCGCCGGCATAGGCTCC
Source organism: uncultured bacterium (assembly GCA_902775595.1). Lineage (GTDB taxonomy): Bacteria > Verrucomicrobiota > Kiritimatiellia > RFP12 > UBA1067 > UBA1067. The sequence goes on along the minus strand of CACYNF010000006.1, from coordinate 55,386 downwards.
ATCGGCCGCGTCGCGATGACCACCAACCTCGCCGCATGCGCCGGCACGATTGCCGCGCTCGTCACCGCCTGGACGATCATGGGCAAGCCCGACCTCACCATGGCGCTTAACGGTTCGCTCGCCGGCCTCGTCGCGATTACCGCGCCCTGCGACCTCGTGACGGCGAACGCCTCAATCGTAATCGGGCTTGTCGCCGGCGTTCTGGTTGTGTTTTCCGTCTTCGCGCTCGACAAGATCCACATCGACGATCCCGTGGGCGCTGTGTCGGTGCACTGCGTGAACGGCGTCTGGGGTACGCTCGCCGTCGGGCTCTTCGCGGCGCCTGCTGCGGCTGGATACGGCAACGAGATGGCGGGGCTTTTCTACGGCGGCGGCTTCAAGTTCCTCGGCGTGCAGCTCGTCGGCGCGGGAATGACCGCTGTCTGGGCGTTCGGAACCGGCCTTGCGATCTTCTTCGCCCTGAAGAAATTCGGCATTCTCCGCGTCAGCGCGAAGACTGAGCTCAAGGGCCTCGACGTGACCGAACACGGGCAAGACGCCTATGCCTCGTTCCAGTTCTTCAGCAACATCTGACAACTTTGCCTGCGGCGGAGGTTTTCGTATTTGCACCTCCGCCGCAGGCCTCTTTTCAAGTGAAAGGACTTTACAAGATCTCAGCGGCAACGCCGCGGCTTCACCTAGGGGACGCCGCGGCGAATGCAAAAGAGATGGCTCGGCTCGCCCGAAAGGCGGCCGAGTCTGGCGTTGCGGCGATTGTCTTCCCGGAACTGTGCGTCACGGGCTATACATGCGGCGACCTTTTCTTCCGCGACGAATTTCTCGACTCCGCCGAAAAGGCGCTTGCCGACTTCGCAAATGCGACGGCCGACCTTCCGACCGTATCGATCGTCGGCTTTCCCGAAAAGTCCGGCCCCGCGATATACAATTCCGCGGCAGTCGTTTTCGCCGGCAAGGTGGCGGGCATCGTTCGCAAGCGCTGTCTACCGACCTACCGCGAATACTACGAAGCGCGGCAGTTTACGCCCGCGCCTCGCGGCGAACCGCCAAAGGTCTTCAAAGTGGGAGGACTTTGCTTTTGCGTTGAGATATGCGAAGACCTCTGGGCAGCGGTGCCACCAAGTTCTCTCGCCGCCGCGAACGGAGTCGACATCGTCTTCAACCTTTCCGCAAGCACTGACTATCTCGGCAAATCCGCGCGCCGCCGCGAAATGGTGCACCAGCAGAGCCAGCGTCTCGGCTGCGCTTATGCGATGGCCTGCGCCGGCATTGGCGAGTCGAGTTCGGACGCCGTCTTCGGTGGAGACTCTATGATCGCAGTAGCCGGACGCATCGCGGCAGACAGCGGGCTTTTCGCCGGCGAATCCTCTCGCGTTGACGCAGTCGTAGATGTCGACGCCCTTCGCTACCGCAGGCGAAGCGCGACATCAATGGCGGCAGCGGAAAAGGTCGCTGAAATCGTGACGATAGACGCGAAGCTTCCCGAGGCGGAGCCAAGCGAAATTTCACGATCCCCCTTCTTGGACGAATTCGGAGAACCAAACTGGCACCGCGACATTCTCGCAATCCAGGCGGCGGCTCTCGCGCGGCGCATGGAAAGCGCACACTCCGAAAAGCTCGTCGTTGGCGTCTCAGGCGGCGCAGATTCCGCGCTTGCGCTACTTGGCGCGGCGGCGGCGATAGATCGGCTCTCCTTCCCGCGCGAAAACCTCATTGCTGTAGTCATGCCGGGCTTCGGCTCGACTGGACACACGCAAAGCACCGCTGCAGAACTTGGACGCGCCGTTGGGGCAACATGCCGCGTCGTCGACATCTGCGAATCGTGCAGACGACATCTCGCGGACATCGGGCACGACGAAGCGACGCATGACATCGCCTACGAAAACGTCCAGGCGAGGATGCGTACAATGGTGCTCATGGACGTCGCCAACATGGAGCGCGCGCTCGTCGTCGGAACGGGCGACCTTTCCGAAATCGCGCTCGGATGGAACACATACAACGGCGACCACATGAGCATGTACCAGCTCAACTGCTCGGTGCCGAAGACAATGGTACTCGGTGCTCTCAAGCTTGTCGCGGAGGAGTCGGCAGAACCCCTTCGGTCGATTCTCAACGGAATCGCCAACGCGCCTATTACGCCCGAGCTCGTCCCTGGCGCGGCGGCAAACGATTCGGAGGCTCGGCTCGGTCCCTACGAACTCCACGACTTCTTCCTCTTCCACTACCTCGCGAAAGGGGCGGATGCCGACAAGCTGCTCGCGCTTGCTTGTACCGCGTTCAAGGGCATTTACCCTGACGAGACAGTTGCAAAGGCCCTCCAAACCTTTCTCCGCCGCTTCCGCCAGGCACAATATAAAAGAAATTGCGTTCCAGACGGCCCAAAAATTACATTTTCGCTATCGCCACGCGCCGACTGGCGCATGCCCAGCGATATCGTGCAATCTCAAGATTTGTAATATTCTAACGCCACTCTCGCCTCAGATTACAAAAAATGTAAAAAACTGACCCTTTTAAGGCGTTGGCATGAGATTTGCTAATCTCTTCACTTGATAAGCAAGGATTATCATGAAGAGAATACACGACATCTATCGCCCGATGGAGGAGCGCAAAGGCGACTGGAACGAAGTCGAGCGGCCCCTTACCGACGACGAACTGAAGGAACAGACCTCGCGCTGCATGAACTGCGGCCAGCCGTTCTGCCATGCCTTCGGGTGTCCGCTCGGGAATCTCGTCCCAGACCAGAACCGCGCCGTCGCGCAGGGCGACTGGAAGCGTGCCTACGCGCTCCTCTCGGCGAACTCGGACTTCCCCGAGTTTACTTCGCGCATCTGCCCTGCCCTGTGCGAGGCGAGCTGCGTACACGGACTCGACGAAGAGGCGGTCATGGTGCGGCAGTCGGAGAAGCGCATCATCGAGACGGCTTTTGCGAACGGATGGGTCGTGCCGCGTCCGCCGGAAAAGGAAAACGGCAGGTCTGTCGCCGTGATTGGCGCGGGGCCTGCGGGCCTTTCGGCGGCCGTCACGCTACGCCGCCGCGGATTCGCGGTGACGGTGTACGAGCGAAGGAAGAACATCGGCGGACTCCTCCGCTACGGCATCCCCTGCTTCAAGCTCGACAAGGCGCTTATCGAACGCCGCCGGAAGATCCTGGAAGCGGAAGGCGTCAAGTTTGTGACAGACTGTGAAGTTGGCAAAGACGTTTCCGCGGAATGGCTCGCAAGGGAAAATGACGCCTTAGTCGTCGCAATCGGAACTCCTGCAGCGCGCGATCTCAGGATCCCGGGGCGAGAGCTTAAGGGAGTCCATCTCGCGCTTGAGCTACTTGAAGGCCAGAACCGTTTTCTTACCGGCGAGATTCCCGAGGCTCCGATTTCCGCAAAGGGCAAGAAGGTCCTCGTGATTGGCGGTGGCGACACGGGCTCGGACTGCGTCGGCACGTCAATCCGCCAGGGCGCAAAATCGGTGGCGCAGATCGAGATCATGCCGAAGCCGCCGGACGAACGGGACGCCTCGACCCCATGGCCGCTCTGGCCCTATATGCTGCGCACAAGCTCCAGCCACAAGGAAGGGTGCGTGCGGCGCTGGAACCTGAATTCTCTGAGGTTCATTGGTAGGGACGCCGTTCCACCGGCGTCCGCATGCGTCTCCGGCGTTGAAGTCGAAACGGTCGAATGGGAGTTCTCCCCCGAGGGTCGACCGATGAAGTTCAAGAGTGTGCCTAACACGAAGGAAATCATCGAGGCCGACCTCGTGTTTCTCGCGATGGGATTCACCGGCGTTCCGGCGGAGAATCCGATCGTCTCGCAGCTGAAGCTCGGGCAGACGACGCGCACGGCGCTTGTCGCCGATCCCGGGCGGAACATCTTCTGCGTCGGCGACTGCGCCAGCGGCGCGTCTCTCGTCGTCCGCGCGCTCGCAAGTGGCAAGTCTCTGCAAATGTAAGGAGAAGAAGGCAATGTGCGGAATAGTAGGATTTACTTCACGGAACAAGTCGGCCGTCGGGCCTCTCGTCAACGGCCTCAGGCGGCTTGAGTATCGCGGCTACGACTCGGCGGGCGTCGCGCTTGAATCTGCAGAAGGCATAAAAGTATACAAGCAGACGGGGAAAGTCGCCAAGCTCGACAATCTCCTTTCGCGGGCACTTCCCGAAGGCGAGCGCGGCAAGTACACGATCGGCATCGCGCACACGCGCTGGGCGACGCACGGACTCCCGACCGTCGCCAACGCGCACCCGCACGTCGCGGACGGCGGCAGTCTCGCTCTCGTGCACAACGGCATAATCGAGAACTATGCGGCGCTCCGCGCGGGACTCGAGAAACGGGGCGTGAAGTTCCTTTCGCAGACCGACACAGAAGTCGTCGCCCATCTTGTCGCCGCGTTCGACAAAGGCGACCTCTTGGCAGCCGCGGCCGAAGCGCTCAAGCGCGTCGAGGGCACCTATGGAATCGCCGCGATATCTGAAAAACACCCGGGCGAAATGGTCGTTGCGCGCAAGGGCAGCCCTCTCGTCATAGGAGTGGGAGAAGACGACATCGTCGTCGCGAGCGACGTGTCGGCAATAGTCGCGTACACCCGCCAGGTAATCTACCTCAAGGACGGCGATATCGCGCGCATCACGCCAAAAGGCGTGGACATCCACACGCTCGACAACACGCCAGTCACGCGCGAAGTGCAGGAAGTGGACTGGGATATCGGCGCGATAGAGAAGGGCGGCTACGAGCACTTCATGCTCAAGGAGATCTTCGAGCAGCCCGACGCGCTTGCGAACACGATCCGCGGTCGGCTTGATCCCGCGGGCGGAACAGCGTTCCTCTCGGGGCTTTCGCTCTCTCCGCGCGAACTCGCGGCCGTACGGCGCGTCGTCATCGTTGGGTGCGGGACTTCGCTCCACGCGGGCATGGTCGGCAAGTACCTCTTCGAGAAACTGGCAGACATCCCGACGGCCCCCGAGCAGGCGGCGGAGTTCAGGTATTCGAATCCGATCGTCGGACCCGACGACTGGGTGATTGCGCTTTCGCAGTCAGGC
>CACYNF010000006.1:0-50278 GCA_902775595.1 uncultured bacterium | reverse complement strand
CAAGGCTCATTCACGAGGCGGGACTGTGCAACGTCGTCGGCTCCACAATCGCACGTGAAGCCGGGCGTGGCGTATATCTTCACGCTGGGCCCGAGATTTCCGTCGCATCCACGAAGGCGTTTACCGCGCAGGTGACGGCGCTTCTCATGACGGCACTTAAGCTCGGCAGGACACGCCGACTCTCCTTTGAGGACGGCGACAGGCTCGTGAAGGAGATCTCGCGTCTCCCCGAGCTCGTCGGCAAGGTGCTCGAGGGCAACGATGCAATCGCGAAAGTCGCGGAAAAGTACGCTAAGGCCGACGACATGTTTTTCATCGGGCGCGGAATGCTGCACCCAGTGGCGCTTGAGGGAGCGCTTAAGATCAAGGAAGTCGCCTATGTGCATGCCGAGGGCTACCAGGCGGCGGAGCTCAAGCACGGGCCGATTGCGCTCCTCTCGGAGAAGACTCCTGTCGTCGCGCTTCTCGCCGACATTCCCGGCAAGGAAAAGACTCTCGGCAACGTGCAGGAGTGCCGTGCGCGCATGGCACCGGTCGTTGGCGTAGTGACCGAGGGCGATAAGGCGGCGGCCGCGGCAGTAACGGATGCGCTTGTGATTCCGAAGACATGCGCGGAGCTGTCGCCAATCGTGACGGTGGTGGTGCTCCAGCTCTTTGCGTACCACGTCGCTCGGCTTCGCGGATGCGAAATAGACCAGCCGCGCAACCTGGCGAAATCTGTAACAGTCGAATGATCTCGAGGAAAAGAAGATGAACGGCAAATACGTACAGCAGGGCCTTTACAGGCGAGAATACGAGCACGACGCGTGCGGCGTCGGGATGGTGGCCAACCTCTCCGGCGAGGCGAGCCATGACATCGTCGAGAAGGGCATGACGATTCTGAAGCGACTCATGCACCGCGGCGCGACGGGGAACGATCCCGAGACTGGCGACGGCGCGGGGCTTCTCATGAAGATTCCGCACGCGTTCTTCAGAAAGGTGATCGGGACGCTCTCTCACGCAGAGGCGCAGAGAGACGGAGATCGCGGAGAGAATTTCCTTTTCGGCGTAGCGATGATCTTCGGCGGCGAGGGCGAAGAGGAGAAGATCGAGGCGGCGGTGAAGGGCGAGGGGTGCGAAGTCCTTGCCTGGCGCGACGTGCCGACAAACCCCGACGCCATCGGACACGACGCGCGCAGCGTAATGCCGCGGATAAGGCAGGTGTTTATATCTCACGCCAAGTCCGCAAAGTGCGCAAAGGATTCGCCGGAAGAGACTTCGCGGACTTCGCGAGCTTTGCGTGAGGGAAATTTCGAAAGAAATCTCTACGTCATCCGCCGGCAGATCGAGAAGGCGACGAAGAGCACCTACGTCTGTTCCTGCTCGTCGCGGACGATCGTCTACAAGGGGCTCCTCCTCGCGACGCAGATCGAGAAGTTCTATCCCGACCTCTCCGACCCGGACTTCGTCTCGCCGTTTGCAATCGTGCACCAGCGCTACTCGACGAACACGTTCCCGTCATGGGAGCTCGCTCATCCGTTCCGCGCCATCGCGCACAACGGCGAGATCAACGCGATCAAGGGCAATCTGAATGCGCTCGCGGCGCGCGAGCCGTCGCTGAAGTGGCCGGAAGCGGCGAGGTCGGAATCCGCCCCCTACCAGGTGGACCTTGGGAAGATTCTGCCGCTCATCGACAAGGGGCAGTCCGACTCGGCTTCGCTTGACAACATCTTCGAGCTGCTGGTCGCCGCAGGACGCGATGCGCCGCATGCGATGATGATGCTTGTTCCGCAGGCGTGGGGCAGGAAATACCACATGGGACACGACGTGCGCGCGTTCTACGAGTACCACTCCGCGCTGATGGAGCCGTGGGACGGACCTGCCGCCGTCGCGTTCACCGACGGACTCGGACTCGGCGCGGCGCTCGACAGAAACGGACTGAGGCCCGCGCGCTGGACGCTAACGAAAGACGGACTTTTCGTCCTTGCGTCGGAGACGGGAGTTCTCGACATCCCTGCGGAATCGGTCGTGCGCCACGGACGGCTTCGTCCCGGCTCTCTGCTCTGGCTCGACCTCGGGAAACACCGCCTCATGGAGGACACCGAGCTCAAGACCTACTACGCACGGCGTCGACCTTATCGCCGCTGGGTGAAGGAGAACCACATTCCCGTCACCGGTCTTTTCGCCGAAATCGTGCCGTCCAGTCCAGATGGCCGGATTGCGTCCGAACAAGAGCGCTTTGGCTGGACGCTCGAGGACATCGAGCTCATCCTCCGTCCGATGGCGGAGACCGGCCACGAGCCGGTTGGCGCGATGGGCAACGACGCGGCGCTTGCAGCGCTCGCACACCGGCCGCGCATTCTCTTCGACTACTTCCACCAGCTCTTCGCGCAGGTGACGAATCCGCCGATCGATCCGATCCGAGAGGAGCTCGTGATGTCGATCATGACCTACATCGGCAACGAGGGAAACATTCTCTCCGAGACGCCGGAACACGCTCGCCTCGTGAAGATGACGCGTCCTGTCCTGACGGACGACGAACTTGCGCGCCTGAGGAACATTCCCGATTTCCCCGCGAAGACGCTTTCAATGTTCTTCGACGGCGGTCTGAAGGCAGCGCTCGACAAACTCGCCGCCGATGCGATCGCAGCGGTGAAGGACGGAGCGAAAATCATAATCCTTTCGGACAAGAGAAATGTTTCTTTGACAGGATTAACAGGATTGACAAGATTAGAAAATGAAGATAATCCTGTTAATCTTGTAAATCCTGTCAAAACGATTCCTTCGCTCTTGGCTGTCGCGGCGGTGAACAAGGCGCTCGTCGAGGCGGGGGCTCGTCCGTCTGTCGGCATAGTCGTCGAATCTGGCGAGGTGCGCGAAGTGCACCACTTCGCCGTCCTGCTCGGCTTTGGCGCGACGGCGGTGAATCCGTATCTCGCGCTCGCGACGGTGGCGGAAATTGCGGGGCGAACGGAGGTCGCCCCATACCGGGCCACGGCGAACTACGTGTCGGCGGTCTGCAAGGGGCTGATGAAGATCATGTCGAAGATGGGCATCTCGACGCTCCGCTCCTACCGCTCCGCGCGCATCTTCGAGGCCGTCGGCCTCGGTCCGAAGATCGTCGCCGAGTATTTCGCCGGCGTCACATCGCCTGTCGGCGGTTTGGAACTTGAAGACCTGGAGAAAATATTTAACGCAGAGTCGCAGAGCCGCAGAGAGGTCTGTGGCGGCGAATCGTCCTCTGCGCCTCTGCGTCTCTGCGTTGAAAAAACACTGCCGCCCGGCGGCGAGTACCGTGCACGCAAAGACGGCGAGGAGCATCTCTGGTCTCCGACGCGGCTTGTTGACTTCCGCGAGTCGGTGCGTCACGGCGACTACGCGCGCTTCCACCGCTATACCGACGACATCGACAAGAACAGCCATGTGACATTGAGGTCTCAACTGGAATTTAAGAGTTCGACAGGATTAACAGGATTTACAGAATTGGAAAGCGTAAACAATCCTGATAATCTTGTAAATCCTGTCAAAAACAACATCGAGTCCGTCGACTCCATAGTGAAGCACTTCGTTGGCGGGGCGATGTCGCTCGGCTCGCTCTCGCCCGAGGCGCACGAGACTATCGCGCTTGCGCTGAACGGACTCGGCACTATGTCCAACTCCGGCGAGGGCGGCGAAAACCCCGAGCGCTTCGGCACCGAGAAGAACAGTGCCATCAAGCAGGTGGCGTCCGGACGCTTCGGCGTGACGATCGAGTACCTGCGCAGCGCGAAGGACCTGCAGATCAAGCTTGCTCAGGGCGCGAAGCCGGGCGAGGGCGGACAGCTCCCGGCGCACAAGGTGAACGAGTTCGTCGCGCGCCTGAGGCACGCAAAGCCGGGAACGACGCTCATCTCGCCTCCGCCGCACCACGACATCTACTCGATCGAGGACCTCGCGCAGCTCATCTACGACCTCAAGTGCGCGAACCCCGCCGCACGCGTCTCGGTCAAGCTCGTTTCCGAGGCTGGCGTGGGGACGATCGCCGCGGGCGTCGCGAAGGCGCATGCGGACGTTGTCGTCATCTCGGGATTCGACGGCGGAACGGGAGCCGCGCCCCTCACCTCGATGAAGCACGCCGGGCTCCCCTGGGAAGTCGGTCTTGCGGAAGCGCACCAGACGCTCGTCAAGAACAACCTGCGCGACCGTGTGAAGCTCCAGGTCGACGGGCAGCTCCGCACCGGACGCGACATCGTGGTCGCCGCGATGCTCGGGGCGGACGAGTTCGCGTTCGGCACGTCGATGCTCGTCGCGCTCGGCTGCGTGCAGTGCCGCAACTGCAACCTCAACTGCTGCCCCGTCGGAATCGCGACGCAGAAGGAGGAGCTTCGCTGCAAATTCGCAGGAAAGCCAGAACATCTGCAGTCCTACTTCCGCTTCCTCGCCGAGGAGGTGCGCGAGCATCTCGCCGCGCTCGGGCTTAAGTCGCTCGCCGAGGTGCGCGGACGCGCCGATCTTCTGAAGGCGAAGGACGGCTCGAAGCTCGACTTCGGGGAGGTGCTGGCAGAATTTTCAACGCGTATCCCCCAGCCGAAGGCTGTCCGCGAAGCGGATGCCCTAGCAGGGGTGAGGCGCAAAGACGCTGAGTGCGCAGAGATGGAAGGGGATGACCATTCTCTGCGACTCTGCGACTCTGCGTTAAAGACTAACTACGACTTCCGCGAGCTGATACCGGCGGTCGAAAAGGGCGAGTCGCGCCTCGAGCGCACGATCTCAAACTGCGACCGTTCCGTCGGCGCGGCACTCTCGGGCTGGTTGGTCGAGAAGAGAGGGAGAGGCCTCGGCGGTAGAACTGCCAGTCCTGATGGTCGAACTGCGTTCGACCTATCCATCAACTTCACCGGCGTCGCGGGCCAGTCGTTCGGCGCGTTTCTCGCGAAGGGCGTCATGTTCAATCTTGTCGGCGCGGCGAACGACTACATCGGCAAGTCCCTCTCCGGCGGCGTCATCACCATAAGGCCCCATGAGGGCGCGGCGTTTACGCCAGAAGACAACGTCATCGCGGGCAATGTGGTCGCCTACGGCGCGACGTCGGGCGGGATATTCGTCAACGGCCAGGCCGGCGAGCGCTTCGGCATCAGGAATTCCGGCGCAACGCTCGTCGCGGAGGGGGTCGGAGACCATGGCTGCGAGTACATGACCGGAGGCGTGGCTGTCGTGCTCGGGTCTGTTGGCGTCAACTTCGCGGCCGGCATGACCGGCGGCGTCGCGTACGTCTACGACGAAAGCGGAGACCTCGATCTCAACTGCAACCTCGATTCCGTCGATCTCTTTCCCGTCGCGGAGGGTTCGGAGGACGAGGCGCAGCTCCTTGCGCTCCTGCACAGGCAAGTCGAGCTCACTTCCTCGGCCAAGGCGGAACGCATGCTTGCGTCGTGGAGCCGCTTCCGCGCGAGGTTTGCGAAAGTCGTGCCGACAAGCCGGTGAGCGCACAGGCGGCGCTTATGGTGGGACGGGGAGCGGAAGGCATGTCAGCCGCCCCCGCAACACTCTCGTGGCCGCCGCAAAAAATCGGCAACGCGTTTCGGCGATATTTGATATAATATGCGGCCAATGCGACTGTAGCTCAATTGGATAGAGCGTTGGCCTCCGAAGCCGAAGGTTGCTGGTTCGATCCCAGTCAGTCGCACCAGTGAAGTGACGTATAGATGAACACAATGGACACAGCGATGGCGAAGGCGGCGGTTTTGACCGAGGCCTTGCCGTATATACGCGATTTCCGCGGGTCGGTCGTGCTTGTGAAGCTCGGCGGCTCCGTGATGGAAATCGAGGCCAATCTCGATTCGCTCATGGACGATATCGCTTTTATGCGCGCCGTCGGCATGAAGGTCGTGATAGTCCATGGTGGCGGGAAGGCGATTTCAAAGGCGATCAAGGAGTCGGGCCACGAGCCGAAGTTCGTGGAAGGCCTGAGAGTCACCGACGAGGAGACGATGGAGGTCGTCCGCCGCACGCTAAACAACGTCGTGAACCCCGACCTCGTGAGTCGTTTGCAGAAGCGCGGCGCGAACGCCCGCCCGATCCACGGCAACTGGGTCTTTGCCGCGCGCAAGATAGTGGCTCCCGACCGCGGCTATGTGGGCGAAGTGGTTTCGGTCGATACGCGCGCCGTCTGCGAAATGCTCGACGCCGGGATAATCCCGGTGGTGACTCCGCTTGGCACCGGAGTCGAAGACAGCCATCTCTACAACATCAACGCCGACTTCGCCGCCGCCGCGCTTGCGAAGGCGCTCAAGGTGCGGAAGTTCGCGCTCGTCTCGGATGTCCCCGGCATCCTCAAGGATCCGGCAGACCCGCGCACGCTGTTCTCGACGCTGCATCTCGGCGACCTCTCGACCCTCAAGGATGAAGGCGTGATCTCGGGCGGGATGCTCCCGAAGGTCGAGAGCTGCGCGGACGCGATAAAGTCGGGGGTGAAGAAAGTGCACCTCGTCGACGGGCGCATGGCGCATTCGCTGCTTTTGGAAATATTCACGCGTGAAGGCGTGGGAACGGAGATAACGGAATGAGCAACAAGACACAGGAAATCCTCGACATCTACAAGGCGTCTCTGATGCCGACATATTCGCCGTCTGTCGTCCTCGCGAGCGGCAAGGGCGTCACGGTCAGGGACGTAGACAACCGTCCGTTCTACGACTTCACGAGCGGCATTGGCGTGCAGGCGGTCGGGTATTCGCACCCGAAGGTCGTCAAGGCGATCCAGGAACAGGCCGCCGCGATGACCCACTGCTCTAACCTCTTCGCCAACGAGCCCGCTGCGCGCCTCGCCGCGAAGCTCGTCGAGCTCTCCGGCCTCGGCGGCAAGGTGTTCTTCTGCAACTCGGGCGCCGAGGCGAACGAGGCCGCGATCAAGCTCGCCCGCAAGTGGGGTTCCGCCAACGGCGGCCGCTACGAGGTCGTCACGTTCAGGCAGGGCTTCCACGGCCGCACGCTCGCGACCGTCGCCGCGACCGCGCAGGCTTGGTGCCAGGAGGGCTTCGACCCGCTCCCCGTCGGTTTCGCCTACGCCGACTACAACGACATCGAGTCCGTTAAGTCCGCGATTAACGACAAGACGGTTGCCGTGATGCTCGAGGTTGTGCAGGGCGAGGGCGGCGTCACTCCCGCGACCGAGGAGTTCCTGAAGGGCGTTCGCGCCCTCTGCGACGAAAAGAACCTTCTCATGATCGTCGACGAGGTGCAGTCCGGCATGGGCCGCACGGGGACATGGTTCGCGTGGCAGGGCTGCGACGTCAAGCCCGATCTCTTCACGTGCGCCAAGGCGCTCGGCGGGGGGCTGCCGATGGGTGCGCTCGTCTCGAACGCAAAGCTTGCGGACGTGCTTGTCGCGCCGAGCCACGCGTCGACCTTCGGCGGCAATCCTGTCGCGGCAGCGGCAGCGCTCGCCGTGATCGAGGTGATCGAGAGCGAGGGGCTTCTCGCCAAGGCGACTGAGATCGGCAATCTTCTGCGCGAGGCTCTCCAGAGCTTCGTCGACAAGTACGACAAGGTTCTCGAAGTGCGCGGCAAGGGGCTTATGCTCGGCCTCGTCGTCGATGCGGATGCGAAGGAGGTCGTCGAGGCGCTTCAGGCGCAGGGCATACTCGCCCTCACCGCCGGGCCACATGTCGTCAGGTTCCTTCCGCCGCTCGTCCTCAAGGAGTCCGATCTCGAGGAGGCGGTCGACATGATTTCCGACGCGCTCGACTGCACGTTCGGCGAGTGAGGCGAGACATGGCAGATACAAACGAGTACCGCGAGCAGCGTCTCGCCTCGATGCAGACGCTGAAGGAAATGGGCTACGAGCCCTACGGCTGCAAGTACGACCACGTTGACCTCAAGGTCGCGCGCGAAACCTTCGAGGAGGGGAAGCCGGTGCGCGTCGCAGGCCGCCTTCTCATGATCCGCCGCATGGGCAAGATGAACTTCTGCACCATGAACGACGGCACCGACCGCTTCCAGCTCATCTTCAAGCGCGACGAGCTTTCCGAGACGGCTTTCGCCGCGTTCAAGCAGCTCAACCTCGGCGACATCATCGGCGCCGAGGGTGTCTTCTTCACGACGCAGAAGGGCGAGAAGTCCGTCGTCGTCAAGGAGTGGACGATGCTCGCCAAGGCGCTTGAGCAGCCGCCGGAGAAGTTCCACGGGCTCGCCGACCAGGAGGAGTGCTACCGCCGCCGCTACGTCGACCTCATGACGAACGACGAGAGCCGCGCACGCTTCTTCACGCGCTCGCGGCTCATCATGGAGATAAGGAAGTACCTCTGGGACAAGGGCTTCGTCGAGGTCGAGACTCCGATTCTCCAGGACCAGGCGGGCGGCGCTGCGGCAAAGCCGTTCTTCTCCCACTTCAACGCGCTCGACAAGGACTGCGTGATGCGCATCGCGCCGGAGCTCTACCTGAAGCGACTCCTCGTCGGCGGCATGAACAAGGTGTTCGAGCTCGGCAAGGACTTCCGCAACGAGGGCATCGACCGCACTCACAACCCCGAGTTCACTGTCTGCGAGATCTACGAGGCGTATGGCGACCGCACGTCGATGGAGGCGATCATGGAAGGGCTCCTTCCGCACCTCTGCGACAAGGTCATCGGGACGCGCAAGGTCGAGTACGGCGAGAAGAAGGAGATCATCGACTTCAATCCGCCCTACCGCCGCGTCGCCTACAAGGATCTCGTCAAGGAGCTCATGGGCGACGACTGGTTCGAGCTCGACTTCGCGGCGCAGCTCGAGAAGGCCAAGGCGAAGGGCCGCGAGACTGACACAAACCTCGAGCTCGACGGAATCACTCGCGAACTCGAGCTTACGCACGAGGTCTACGACAAGCTCATCGAGAAGAAGCTAATGCAGCCGACCTTCGTGACGCGCATCCCGCACGAGTTTGTTCCGCTCGCCAAGGCGTGCAAGGACGACCCGTCGCTCGTCGACGTCTTCGAGTTCGTCGTCGCCGGTCGCGAGCTCTGCCCTGGATACACCGAGCAGAACGACCCCTTGGAGCAGCGCAAGGCGCTCGAGAACCAGGCGGGCGAGGACACGGAGAAGATCGACGAGGACTTCATCAGCGCGCTCGAGTGCGGCATGCCCCCGACGGGCGGCCTCGGCTTCGGCGTAGACCGGCTCGTCATGTTCCTCACGGGGACCGACTCGATCCGCGACGTCGTTCTCTTCCCGCAAATGAAGACGACCGCCTGATCAGGCGGTCGTCCATGCGAGAGTCAGACATCAGTGGTGCTTGAACGCCTTTGCGGCGACTTTCAGCGCTGGCATTGCACTATTTCTGGCGAAAAAGATTTCGGCTACATTATGCCAAAACGCCGGGATGATGTCAGTATTGCCTTTTTGGGCTGAAAATGAGATAATTTTTATCCTATGCGAATAGCGATAATAGGCAAAGGTCTGATCGGAGGGTCGTTCGAGAAGGCGGCGAAGCGCGCTGGACACGAGGTGGCGATCTTCGACAAGGGCGAGGATTTTCGCGTCGAGGACGCGGATGTCGTTTTTGTCGCCGTGCCGCCGTCGGCTGTCGTCGTAGTCATAGACGCGATTGCGCCGCGTCTCAAGGAAGGGGCAATCGTGGTCGATGCGACCGGCGTGAAGACTCCCGTCTGCGATGCGCTTCGCAAATACGCTTTCGAGACGCGCTGGGTGTTTGTTGGCGGGCATCCGATGGCCGGCAAGGAGAAGAACGGCTACGAAAATTCCGATGCCGCTCTCTTCGACAGCGCATCGATGATCTTGACGCCATACCCGACATACGGCCGCGCACCTCTCGACAAGCTCGAGAAGCTTTTGAAGGAACTCGGTTTCGCACGGATCGTCTACACCGACCCAAAGCACCACGACGAGATGATTGCGTTTACGAGCCAGCTTTGCCACCTGATCTCGTCGGCATACGTCCGCGAACCGCTCGCGAAGGACCATGTCGGCTACTCGGCGGGGAGCTTCCGTGACATGGCGCGCGTTGGCGCGCCCGATCCAGACACGTGGACGGAGCTTTTCTTCGCGAACCGCGACGCGCTTTTGCCCGTTCTCGGGCGCTACATCAGCCGCCTCGACGACTTCCGCGGCGCACTTGCCGCGAACGACCGTGCGCGACTCCACGCCGCGCTTGAAGACGGCGTCGCGGCAAAGGCACAGTTTGGAAAGGGACTAAAATGAAAAAAACGATGATTGCATCTCTGGCCGCGCTTTTTGCGTTGGCCGTCTACGCGAAGACTTCTACGCCCGAGGGATGGCTCGACGACTACGACGCTGCGCTCAAGAAAGCGGCGGACGAGAACAAGCACATAGTCGTCGATTTCTCCGGAAGCGACTGGTGCGGCTGGTGCAAGCGGCTCGACAAGGAGGTGTTTGCGACAGACGAATTCAAGAAGGTCGCGTCGGAGAAGTACGTCCTCCTGATGGTGGACTCGCCGATGAAAAAGTCGCTTTTGACGCCGAAGGCCGCCAAGGAGAACCAGAAGCTCGTCGAGAAGTTCGGCGTGAATGGCTTCCCCACGGTCGTCGTCCTCGACCCGAAGGGCGAGGAGGTGTGCCGTCTTGGCTATGAGAAGGGCGGGCCCGCGAAGTACATCGAGAAGCTCGACGCCGAGATACGCGATGCGCCGGACGTCAAGAAGTACATCAAGCCGATAGAGGATGTCCTTAACTCCCATGACAGCAAGATGGAAGAGGAGTCCCGTGCCGTGATGGAGAAGGTCGAGAAGAAGTTTCCGAAGCCGAAAGAGGGGGCGTCGAAATCAGAGCTTCGCAAGTATCGACGCGAGGCGATGAAATACGCGCAGCAGGTCATGTTTGAAGAGGTCTACGCCAAGTACGTTCCGCTCTACGACAAGGCGTTCGCCGAGGCGAAGGCGATGAAGGTCCCCGCGAACATGGAGTCGCGCAAGAAGGATTTAATCGACGAGCAGGAGTCGCGCTTCGAAATGCTCAAGACCGCGCTCAAGGCGTACGAGGAGGCGAAGAAGAACGGGACGCTCGACAAGGAGGACGAAGAAGGCGATGATGACGATGATGACGACGACGAGCGGATGTCGTCGCGCGTCGAACCCAGGGTCGTGCTGCCGCTTCCCGCGGATGCGAAGACGGATAAAAAGCTCATCGACGAGGTGACGTTTCCGTTCTACCGCAAGCACATAGTCGAGACCTACGACGCGGCGTCCGAGACGAACGACTCTGTGCGTACGCGCATGCTGCGCGTGCGCGAGTCGCTTGCGATTGCCATGGCCACGATGCGGGACGAGTTCCCGACGTCGAAGGCGGTTGTCGACGCGAACTGGCTGTGGGGCCAGAACTGCCGCGACGCGGCCGTCGCGATTGTGCGCTACATGGGCCTGGACAGCGAACCCAAGTTCTTCCAAGGCCAGAAGCTGTTCAAGGAGGCCATTGAGGCGCATGACGACGCGACCGAGCCGTTCCTGGGCTTTCTTCTCCGCCGCTGGGCGTACCGGCAGGCAAGGCACATGAAGGCGCTTGACAAAAAACGCACCCAGCCGGTCAAGGACGCGCTTGGCCCGTATGTCGAGGCGTTCGAGAAGGTCGTCCCCATCCTCAAGGCGGCCGACCGGCGCATCGCCGAGCGGCTCGACAGCGAGTATCTGCTTCCGGAGAACGCCGGCAAACAGCTCGACAACGAGTACCTGGCGCTTTGCGCATGGGCCGAGCGTTGCATGAGCGCCGCGTTCGAGTCCCGAGGGCAAGGATGGGCGAGCGAGGTGACGGAGGACGGATGGAAGGGGTGGCAGCTCAACAACAACCAGGCCGAGTCGAACCTCTTGGCCGCCGTGGCGATGCGCCCGGAGGAGGCGCGTCCGGCGCTGATGCTCTCCAGCCTGTACGGGCGCAGCTGCGGGAATGGCGATGCGTTTGAATGGTTCAACCGCGGCGTATCCAATTCCATCGACGTCGCCGCGCAATACGTCGACGACTTCGTCCACTACCAGACCTCGCGCTGGGGCGGCTCGACGCGCATGCTGCTCGACCTTGCGACGAACGCGGCTGCGACCGTTCGCACGGACTCCTGCTTCGCCTACGTCGCGGCATCCGCTGCGCTGAACAAGATATTCCGCTTCGAAACCGACGGCTCGTCCACGACGAACCAAGTCGCGCGCATTCTGACCCCGGAGGTCTGCGCCGCCATGTACCGCATGTTCGACACCTATGTCGCCGCCGGACCTCAGCCGAACATGCCGTCTCCGGACATATTCCGCTGCATGGGCCTCGACCTCGCCGTGTCCACAAGGGATTGGGCGCGGGTGCGCGCGTATGCCGCGGCGCTAGAGAAGCCGGTCAGGAGCTGGAAGGACCACCACTGGATACGGCGCGTCGCGCCGAGGGAAGACAAATACTACATGGGCGACCTCGCGCATTCAATTGCCAAGGGTCCCGACGCGAAGGGTGTCATCGCCGCCGAGGAGGCGATAGACGCCGGACGCCATGAAGAGGCGTATCGCTACTACGAGGGTATGAGCAAGCGCGAGCACCTGGACATCAACGAGCGGCAGCTGGCGGGGCGCCAGCTGTTTCGCGAGAGGCTCTTTTCCCAGGAGACGGCGGGCGGCTGGATGGACCTCATGCCGACCGGACTCCCGGGCGAGGCCGAGGTATGGTGGGGGCATATGCATCTCGACGAGGACGGACGGGCGCGCTTTCGCCACAACTTCCGGTCGTACTACTTCCTGCTGACGCCTCTGCACGGGCTCAACAGCGAGTTCGAGGCGACTGTCTACTTCGAGGAGAAAGATCCGAATCAGAAGGAGTGGGACATCGGATGGGGGCTCGCCCGTCCCACCTATGGACGCACCATCTCGTCTGGCGCCGTGCCGTACATCCACTTCTTCCGCGACAAGAATGGCGACCATGTCGCCGTCGAGTCGTACACCGAGGAGAACGCGGGCGCCAAGTACAAGGCCGCGACGAAGCACGAGGACGGACGGGACATCAGCCGCCAGATACTCGTCCGCGATCTCGCCAAGCAGCCGTCCCACAGCTTCAACCTCAAGACCGGCCCCGAGAATGTCGTCATCACCGTCGACGGAAACGAGATCCTCTCCAGTCCGTGCAAGGAATTCTTCGCGTCGTATGAGTTCGGCGAATGCATCATGTCGAACGGCGACGTCCTGCCGGTGTGGAAGCTCTTCAAGAACACGGCGTTCTCCGGCTACCACTACCGCCGCGTCCCGGCAAAAGAAGAAAGTGGTGCCGAAGGGCGGAATCCCCAAGCCCCTGCAGAAGCGCTGAAGGCTGCCATTGCGCCGCTTGCGACGTCAATGAGCGAAATCGTCAAGAACAAGGCGTATTCCGGCGGATGGGGCTATGACGAGAAAACGGCTGTTGTCATTTCGGCGGAGGATGAAATCTCCGGAGTAGAACTTGAGCGGCCGTTCCTGCTCCTGCGCAGCCAAAGCGAAGTCATTGCCGCGTTGGAAAAGACGAAACTCGGCACGAAGGATGACATTGACGCAGTCGTTCCGACGGTCAAGTCCCAGGGGCTGATCTCAAGCGGCGGCAGGTCGTATGACAGCATTGAGTATGAAGTTTGCGTGAAGCTGACCAATGGCGTGGTCTTCACATACGACGCAGAATGCTGGTTCGACATAACCTCCTTTTTCGGCAAGTAACCTATCCGCGAATTACCTCTTACACGATAGAATCTCGATTGATGCAAAGCATTCTCAGACTTGACGTCCGCGGTGCGTCGCACGCACGGAAGATGACGTTCACCCTCGAGAACTTCCCCGCCGGCGTGCGCGTAGACGCGGAGAAGGTCGCGGAGTTCATGGAGCGACGCGCACCCGGGCGCGACAAGCTCTCGACCGCGCGCCGAGAGACGGACGAAGTCGTCTGGCGCAGCGGATTTGCCGCGGACGGAACGACTACGGGCGAGACGATCGTCGGCGAAATCGCGAGCCGCGACATGCGCCCGGGCGACTATGGCGCGGAGCGCACGATTCCGCGCCCGGGACACGCCGACTTCGGACAGTGGATCGAGATGGGCCGCATCCCGACGGGGGGCGGCAAGAACTCCGGGCGTCTCACCGCGCCGCTATGCGCCGCCGGCGCGCTGTGCCTCGAATATCTCGCACGGCGCGGAATCTTCGTTCAGGCGCAGATCGTGGCGCTTGGCAACGCAGTCTGCGGAAAAGACGAGGACTACGAAACGGAAATTCTAAAGGCGCGCAACGCCGGCGATTCCATCGGAGGAATGGTCGGATGCACCATTTCTGGGCTCCCGCCAGCGCTCGGGGGGCCACTTTTCGACGGACTTGAAACAGATATTTCCGCCGCGGTGTTCGGCGTCCCCGGCGTGAAGGGCATCGTCTTCGGTGATGTCCTTGGGTGCGAATTCATAGGCACTACTCCAGGATCAAAGTACAACGACCAGTTCTCCGTAAAAGACAACGGCCTTGTCTGGACGGATACGAATCAGCAGGGCGGCATCATGGGCGGACGCACCTACGGGAAGCCCGTCTGTTTCACGGTGGCGATGCGTCCGACCCCCACCGTGTTCGTCGAGCAGGATTCCGTCGACCTCGCGACGATGAAGCCTGCGAAGCTCTCGATGAAGGGACGCCACGATCCGTGCATCGTCCGCCGTGCCGTGCCTGTCATAGAGGCAGTGACGGCGTTTGCCGTCGTGGACGCGCTCCTCGCGGCGGAAGCGGAGCGTTCGAAAATCTGCCTCACGCTCACGGGGAAGACGCTGGAAGAGGACATCGAGCAGTACAGGTCGCAGCGCTACTTCGCGGACATGGTGGAGCTTCGCGTCGACCTGCTTAAGAAGGGCGAGCGCGCGAAGGTTGCGAAGTTCCCGGCGATGCTTGCGAAGGAGGCGACATGGCGCGTGCCGTGTCTGCTCACGTTCCGCCGCAAGTGCGACGGCGGCGCGTTCGAGGGCGATGAAGCGGAGAGGGTGAAGTTTTTCGAAAAGGTTTTAGCCGCAAAGAACGCAAAGGTCGCAGAGGGTAGTTTTGACTATGTTGATTTCGAGGAAGGCTTCGGCGACGGGCAGCTTGTTGCGCTCGCGCACAAGGCGGGCGCGAATGTCGTCAGGTCGCTCCACAAGTTCGACGGCCCGGTGAAGAACCTCAAGGCGAAGCTGCGCGAGCTTGCCAAGAGCGGCGATGTCGCGAAGGTCGCGTTCATGCCGCGGAACCTTGGCGACGTCGTGAAGGTGTTTGCCGAAGATTTGGGCGACGTTCCGCGCGTCGTCTGCGCGATGGGCGCGCAGGGATTCGCGACGAGGGCTCTCGCGTCAAGGTTCGGATCGCTATGGACGTATGCGTCCGTCGGAGGCCTCGACTCAATCGGACACATAACGCCGCACGAACTTGTGCGTGATTTCAGATTCCGTTCCGTGTCGCAATCCGCGACGCTCTACGGCGTCACCGGCTGGCCCCTGGAGAAGACGCGTTCGCCAGAGCTTCACAACGCGGCGTTCGCGAATGAGGACGAAGACGCGGTGATGGTTCCGTTCCCCGCCAAGACGGCTAAGGAGGCGTTCGCGTTCATGAAGGCGATGAGGATGCGCGGAATGGCCGTCACGATTCCCCACAAGTTCGAGATAATGCCGCTTCTGGACAAGATCGACAAGTTCGCCAAGAAAGTCGGAGCTGTCAACACTGTGGTCTGCGAGAACGGAAAGTACGTCGGCTACAACACTGACGTCGAGGGGTTTGCCGAGGCGCTTTCGGCGTTCGCCGGCGATTTGCGCGGCAAATCCGCCGCGGTTCTCGGCGACGGCGGCGCTGCGCAGGCGGTGAAAGTCGCGCTTAAAGAGCTCGGCGTGAAGTTCAAGGTGTTTCACCGTGCAACGCCGCCGCAGGGGTTCGACATCCTCGTCAACGCGACGCCGGTCGACCCGATTCCGGACTACAAGTTTACAGGGCGCGAACTCGTATACGATCTCCGCTATGTTCCCGAAGTCACGCCGCTTATGGCCCGTGCGGCCAAGGCGGGGTGTCGCGTCGAGAACGGCTTCTCCATGCTCAAGTCCCAGGCCCGCGGCCAGCAGCGGCATTTCACGGCATAGTTGTCTCCATCCAAGAAGAACGACAATGAAATGCCACTGGACATACAAGACGCCGGAGGGGTTTGACGACCTCGTGATGGTCGGCGACGACGAGGCGCTGACGGGCCTTGCGTTCAAGGGTTCGCGCGGCGACTGGTGGCGCGGAGAGGCGGGAGAGCGGCGCGAGACGCCGGCCTTCCGCGAGACGCGACGCTGGCTTGACGCGTATTTCGCCGGGCGCGACCCGGGCTTCACTCCGCCTTTCAGAATCGAGGGGGCGACGCAGTTCCGCCGCGACGTCCTCGACGAGCTGATGAAGATTCCGTTTGGCGCAACGACATCCTACGGCGACATAGCGAAGGCGGTTGCGCGTCGGCGTGGCGGGAAAAAGGCGTCGGCGAGGGCTGTCGGCGGCGCGGTGGGCTGGAATCCGATAGGCATAATAATCCCGTGCCACCGCGTAGTCGGCTCGGACGGCGGGCTTACCGGCTACGGCGGCGGGCTCGGCAACAAGGTCTCGCTCCTCGCGCACGAAGGGGCCGATCTCTTCGACGCGAGGATATCAGCCCCGACGGACGCAAAGACCGAGATCGACGAGAAGCGCGTCCGGCTCTGCCTGCTGACTGTGAACAAGGCCGCCGCGCGGCATGGCCTCGGGCGCGCGAAGTGCGACAGAGACGGCGGTTCGCCGATGATCCGGCTCGACGGCATCATCCAGTTCGGGCTGGACGCACCATACATCTTCGGCGAATGCGGCGATGAAGAGGCGAAGACGCTTCTTGAGAGCTTTATGGATTTCCAGGGCCTGTATCACTACGACCTCGCGCTGCAGCTCGCGCGGCTAATGGCGGAGAAGGGCTCGCTTGTGCGTGCGCGGATGGGCCGCGTCATCACCAAAACGGACTGGAGCTCGTACGGCAGCAATGGTCTTCTGCTGTCGTATCTTGGGTCGCGGAAGCATGGCGGCTCGCTGGTGCTTCGGCTTCTCGACATCGTTCCCGAGGACGGCAGAGACGGACTTTTCGTCGCCTGCTGGCACTTGGCCAGCGCCAAGGTGCAGACCAAGTTGCGCAGGATGTTCGAGGAATGGACGACTGGCGACCCATCATGGGGCGGAGGCTCAGGCGAGGCGGGATGGCTTGTCGCGTTTCTCTCGAAGTGGATGCGTGAGGGCGTGTTCACATGCGAGGAACTGCAGCCGCTAATGCGGTGGCATCTCGAACGCGCGACTCCCTCGCTGCTGACATAAAAGATTTGTTTTGCGCAAAGTTCTCCATGTCCGCTCGGTCCATGATTGTCGTTCAGAACCTCTGCGAAGCCGTTGCGGCTGTTTTCATCCTTGCTGAGAGAGTGGTGAATCAGTATTAGTCGGCTGAGATAGCGAAGATTAAGTTTTTGATTTGCGGCTCAGTTTCTGCTCGACTGAGTTAGCGGTAGTTCAGCATTGGTCTCTCTGAGCAAAGGGAGGATTAGCAGGGACAGAAAATCAGCGATATTAGATTACAGTTGTATTTCGTCCGCACCGTAATCTCATTTTATCGTTGCCTTCTCGTTGGGGGTTTGGTATGATGTCCGGCATGAAGCGTGCAAAGACAGTGAAGATGTGGGCTGAGCTTGGCGACGAGAGGCCGAGGCTGGGCGACTTCGAGGACTACATGAACCGTCCGATGGGCTGCGGCCCATACGGGATCATCCGCGCGTGGGACGTTTTCGAGTACCTCACCCGCGGCGAATACTGGTGGATGTGCCTCGACGCTCAGCGCAGATGTTGCTCCCGCCGCGTAGCGAGGCTGAAGGCCGCGGAGAGGCGCCCCAGGTACTACGAGGCGGAGAACGAAAGGCGCCGCGCGCTTGCGGCCGAGCGGCGGAAGATCCGCGCGCGGGCGACGACAAACACTTGCCCGACGCGGGAGGCTATTCTCGAGGCGTGGAAGCACCGCAGGGACTCGCACGAGGCGGCGATCAGTTTCGGGAGCATGCTGGAGGATCTCGAGTGCTACCTCGACAACTCGCTGAGGCGCAACGAGGACGGGGTGATAATAGGCCGCAACCCCGGGATAAAGGGCTGGCTCTGCGACAACCTGCCGGAAATCTACGAGAAGTACACGACCGCGATGCGTTACAAGGCCGCGGCGAAGAAACTGAAGCAGGTCGTCGAGCTCGCGGACCCGACGCCTGCGGACGTGGTGCTGCCGCGGGGTGCGGCGGAGCGGAAGGATGGGGCAAAACGAGATTACGGTGCGGACGAAGCCATGGGTGACGATTGCGGCAGCTCTTGCGAGGCCACAGGGGGGATAGGAGAGAGGAGCGGAGAGGGTTGTGCAGAGGAACGAGGAGAGAGATGTGCGGGAAAGCGCGGAGAGGGGCGCGAAAAGGGGCACGCAAAGGGACGAGGAGAGGATGAGGCGGTGCCGGAGCTGGCGGTCGTTAGGGCTCGGGCGATATGGCTGGAAGTCGTGGACGGGATCGGCCTGAGCGCGACGGCGCTGATGGCGCGGTTGGACGCGCTGACGGACCCGGAGCGGGTGGAGGACGCGAACATGCTCGCGGCGTGGAGGGAGAAGTACGCGAATGAGATTACGGAGCGGACGAAAAAGCGGTGGTGGAGGCGGCTCGTGAAGGCGATTGGTGAAAAGACGGCGAGGTTGGCGGGTTAGAGCAGACGGTGTCCAGGAAGGCGGCGCGCGGGAAGGTGGAATAGGCAAAGACCCGTGGTTGGCTAAGACTTGTGGCTATGCAAGTTTTAAGGCGTGTTTTCTGACGAAGACGGTCAGCGGAAGGTAGCAGCGGGGCGGCAAATTGTCGAAGCAGTAGTGGTGTTCGCCGTCTGCGGCGGTGACGCAGAGCGAGTTGCCAGGATACGATGTCGCATGGGAGCCGCTGCTCAGCACAAAGCTTTTTCGTTTGACGCGTGGTCCAAGCCGTGCCTCGTATTCGCAGTTCGCGCCCGCGACCGTCAGTCTGTGCCTGCCGAAAAGCGTCCAAAGCGCATGATAGCCGACGGCAAGGAAGAGCGCCGTCCAGACGATTGGCACAAGGGCAATGAAAACGACTGACAACGCCGAAAGCCAGTTGAGCAATGGCGCAGTGGCCGACAAGGAGATTGTCCAGTCCGACAACCACAAAAAGACAGTAGACGCGACAAGCCCCAGCAAGCCGCAGCATCCAAGCGCCGAGCCAAGGCCAGTCAGCGAATGAACCTTCGCTTCCATCGTCTCCGAATCGCCGTCGCGGATGATGCGCATTCCGCGCGGCAGAACGGCAAGAATTGCTTCGGCAGAAGTCGTCTCCTGGGGCTGGTCGATACGATGGGACAGGTTCATGAGAATCGACAGCTCGAGACTTGTTTGACTATATGTCCTGAACAGGCATCGCTCAACACTGCCTTCAACGATCGAAAGCATTGTGTTCCTCGGTGCGGAATAAAAGCTGTATCCATATGGGCGGGCTTTTGACCACGGACTCCAGCGGAAACGGATTGTGCGATGGGGAATCAGCCCAAGGAACCGCCTGCGGCAGACGCCTTCCTCTCCCTTGACCTCGATTTCAGCCGTCTCGGGCCCGCCCAAGATATACAGCAGCGCGATGGCGGAGGCAAGAATCGCCACTGCCATTGCAACAAGCGACGTGATCCAGATCCACATCGGCATCGCAATCTTCCCGTGCGTGAAGCCCACGGCGAACCGCAGCATGAAAGGAAACAGGCAGATGCCGAGGAGCGACAATATGAACAAAACGCGGCGCATAGTCTGTGCGCCGATTGACACGGATGCGCGAAATCCGTCCTCGGTTTCGGTGAATTCCACATGCCTGTCGGAGAGGTCGTCTGTCACTATGCGAATCAGCGGGATGTCGTGTGGCTCGTGCGGCAGGTTCTTGACGATCTGGAATTCGTAGGCGACGCCGATCTTGAACGATCCCTTGGCGCCAGCCATCAGTCGGTCGTACCAGCCGCCTCCGTAGCCGAGGCGGTCGCCCATGATTGTGAAGGCGAGTCCGGGGACGATCCAGACGGCGACTTCCGAGGGCTTGACTATTTCCGCCTCTGCAGGTTCGAGGATGTTCATTGGCCCGCGTCTGAGGCCGCTTCCGGAAAGACTCTTCAACTTCGCAAGTTCGTAGGTCTCGCCGTTCCAGCGCGGCGCGACTACCTTGACTCCTAGGTCGAGCATCTCGAGGATGAATTCCGAAAGGTCGATCTCATCTGGCGAGGCGAGGTATACCGCGACTGCGCCTCCGCCCTCAAACGGATCGACGGCGACCGAAATGAGGTCGTCGTTGATCAGCTTGGCGCAAATGACCTTTGACGCGCGCTCGCGCTCTTCGGGCGTAAGCGCCCTGCGGATTGTGCGCATCCGCCGTCTGATGTCGTCTTTTGTCTCTGGTTGCTCTTCCACGGCGGGTATTGTAGCATTTCACGTGCGCAGCATGCAAAAACAAAAACCGTGTGTTCGCGGGCTGGAACACTTGCGACAAAACTGCCGCAGATTTTGGTATAATACAATCACTTATGGACAAGAAACTCTACATCAACCCTCCGCTCGTCGAACGTGCCTACGACTGGAAGAACGGTCCGCAGCCGAAGACCCGCAAGGAGCTCGACAAGTTTTTCAACTCCCCCGCGATCAACAAGGTCAAGGACCAGATCTGCGAAATGGGCAGGCGCATCTACAACAAGGGATATACCGACGGCAACGGCGGCAACCTCTCCGTCCGCGTCGGAGAGGATCTTGTCCTCTGCTCTCCTACGCTCTGCTGCAAGGGCTTCATGAAGCGCGAGGACATCTGCCTCGTCGACATGGCGGCCGGGCAGCTGTGCGGCTACCGCCCGCGCACGAGCGAGGTCAAGGTCCACATCGCGATGATGAAGGCGACTGGCATGAACGCGTGCATGCACTGCCATCCACCGCACTGCAACGCTTTCCTCTTTGCGGGGCTCGTGCCTCCTAACGGAATCAACCCCGAGGCCGACATTTTCCTTTCGCAGATTCCGCTCGCGCCCTACGCGACGCCCGGCACGGACGAAGTCGCGAAGACGGTCGCCGAGGCGGCGAAGAAGTCCAACGTCGTCTTCATGGCCAACCACGGCATCGTCTGCGGCGGGCGCGACATCGAGGAGGCGGAGTGGTTCGCCGAGAACGCCGACGCCTACTGTCAGGTGCTTCTCCTCGCCTCGGGGCACGGCGGAAAGGTCAACCAGCTCGCGCCGAAGTTCGTGGAGGACATCGTCGCGATCCGCAAGGCCATGGGTCTTTCGGTCGTCAAGGGGCAGAAGCTCTACAACACCCACCGCTTCAACGGCTACACGATGAAGGCGAAGTAGACTATGGTGAAACGTCTTTTCGCTGCGCTTTCGGTCTTCGCCACGCTCTCTGCGCTTGCGGCAACCTACAAGGTCGAGATGGACAAGCCCGGATGCGTATATCGCTGCGGCGAGACGGCGACCTTTACCGTGACCGTGCTCGACACGGCGAATCTGTGCAGCGATGCCGCGAAGCAGGAAGTGACGCTCGACAACTTCGGACCGAAGGCCATCGCGAAGGAGACTGTTGAAATCGCCAAGGGGTCGAAGTTCTCGGTTTCGGGAACGCTCGATAGCCCTGGCTTTCTGCGGCTTACGCTTCCGCGTACGAAAAGCGAGGCGTTCGTCTTTGGCGCCGCGTTCGAGCCGGAGAAGATAAAGAAGGGCAGCCCATCGCCTGCAGACTTCGACGAGTTCTGGGCGGAGGCGAAGAAGAAGCTCGCTGCGGAGGTCCCGCTTGATCTCCGCATGGATTTCGTCGCGGAGCGCTCGACAGACAAGTTCGACTTCTACCGCATCTCGTTCGCGACGTTCGGCCGCAGGGTCTACGGTTTCCTCTCGGTGCCGAAGGACAAGCCGAAGGGGCCTTTCTCCGTCCGAATCGGAGTCAATGCGGCGGGTTTCGGAAACTGGACGAACGACATGCAGGGCAGCCCCGACGCGATTTGCGCCCAGTTCGCGGTATACGACTGGCCGATGGACTGGAAGTGGAAGGAGAAGAGGCTCCAAAAGAAGTACGACTCGCTCAACGATGCTTGCAAATCGAAGTATTCCTGCGGCTATGCGTCGTCGGGCATTACCGAGTCGCGCGAGGAATATTTCTATTATCCCGTGATTCTCGGCATCGACCGCGCGGTCGACTGGATCGCGTCCTCGTTCCCGGTCGAAGAGGCCAGTTTCTCGTACCAGGGAACTTCGCAGGGCGGCGGCTTTGGCTTCTACCTCTGCGGGCTAAACCACCGATTCACCCGCGCGGCGTTTTATGTTCCGGCTATTACCGATACGATGGGCTATCTCGCGGGCCGCGAGAGCGGCTGGCCGAAGATCGTCGAGAACAACTCGTCAACGCCAGAGCGTCGCGCCGCCGCGGAGAAGTGGGCTCCTTATTTCGACGGCGCGAACTTTGCGTCGCGCATCAAGTGCCCCGTGAGGGTGGCCGTCGGCTTCTCTGACACGACGTGCCCGCCGTGCGCCGTGTACGCCGCGTACAACGAGATCAAGGTCGAGGACAAGGCGATCGTCCACGGCATCGGCATGACGCACTCGTGCTTCGGGAAATTCTACGAAGAGCTCGGGCGCTGGGCGACGGCGCGTCTTCGCGCTGACGGCGGCCACGCATGGAGGAACCCGATCCTCGACGGCTGGTACGCCGATCCGCAGATTCGTCTCTACGGCGACACGTACTGGATTTTCCCGACGTACTCCCATGGCTACAACGATCAGCTTTTCCTCGACGTGTTCTCGTCGAAGGACCTCGCGACCTGGACGAAGCACCCGAAGGCGCTCGACGCGAAGGACGTCAAGTGGGCGCGCCGCTGCATGTGGGCGCCCGACGCGCACGAGAAGGACGGCAAGTACTACCTCTTCTTCTCCGCGAACGACACGTATCCCGTCGACGACTCCCGCACGGGGACTGTCGTCCGCGCATTCGGCGACATGAAGTATGGCGGCATCGGTGTCGCAGTCGCAGACAAGCCGGAGGGCCCGTACCGCGACCTTATCGGCAAGCCCCTCATCGACCAGTTCTGGAACGGCGCGCAGCCGATCGACCAGTATGTCTTCAAGTACAAGGGCGAGTGGTACATGATCTACGGCGGCTGGGGTCGTTGCAACCTCGTCAAGCTCGCGCCCGACTTCAAGTCGCTTCTTCCGCTTGACGACAAGGGCACGATATGGCGCGACATGACGCCGACGGACTACGTCGAGGGGTCGGTAATGTTCGAGCGCAGGGGCAAGTGGTATTTCATGTACTCGAGCGGAGTATGGACGCTCGACTCCTACTGCGTCAACTACAGCGTGGGCGATTCGCCGTTCGGTCCGTTCGAGTTCAAGGGCAGGGTGCTCAGCTCGCAGCGCCCGCTGGCGACCGGCGCAGGGCACCACTCAGTTCTGAACATCCCGGGGACCGACGAGTGGTATATCTGCTACCACAGGCGTCCGATTCCGTCTCTCTCGCCGAACCACCGCGTCACATGCCTCGACAGAATGTACTTCGACGAGAAGGGCGAAATAAAGCCGGTCGTGATGACGAAATGAGGGAGTTGATTCACCCAGATAGTCTTACACCATAAGGAGCATCGGAAATGAATAGAAGGCAGTTTATCGCCGGAATCGCCGCAGGAGGCGCGGCACCGGTTCTTTTCAGCGGTTGCGCGCATGGTTTCTTCGCGAACCGGAAAATCAACATCGGCGTCGTCGGCTACGGCCGCATCGCGCACACGATGGACGTCCCTGGCGTTCAGCAGTTCACCGACCGCTGCGTCGTGACCGCAGTCGCGGAGTACGACGCCGAGCGCGCGGCCTACGGCAAGAAGGTGATCGAGGAGCGCTACGCGAAGAAGGGCATCGTCCAGGAAGTCAAGACCTACGGCGACTACCGCGAGATGCTTGCGGACAAGTCGATTGACGCAGTCCTCCTGTGCATTCCCGACCACCAGCACGCGATCGTGGCGACGGACTGCCTGCTCGCGGGGAAGCACATCTTTCTGCAGAAGCCGTTTGCGCAGACGATCCAGGAAGGCCGCGTCGTCGCCAATGTCGCGAAGGCGAAGGGCCTTGTCGTGCAGGTCGGCGCGTGGCAGCGCTCGTGCCCGCAGTTCCGCAAAGTCGTCAACCTCGTCCGCAACGGGCGTCTCGGCAAGGTTGCGCGCGTCGAAGTCGGCATCGGATGCGACCGTTCAGGCGGCGACCGCCGGCCGGAGCCCGTTCCTGCGACGTTCAACTACGACGCGTGGCTCGGCCCGACAGACCCGGCTGTTCCGTACAACTGGACGCGTTGCCACAACCGCGACATCAAGCACATCGGAGACCGCCCAGGCTGGATTCAGCTTGCGCCGTACGGCTGGGGCATGATCACAAACTGGGGTGCGCACCACCTCGACATCACGGCGTGGGGGCTTGGCTGCGATCCGTCGTCGGTGCGCGGCACCTGCGAGTGGATGGATCTTTCGGGCAACAAGCTCTGGAACGTCCACACGACGTACGATCTCCACTACGACTGCGGCGGCACGGACGTGCACGTCAACAACAAGTTCCAGATGGGGGTCAAGTTCATCGGCGAGAACGGCGACTGGCTCTGGTGCACGCGCGGCGCCATGAAGGTCACGCCGAGCGATCCCGACCCGAAGGTCGCGCCCGGGCAGCTTGGGCCCATCGAGGCGTCGAAGCCTTCGCTTCTCGCGGATCTCAAGCCTTCTGAAGTCAAGGACGACGTTCTTGCGCACGGCGACGAGAGATTCCTGCGCGATTCCGACCACTTCCTCAACTTCCTCGAGGCGGTCGCGCGCGAAGACCCGCAGTACACGGTGTGCGACGCGGAGGGTGCGCACAGGTCGACGGCGTTCTGCTCGCTTGGCCGCATGTGCATGGAGGTCGGCCGCGGCAAGTCGGAAGGGAGACTCTCGTGGGATGCCGCGAAGGAGACGACCGGCGACGCCACGGCGGACAAGATGCTCGTGCCTTTCGCGCGCGGACGTTTCGACCTTTCGCTATCACTCAAGGCGGCAGGGCTCGACTATAAGAAGTTCCTCAAGCCGATGGCGTAGGTCATATTAGTTTGAAGTTTGAAGTTTAAAGTCTGAAGTTTAAAGTTGAAAGGAAACTTATGAAGAAGATACTGCTTGCCGCTGCTGCGGTTGCCTCGCTCGGTGCCTTTGCCGCCGTTCCGTTCAGGCTCGGCGTCGCCGGGTATACATTCCACAAGCGGACGCTCGACGACGCGCTTTCGATCATGCAGAAGGCCGACGTCCACTATCTGTGCGTAAAGGACTTCCATCTGCCGTTCTCCGCGACCGACGCCGACATCGCCGCGTTCAGGGAGAAGTGCGCGTCGTATGGAGTCACGCCCTATGCGATAGGCCCGGTCTACGTCAAGGACGCCTCCAATCTGCGCCCGCAGTTCGAGTTCGCGAAGCGCCTCGGCGTGAAGACCATCGTCGGCGTGCCCTACGAGCCGACGGACGAAAACGATTCGTGGAACAAGCGCCGCGGCTCGCGCGCGCTGCTCCTCGAGATCGACAAGCTGGTGAAGGAGTTCGACATCAAGTACGCTATCCACAACCACGGCCCCGCGTCGCCCGAGATGTATCCAGACGTCGAATACGGATGGAACCTCGTCAAAGACCTCGATCCGCGCGTCGGCTTCTGCATCGACGTCGGCTGGGAGTACGGCTGCGACAAGGATCCAGCCGAGACGATCAGGAAGTACGGCGACCGCATATACGATGCGCACATCAAGAACTTCAAGAAGGACGCGCCCAACGGGAAGTCCGTTCCGCTCCCGCGCGGCAAGATCGATCTCGTCAAGGTCTTCCAGGCGTTTGCCGAGGTGGGCTACGCGGGCGTCTGCTCGCTTGAGTACGAGTCGGACTTCGAAGACAACCTCCTCGCCGTCGTCGAGTGCATCGGCTATGAGCGCGGCGTATGCGACGCGATCAAGGTGAAGGCCAAGATGAAGCCGGCTCCCGAGGGCGCGAACACGCTCACCGACGCAGAGAAGGCCGATGGCTGGAAGCTCGCGTGGGACGGGAAGACGCTTGACGGCTGGCTCGCCGTGAAGAGCGGCTGCAAGGCGCCGCCGGAGAAGGGCTGGGTCATCAAGGACGGCACGCTCACGATGCGCCCCGTCAACGGCATCGCGAACGGAAACTGGTTTCCGCTTCCTCCCGAGGACCAGAAGCTCGGCGGCGGAGGAGACATAGTGACGGCGAAGAAGTACCGCGACTTCGCGTTCAAGTTCGACTTCCGCCTCACCGAGAACGCCAACTCGGGCGTCAAGTACTTCTACGACGAGACGCTCAACAAGGGCACGTGCGAGGAATACCAGGTGCTCGAGAACGGGCATCCAGATTCCGACAAGGGCAAGGACGGCAACCGCAAGTCCGCTTCGCTCTACGACATCATCTCCGCGAACGCCGATTCCATCCTCAAAGGCCCCGGCGAGTGGAACAGCGGCATGATCGTCGCGAAGGGTGCGCATGTCGAGCACTGGCTCAATGGCGTCAAGGTCCTTGAGTACGACCGCGGCACGCCCGCGTTCAAGGCGGCGGTGAAGGCGTCGAAGTATGCCGACTGGGGCGTTGACGCCGCCGGAAAGCCGCAGGACTGGGGCGAGATTTCCGAGGGGCGCATCCTCCTCCAGGACCACAGCGACTCGACCGTCTCGTTCTGCAACCTGAAGGTCAAGGAACTCTGACGGCACGCTCGCGCGGGTTCGGCCAGAACAGCCGGGAGAAACCGATTTATACTTTCGTATAAATGACGGGTTGGCTCGTCTTATGGTATAATTGCCGAAAAAGAGGACTCTTCACACCAAGGAACGTTCAATATGACATCAATGCTGCTGCTGGCCGGGATCGTCCGTTTCGCCGTCCCCGCGACCGGCGAAGGCCAGGTCCTTCCCGATTCGCTTCCACGAGATGCCGTGAAGGACGCGCCGTGCGCGATCGTCGCCGCGAAGGGTGAATACGAGGGCGGCTCGTTTGTCCTGAGGTCCGACGCAGATCTCGGCAAGGTCGACATGAAAGTCGGCGACCTCAAGAACGAGAACGGCGACATCTTCCCGGCGAAGGAACTGGACCTCACGACCGTGAAGGTGTGGTACCAGAACTCCAACGCGTGGACGAGCTACTTCCAGGATCCGCGTCTCAAGCTCTGTCCCGAGCTCCTTCTCCACGACGAGGACCTCGTGAAGGTCGACACGGAGAAGAAGGGCAACTGGGCGCGCGTCACCGCGAAGGACGGGTCCGTGAGCTACTTCTGGCTCACCGCGCCGCGCGGAATCCACAAGCGCAATGTCGACTTCAACGTCGGGCGCATCGACGATGCGTTCCTCTGCATGCAGCCCGGCTTCTCCGACGCGCCTTCGTTCGCAGGCGCGACGCTCGAGAATGGCAAGAACAAGCAGTTCATGCTGACGGCCCATGTCGGGAAGGACGCGAAAGGCGGGCTGTACGCAGGCACGATCGCGGTGACTTCGCGCAAGGACGGCGCGCTTCTCCACGAGGTGCCTGTGCGCTTGCGAGTCCTCGACTTCGAGCTACCCGCGCCGAAGACCTACCACGACGTCGAGAAGGATTTCCTTTCGCTCTTCTGCGAGTACGTGAACATGGAGTGGATCCTCTGCTCGAACGGGAACGACGCCGAGCTCGCGGAGCGCCAGCTCGAGGCGATTCTCGCCGACTTCGTCCGCCACAACGAGACCACTCCGAGCTTCGGAGAGAGCATCAAGTACAGGGAGATGGCGAGGCGCGTCGGCATGGATTTCAGGGGCGCATACATGGGGCTCATGAAGCTCGCGGACGACGCGGACGTGCGCTACGCCGCGCGCAACACGGCGCGTTCGCTCGACAGGGCATTCGGCTCGCACAGGGGAATGATGCTCTCCTGGGGAGACGAATACGGACTCAAGACCCTGCGCGGGATCCGCTCCATGGTCGAGATATACCACGACGAGGGCTTCACCTTCGCCGTCAACTCCCGGTCGGGCTACATGGCCGGCGCGAACCTCGCCGACCTCTGGTGGCCGCCGTTTTCGCCCGACCAGCGCACCGCCGCGAAGGTCGCGAAGTACAACGAGGCCGCGCCGGACGGACGCATGGGGTGGTACGCCTCGCAGCACGTCGGCGCCGAGAATCCCGCCTTCGCGCGCAGGCAGTACGGGATGGGCCCGTACCTCGCCGGACACGGCTGCAACTACAACTACGCGCACCACCTCCAGGGATGGAACGATGTCGAGATGGGGCTCTACCGCCCGATGAACTTTGTATACGGCTCCGGCAACGGCTGCGTCGACACGCTTGCGTGGGAGGGATTCCGCGAGGCGATCGACGACATACGCTACGCGACGCTGCTGAAGACCACTGCGCTGAGACTGATAAAGGACGGGCCGACGAGGGCACGATACGCCGCACGTATCGCGCTCAAGCATCTTGCGGACGCAAAAGGCGACGACTTCGACCTCGCGGCGTTTCGCTACGAGATGATCAACCACATCCAGAAGCTCCTCACGTTCGAGACGAAGTAATCGAGAGGAAGGAACGAAAGCTATGAAATTCGAATCAACGGTTTTCAGGTCCCTGCTCTCCGCGGCGGCGCTCGCCGGCGTGTTCGGCGTGCAGGCCTACGCCTCGGTGCAGGACATGCGCAGGGAGATCGATGCGGAAATCAACGCGCGGCAGAAGGCCAACGCGAGCTATCGCGACATCGTCGGATTCCTCGAAGGGCGCCTTGCATCCGACGATGCGAGGACAAATGCCGCGCTCCGCGTCCACATCGACAGGAAGATCCTCTCCTTCTGCGCGACGCCCGGCTGGACGAGACTGGGCAGATGGGACAAGGAGTGGGCTGACGGATGTATACCAACCGTCTGCGAGCGCGAAATCGCGGCTGCGGACTGCCCGCCCGGCGACAAGATCGAATTTCTCCGCGCCCTCGCCCGCCTGCAGGCCGGGAAGAAGGACTACGCGGCGTCGCTCGCGACCGCCGAGAGGGCTCTGGCGCTCGAGGGGCTCAAGAAAGGTGATGTCTTCAAGGCGCACTGCCTTGTCGCGGACGCCTGCAAATGGGCCGATCGCTACGAGGATGCGAAGGCCGCGTACCGCAGGGCCGCGGAGACGGATCCCGTCGATGCGGCCAAGGCGCTTGCGAACCTCGCCGTCGACTATTGCAGCGAAGCGGATGTCGACGCTGCGTGGGCGGCGATCGACGATCCCTATCCCCGGCTTTCGTGGTACTGCGCATCGGGCCGTGCGAAAGAGGTGTCGGACGATGCCTTTGCCTATGTCTCCGACGCGGGCAACCCACTGCTGCGCCGCCGCGAAGTGCTGATCCGCTGCTTCGGCGCCGACAAGACCGCTCGCGGCGACCGTGCGCGGGAGATCGCACGCGGCATGGACTACTCGGGGTTCTTCGACGGGAAAGTCTTCGGTGAATTCGCAAACGTCTACCGCTTCGGAGACTGGGCGCTCTTCGCGAAGATCGCCGAGTCGTTCCGGGGCCTTGCCTGGTTCCGGGATCCGGGACGCTATCGCGGCTACCTCTTCTCGCTCGTCGCGACGGGCCGCGGCGGAGAAGTCGCGAGGAAGGCGGACGAATTCCTCGCGAATGACGCGGCGTCGCAGAAGCCGTCCGTAAAGCCGTTCGACCGCGTCCGCTTCGAGATGCTCAAGGCGCTTGCCGAGGGGAAGGATCTCATTCCCGTCGCGAAGGCGGCGAAGCTCGACATAAAGGAGTATGCCCAGGCGCTCCAGATCGCCGCGCAGTGGGCGCTCAATCTTCAGCGCAACGACGAGTGCGAGCGATACAGCGCGGCATATCGCGCGCTCTTCAGGGAGGTGCCCGAGCGCCGCTACGCCGTAAAGTACTTCGACAACCCGGTGAGCTCGATCGCCGCCTGGCGAGGCGTTGCGGATTCGATTGAGAAGTCATACGTCGACGTAAAGATGTGCGGCGAGCTCGACAGCCTCGAGACGGATGTCGCGACTGGTCGCGCGGAGATCGAGAAGACGGCGCTCGATTCGAAGGACGCGCGCATGGAGGTCTCGCTGTTCTGCGACGTCGAGGGCGTCAAGATCGTCATGCGCGTCGCCGACGAGAATGCGCGCGCCGTCGAGAACGGCTTCGCAGGCGGAATCGGAACGGAATGCTACTTCGCGCCCGGAGCGGGCGAGCCGTATATCTGCTTCAGCTCCGCGCCGAAGGAGGGCGTCGGTTTTGTCTTCTACACCGCATATTCGAGCGCGTATTCGCAGCGTCCGGAGTTCGACGACGCGAAGAGTCCGTTCTCGCTCCGCCAGGAGACCGCGTTCACGGACGGAGACTATGTGCTCATGGTGACGCTTCCGTGGATTGCCTTCTACCAGAAGCTCCCCGCCGCGCCCGGTGCGGAGTGGCGTTTCGAGTGCCTTGCCGACGGGCATTCCTGGGGCGGCTCGCAGAGCGTGCACGAATCGTCGAGCTGGGGACATCTCGTCTTCAACCTTAAGCCGGCGGAGATCGCGGCGATCCGCCGCAGGCTCGTCTACGGCACATGCAAGTCGTGGAGCCGCTCGGGGCACGGGGCTCTCTCTGAGTTCGACAGATGGGGAGACCCGGTCATGGGCGATCCCGAGTTCTACGAGGCGTGCCTGAAGCCGCTCGAGGCAGGACTCAGGGCGCAGGCGGCGAAGGTCAGGCCCGACATGAGCGACGACGAGGTCGGCGAGGTGTACGAGAAGGGCGCGAAGGTCTGGATAGGGCTCAGCCACGAGATCGACGCCCTCCGCCGCGAGTGGTTGCTCAGGAAATACACCGGGATGTAGAGGCAGACGGCGCGGAAACCTGTCTGCGCTATGGGCGACGAAGGCATGAGAAGGGCGGTAAGCGCGTTTTTTGCGGCGTCTTTCGCCTTTGTCGCCACGTCTGCATCGGCCGAGGACGACGGCTGGGGGCGAGACTACTATGCCGACATCTCGGCGTCGTCGCAGTTGTTCTCGCTGGGAAGCGTCCGTGCTGACCACTCCGTCTGGATGATGGAGGCGGATTTCGCGCAGCGGCTTTCGGCGTTCGGGCATGTCCTTCTCGGCTATTGGTCGTTGAGCGATCTCGGCAGCAGCGGCGACAGGAGCAGGCGGTCGTATGTCTACGAATCGGACCCCAGCCTCTTCTACGGATATGACTGGAACTTCGCAGATGGGTGGCGGCTGCGGAACAGGATCGGCATGATATGGGTGTTCAACGAAGGATACAACGTGGACGTCACCCACCTCTTCAGGGAATGGACGTACATGGGGGAGCTGAAGTCGCCGTTGGTGACGCTGCGTGGACAGGTTCGGGTCGTGGACGGGCTCGGTACGTATGTTCGCATCGGCGCGTTCCGCTCCTTCGACATCGCCGGCGGGATCTTCTCCCTTGCACCGCATCTCTCTCTTCATGGCGGTTCGGGGCGGTGGAACAGGAATCGCTACGGCGACTTCGCCGAAGGCCGGTATATTCCGCCGGGCCTTGGCACCGTTGACTACGGAGTGCGGCTGGGCGTTCCGCTCGAGTGGGGGATGAGCTGGTATCTCGATGTCGGCGGATACGACGCGTTGGATTCGCGGACTCGCACGCAGATACGCGAACGCCGCCGACGCGGATCGACGATGAAGCTCGACGCCTGTTTGGTGACTTCCGGCTTCTGCTGGGAGTTCTGACGCGCCAGAAACAACGATATACTTTCGTATCCTTGTCTGGCGTGGGCCTGTTTGATACAATGTTTTCCGTAAACACATCCTTCCCAAAAAGGGCCAACGGGAAACATGAAAAGGGCAATAGCAGTTTGTATGGCCGCGGTGGTTCTCTGCGCTTTCGGAGACGACCCGTATGTGTACGAATTCGCGCCGGAGGCGCTGGAGCCGCATCTGAGGAACGCGAGCCAGGCCAAGTTCTTCTGGGCTGCGGACGGCGTCGTGTCCAATGGCGCGACCGCATACTTCCGGTTCAAGTTCGATCTGGACGACTTGTCAAACGCGACCAAGGACATTTCGCTCTACTACCACCTTGACGACAGGGGAACGGTCTATCTGAACGGGCATCCTCTCAAGCAGCCTGGAAACTGGTGCTACAACAACAATTGCTTTGTCTTGGGTGAGAACACTATTGCCATTGCGCTCACCAATACAACCTCCGGTTCAGCTGCGATATTCTCGGTCAAGTGCTTTGACTCGAAAGACTCGAACACCCGTCGGGTCTTGTCGTTCATCCCAAGCGACGCCACGGTCAAGGGTACCGTCAATACCCCGCCGAGCGGATGGGAGCAGCCGGGCTTCGACGATTCGGCATGGCCAAAGGTCAAGGTTATCGGCGACGCCTTCACGGATCCCTGGTACAGCATCAGCTACTTTAACATCGACTACTACACGACCCCTGAGGAGCGCGAGCGCTTCGCGAACGGGGACTATGCCGATCCCTCGCTGCCGCCCGGGCTCGAGCAGGAGCCCGATCCCGTTGCCCGCATCGTGTATCGCGTGCACAGCCCGTTCGTCGAGATCAACGGCAAGCTCCATGACCCGATCTTCAACATCTGCCAGGCCGGCGACTACTACAACGAAAGCGCGATCGTCCGGCTGGCGCGGGAGGGGTTCGACATCGTCCAGCTCAACTTCCTTGCCGAATCATTCTGCAAAAGCGACGGGTCCTACGACTTCTCGAAAATCGACGACATGGTGCGGCGGGTCCTTGAGATCAACCCGGACGCATATGTGGCCATCTCGCCGCGCTTCATGATGCAGTTCTGGATCCAGACCAACATGACCGAGCGCGTCGGCTACGAGACCGGCGACCCGGACGTGAACGCCGGCGACGAGTTCCGGATGCGCGTGCTGCGTCCCTCGCCCGCAAGCGACAGCTTCCGCGCGCTGGTGGTCGACATGATCAAGAAGCTCGGCGAATACGTCGAGACGAAGCCGTGGCGGAAGCGGCTCGTCTGTTTCCGCCTGAGCTACGGCACCTATACCGAATGGTGCTATTTCGGGATGTACGAAGGACCCGACAACGGGCCGCGGATGCAGGAGAAGTTCCGCGCCTATATGAAGGCGAAGCGAAACGTCGACGAAGCGGCTATTCCACCGCTCGCGGCGCGGAAGCACGAGGACCCAGACGGACACGACAACAGCAACGGCGACCTGCTGGACCCGGCCGAGGACCGGCTCGTGCTGGACTACTACGACTGCCTGATCAACACGATGGCCGATTTCCTCCTCGAGATGGCGGACGCGGCGAAGCAGGCGTTCCCGGGACGACTTGTCGGCGCCTACTACGGCTATCTCTACGACGACCATCCGCCGGAGGGCGCGACGTCGCTTCTCGACAAGGTCCTCTCGAGCCCGAACGTCGACATCCTTTCCTGCCCCGCGTACTACAGCAAGGACGGGCGCCGCGCGGGCGGCAGCTATGTGACGCGGACGATTCCGTCGCTCTTCCGCCGCTACGGCAAGCTCGCGCTCCTCGAGGACGACAGCCGCTTCCACCACATCCGTGACTGGCTGCAGAGCCAGAACGACGGGCAGGGCATGTGCACGGAGACACCGCGCGAGACGGAGATGTGCATGCGCCGCAACATGCTCAACCCGTTCTTCGACGGCGGCGGCATCCAGCTCAACGATCCGATCACGCAGTCCAGCTCGCGTCCGCACGCCTTCGACGATCCTGCCGTGTTTCGAGCGGTCGAGGACACGCGTGCCGCGCTCGTGAAGGCGGGGAACGCGCCGGCCGAATCAGGCAACGAGGTCGCGGTCGTGTTCAGCACGCGTGAGGCCATTCGCCGCGACGGCGGCAAGTGCTCGTACTTCACGTGGAATCTCTACCAGACCTCGCTTCTCTACTTGAACCGCTCGGGCATTCCGTTCGACCTCCTTTCCCTCGAGGACTACATCGACAATCCCCGCGACTACAAGGTCGTAATGTTCCTGAATGCGTTCTACCTGACGCCCGACGAACGCAGAGCGCTTGTTCAGCGGACACGCAGGCCTGACATGACGGCGATCTGGATCGGTCCAGCGGGAGGCGTGACGGACAACGGCTTCGACGACGCGGCGATGTCCGCGCTCACGGGCGTGACCGCGACGGGCGTTGCGCGCCGTTCGAACATCGTCTGCAGCGACCCAGATGCGAGCAGGAAGTACACGACCAACAGCGTCTACTATGTGAAGACGCTCGCCGACGGGGTGCGCAGCATCATCGTGCCCGAGATGCCTGCGGGTACCGGCGGAGTCGGGCCTTACGTCTACGCGGCGCT
Source organism: uncultured bacterium (assembly GCA_902775595.1). Taxonomy (GTDB): domain Bacteria; phylum Verrucomicrobiota; class Kiritimatiellia; order RFP12; family UBA1067; genus UBA1067. The sequence continues at coordinate 16,003 of CACYNF010000006.1, read as the reverse complement.
TCTGAAGGCGGGTGGGGCCAGGCAGTATGTGGAGCCCGGAAACTACATTCGCCGACATGGCGACATCTATATGTTCCACACGGGAACGAACGTCGTGCACACGACGATCACGTTGCCAGAAAACGTCGTGAAAGTCCGCGAGCTTTTCACCGGGACCGAGTACAACTCGAACGAGATTCCGATTGAGTCCGACGGGCCCAACACGTGGCTCTTCCGCGCGGCGACAGCGGGCATCTGGCCGGTTGGCGACGACGTCATAGCGGCGCTGAATGCAGACGGAACACTTTCCATTGACGGAACGGGAGCGATGGATGATTTCGCCACTGCGGCGGATCTGCCGTGGGATCCCTCGGCGGTCAAGAGCGTGACGATTGGCGACGGCGTGGTTATCGGAGAGAATGCGCTGGCGGGACTTCCCGACTCGGCGACGGTGAATGGCATGAACGTAGGACAATACAGAAAGCTCTTCGGCGGACTCGGGATGTCCGGTGTTCCAGAAGGATCGGTTGTCGTCTCGCGCACCGAGCTCGAGGCCGCGCAGGCGGCGACGCTTGAAATCGCCGACGGAACCGCGCTTCTCGGCATCAGCGTCTGCACTAACGGAGATCTCACGGCAGCGACCTCTTCCTGGGCTCCAGTCGCGTTTCGCAAGTCCGATCTCGAAGTCAGCGCAGACGGGACGAAGATCATCGCGCCAATCCCGGCCAATGCCGAGAAGGGCTTCATGATTCTGCGCTCGGGAGACTGATTGCGTGTGCGGTTGCATTGCTGTCGGTTTCTGAGGCAGCGGTGAATTGCGGTGCCTATACTTCTGTATAGTTGCTTGAAGGCGGTCCGTTTGCTACAATAGCACCAAATGAAAAGATGTTCTTATGGTATGATTGTTGCCGCCGCGTGCGCGGTGACCTGGGGAATCGCCGGAACTGCCTGTGGCGGAGAGGACGCGAGGGTCGCGTCCGATACGCCCGAAAAGGCGCTGACCATGGAGGAGATAGTCTCTGCTCCGCGGCGCAGTACCGTCAAGACGGAGCTGCCCGGTGATGCCGGCATGTACATTGCGTCCGGCGTCTATGCAAACAGGGGCGTCATGAGGATGGGCGGCTTCTGCTTTACATACTGGGAGCCCGAGAAGCTGAACTATGACGAGCTTATCGACCTCTGCGTGAAAGAAGGCGTAGGCAACACGCTCCAGTTCTGGCAGAGCAACGAGTGTCTTCTGGATCTTGCGCGCAAGGCGAAGTCGCGCGGGCTCTACTCGACGTGCATATATTCGGCCGCGACCAACGGGCTCGCTCGCGAGATTACGTCGGGTCTTGGCGGATCCTGGATAGGCTACGACTTCGGCGAGAGGTTTACGTTCTCGCTCTACACCGACTGGGGAGACCGCGGCGCGTCGCTGCGCGCCATCGCCGAGGAGTACATGAACCGCGTCCACAAGCATGTCGGCGATCTCCATGCAGCGGGATGGGGCGACGTGATGGCCACCTCGTCGAACTTCTCGCTAGACTACGAGGTTGCCGCCGGCGCGGAGATTCCCTGCACAGAGGACTTCCCGTTCGGCGACCTTACTCTCGCCTCGGCGCTGAACCGCGGGCTGTACCGGCAGTACAACCTTCCGATGTGGGGCTCGCACCTCGCGCACGAGTGGTACAGCTGGATTCCGCACAGAAACCCCTACAAGATGAAGACCCTCGAAACGGCGTTTCTCCTCAAATACATGACAGGCGCTAAGGTGATCGTCAACGAGAGCGGCAACTGGCAGCTCCAGAGCTCGCTATGCGAGGACTCCCCGATGTCGCAGTTGCCGACGCCTGTGCGCAAGCTCGCTTCGGGGCTCACCTCCGAGGAACTGAAGGCGGCCGAGAAGTCGGTCTATCCCGAGGCGAAGAAGAAGTTTTCGTACATCGACTACCGTTCGCCCGTCGCGCGCAAGTGCCGCAGGGCCATCAGCGACTTCACGGCGTTCTGCCGCGAGCATCCGGCGCCGAAGGGCCAGCCCGAGGCGACATGGGCGATCGCGAAGGGCAGCTTCGATCTCGGCGGGCCGAGCTATGTCCCCGGCAACGCCATCTGCCTCGCGTACGACCTTGCGCGGAAGAACCCGAACTGGATGTACGGCATTCCCGAGATGAGCTGGGACGTCGTCAGGAAGGCGGTAATGCCGATGCCTCCGATGCTCGCCCCGAACAAGAACATCCACTTCTCTGCCTCGCCATACGGCCTCTGCGACATTGTCTCGTTCGCGTGCGACAACGTGACGGCGGAGCACCTCCTCAAAAACTACAAGGTCCTCATGTTCGCGGGCTGGAACACCTGCTCTCCGAAGCAGTACAGGATACTCTGCGACTACGTGAAGGGCGGCGGGAAGCTCGTGATCGGTCTCGCCCACCTTTCGACGGACGACAGGCGCGAATACACGGACAATTCGGTTGGCAAGCTCGTCAACGGCGGCGACTTCACCGAGCTCTGCGGCTTCAAGGTGACCGGCGAGACCCAGCGCAAGTACTGGGCGACCGGCCCCTCGAAGGAGCGCAACTGCCTCGGCTTTGCCGCGCGCCGCCGTTTCGGCTACATGTGCCTGCCCCTCGGCAGACTCGAGTTCACCGCGCCAGCGGAGAACTTCGAGGAGCTCGCGGTTGACGACGAAGACGCCGAGCCGTTTATCCTCCGCTGCAGGAACGGAAAAGGCGAGGTGTTCTTCATGAACTGGTGGGCCTATCCCGCCGCGGCCAACATGGATGTCGGCTGCGGCTCTGAGATAGAGGACGTCGGCATGGTCGGCTATCTCTACCAGTATGCGGCGAAGCTCGGACGCGGGAACGTCTTCATCACCGGCCGCGACTTCGAGAACCCCGACGAGGACTGCGGCTGGATACTCTACTCCTACTTCCCCGACGAAGGCAAGGTCTATCTCCTCAACCTCGACTACGGGCGCGAGCGCAGTTTCGTCCTCCAGCAGTTCGGCGACAAGGACTTCGTCACGCTAAAGCCGGGCGAGTTCCGCATCGTCGAGTCGGTAAAGCTCGACGCAGACGAGAAGCTTAACGCGGAATAGCGCGTCTTCCGATTGCACGCCGCGTGCCGGGGGCGAGGCCCCCGGCGAACCTTGTGCCCCGGCACGCATCCGCGGCGGATAAATGGTATAATACGCATGCGCGGCTGGGTGACCGGCCCGCGGCGTATACCATACAGCGAAGGAGGACGGCATGAAGAACTACCTTGCAATCGACATCGGGGCGAGCTCGGGGCGGCACATCATCGGGCGCGTCGAGAACGGGAAAATCGTCCTCGAGGAGGTCTACAGGTTCGTGAACTCGCAGGTCAGCCGCGACGGCCACGACTGCTGGGACATGGAGAAGCTCGTGGAGTCGGTCAAGGCGGGAATCGACGCGGCGCTTGAAAAGGGGCCGGTCGAGTCTATCGGCATCGACACATGGGGCGTCGACTTCGTCCTTCTCGACGAGAAGGGCGAGCTCTGCTGCGACACGGTTGCGTACCGTGACGCCCGCACCAAGGGCGCCGATGCGGAGATAGAGTCCCAGGTCATCTCGTTCGAGGACCTGTATTCGCGCTGCGGCATCCAGAAGGCGCCGTTCAACACGATCTACCAGCTGTGGGCGCTGAAGAAGGAGCATCCCGAGCAGCTCGAGAGGGCGGCGAGCTTCCTGATGGTCCCCGAATACCTCAACTACCGGCTGACAGGCAACATCGTCCATGAGTACACCGACTCCTCCACTACATCTCTCCTGGATGCGGAGAAGAAGGACTGGGACTTCGACCTCATCGAGAGGCTTGGCTTCCCGAAGCGCATCTTCGGAAAGCTCGAGATGCCCGGCGCGACGGTCGGCGAATACAGGGGAGTGAAGGTCGTCCTGCCCGCCATGCACGACACGGGCTCCGCCTATCTCGCCGTTCCCGCGCGCGACGACCGGGCTGTATACCTTTCGTCAGGCACATGGTCGCTGCTCGGCGTCGAAAACGAGAAGCCGATCACGACGAAGGAGGCGTGCCGCGCCAACTTCACGAACGAGGGCGGCGCCTGGGGGCGCTACCGCTACCTCAAGAACATCATGGGCCTCTGGATGATCCAGTCCATCCGGCGCGAGCTCAACGGCGTCAGCTATGTCGAGGGCAAGGGCGGCGAGGCGACGGAAGAGGCGCTGGCTCGTCTCTCCGACTACGAGAGGGGCCGCGAGTACTCCTTCGCGGACCTTTCGATGATTGCCCGCGGCCAGTCCTGCGCGGTGACGGTCGACGTAAACGACCCTCGCTTCCTCAACCCTGCGTCGATGATCGGCGAAGTCGTGAAGGCCGCGGCAGAGTCGGGCAAGCCGCCGGTGACGGTCGGCGAGCTCATGCAGTGTGTCTACCTTTCGCTCGCGGAGTGCTACGCGAGCGCGATACGCAACCTCTCCGACATAACCGGCAAGGTCTACACGTCGATCAACATCGTGGGCGGCGGCTCGCAGGACAAGTACCTGAACGCGCTCACCGCCGAGGCCACGGGGCTCGAGGTGTTCGCGGGCCCAGTCGAGGGAACGGCGATCGGAAATCTCATTGTGCAGATGATCGCGGGCGGGGAGTTCGCCGATCTCGCCGCCGCGCGCGCCGCGATCGTGAGGTAGCGCTTCTCAGACATTGGCCTTGAATTTTGGTATAATATGCGCATGAAGAAGATATCGGTCGACAAAGGTGTCGCGTTCGGCGACGGCGGGCTCGTTTTCATCGCGGGTCCATGCGTCATCGAGTCGCGTGAGATGGCCCTTGACCTCGCGAAGCGGCTTTCCGCCCTTGCGCGGAAGCTCAAGGTCGGCTACGTCTTCAAGGCGAGCTTCGACAAGGCGAACCGCACGAGCGTCGACTCCTACCGCGGCCCCGGCATCGAGAAGGGGCTTGAGATACTCTCCGAGATACGCTCGAAGTTCGACGTCCCTGTGCTTACCGACGTCCACGAGCCGTGGCAGTGCAGGGTCGTCGCGGAGGTGTGCGACGTGCTGCAGATCCCGGCGTTCCTCGCGAGGCAGACCGACCTCGTCGTCGCCGCCGGCGAGACCGGCGCGGTCGTGAACGTCAAGAAGGGCCAGTTCATGGCGCCGGAGGACATGTCTCAGGTGGTGCGGAAGATCGAGTCGACCGGCAACAGGCGCATAGTCCTCTGCGAGCGGGGCGCCAGCTTCGGCTACCACAACCTCGTCGCCGACATGCGCTCGCTTCTCGTCATGCGCGAGCTCGGCTATCCGGTGGTGATGGACGCGACGCACTCGGTGCAGAGGCCGGGCGGCCTCGGCACTGGTTCGGGCGGCGACGGGAAGTATGCGCCGGCGCTCGCGCGCGCGGCGGTCGCGACAGGCGTGGACGGCGTCTTCATGGAGACGCACGTCAACCCGAAGGTCGCGAAGAGCGACGCCGCAAACGCCATAAAGTTCTCCGAGGTCGAAAAGCTGTGGAAGACGCTTCTCGCCATACACAAGGTCGTGAAGGGTTGAGGAAGACGCTGATAGCACTGCTGGCTTTCGCCCCGGCCGCCGCGTTTGCGTTCAGGTCGGACGAGTGGCTTGCCAAGCGCGAGATCCTCTCGCGCGAGGCCGAGCGCCTGCAGGCGGCCTACACGTCGTGCGTCGCGCGTCTCGACGAACCGGCGGCCGATGTGACGATACCGTTCGAGAGGCACGCCGACGGCTCGGTGAAGGCGTCTGTGACGGCGAAGAAGGCGCAGGTGTTCCTCGACACCGGGATGATCTGGGGCTCCAAGGTGGTCGTGTCGCAGTTTTCGACGAACGGCGTGGAAGACGCCCATGTCGAGGCGGACGGCTGCGTCATAGACAGGGTGACGAAGTCGGGCTGGGTGCAGGGGCACGCAAGGGCCCTGCACCTCGGCAACGAAGTTGAAGGCGACGGAATCTACTTTTCTTTCGAGGAAGAATTCGTTACAATATACGCGAACACAAAAATAAGGGTCAAGGATCAGAAGTTCGACACGAAGGCGATAGCAGGCGGCCTCGGGAAGACCGCGAAGCGCGACGCAGAGATATCCGCGGTGCGCACGGACTACGACCGCAAGGACGGAGTCGTGCTGTTCGACGGCGCGGTCAGCGTCTCGGACGCCGAGTATTCGCTCGGCGCGGACAGGATATTCGCCTTTCTCGACGGCACCAACTCGCTGAAGCGCATCGTGGCCGACGGCTCGGTCACTGTCACGAACGGGACGCGCAGCGGCGGCTGCCCGCGCGCCTCGTACGAGAAGTCGCTTGGACGGGTGACGATGTTCGGCGAAGAGGGGAACCCCGCGAAGCTCGTAGACGCGGGAAGCCGGCGCAGCGAGATAGAGGGCAGGAAGATCACTTTCTGGCTCGACTCCGAGCAGGTCGAGGTCGAGGGGTCGACGCTGACCGTAGAGGGCGGAGTTTCCGGCGACATGGACGATTTCATGAGACAGGCGGTGGAATGATGGATGACTTAGTGACAAAGGCGATGAACGAGATGGCGGCCGAGAAGATGCAGGCGGCCGAACCCGATCTCCGCGCAAGCGGTCTCGTCAAGGCGTACGGCGACCGTACCGTGGTGAACGGCATGGACGTCGACTGCTCGTGCGGCGAGATCGTGGGGCTCCTCGGGCCAAACGGCGCAGGCAAGACGACGACGTTCTACATGGTCGTCGGGCTCGTGAAGCCAGACGCCGGCAGGGTCGTGTTCCGCGGCGAGGACATAACCTCCCTCCCCGTGTTCATGCGCGCGAGGAAGGGGCTCGGCTATCTCGCGCAGGAGGCGTCGATATTCCGCAAGCTCACCGTGTGGGAGAACGTGATGGCGATTCTCGAGACGCTCCCGATGTCGAGGAAGGACCGCAAGGCACGCGCGGAGGAGCTCCTTGCCCCGTTCGACCTTATGAAGGTCGCGAAGCAGCCGGCGTATACGCTTTCCGGCGGCGAGCGGCGCAAGCTCGAGATAGCGCGGGCGCTCGTCAGGAATCCCGCGATCCTCATGCTTGACGAGCCGTTCGCCGGCGTCGACCCGCTGAGCGTCAACGAGATACAGGACATCGTCAAGAGGCTCGCCAAGAAGGGCCTCGGGATAATCATAACCGACCACAACGTGCGCGAGACCCTCTCGGTCGTCGACCGCGCGTACATGGTCTACAACGGAAGGCTTCTCAAGGAGGGGCGCACCGCGGAGCTCGTCAACGACCCGGAGGTCAAGGCGCGGTATCTCGGCGACGACTTCAGGATGTGAGGGAAAACAGCTTAAGGGCACGAAAACTCAAGGGATGGAAAACATCCAGGAACAAAACGAAAGGAGAAATGAAATGAGCATTGAAGTAACGATGCGCCACAGCGACGTCAAGATCGAATCGCTGAAGGAATACGCCGAGACCCGCATGGCGAAGCTCAAGGAGAAGTTTCCCAAGGTGACGAAGGTCGCCATCGTCATAGATGTCGACGTGAAGAAGCACATGTACATGGCCGAAGTCGTGGCAAACCGCCTCGGCGAGGTTGCGGTCGGCGCGAAGGAGTTCTCCGAAAGCGGAAAGGGCGTCATCGACGCCGCTGCGGCGCGCGCCGAGCGCCAGCTCCTCAGGATGCGCGTCAAGGCGCGCAAGGGCGCGGTGCGCAAGCAGCGCGCGGCGTCCGCCAAGAACTGATCGGGCCGACGATGAAGCGCATGTCGCCGTCAAGGGGCTCCCGAATCGCGAAGATCACATTCGCCGACTTTCTGAAAGCCGGCGCGGAGAGGCTTCGCCTTTCGGTTGTCGTCGGCGGCGACAGGCTTTCGCGCGAGATCGACGAGCCCATGGTCAACAGGCCCGGGCTCGCGCTCACTGGGTTCTTCGAGCATTTCGCGTGGGAGCGGCTTCAGCTTTTCGGCAACGCGGAGACGGCATACCTGCGGTCTCTGCCTGACGACGAGCGTCTCTCGCGCATAAGGTCGCTCTTCGAGCACAAGGCCCTGTGCGTCGTCTACACGAGCGGCCACAAGCCTCGCCGCGACGAGATACGCGTGGCCGAAGAGGCGGGCGCCATCGTGATGACGTCGCCCCTCAAGACGAGGGCGCTATCCCACCACAGCGTCTTCGTCCTCGAGCGGCTCTGCGCCCCGAAGACGTCGCTGTACGGCACGATGGTCGAGGTGTGCGGCATAGGAGTCCTCTTCGAGGGCGATCCTGGGATGGGCAAGAGCGAGACGGCTCTCGGCCTCATAAAGCGGGGGCACGCGCTCGTAGCCGACGATCTCACGTGCATCCGCAAGGATGTCGCCTCGGACACGCTCTACGGCTCGTCGTCCGAGTCGACGTCGGGGTTCATGGAGATTCGCGGCATCGGCATAATGCACGTCTCGAGCGTCTTCGGCATAAACGCCGTGCGCGGCGAGAAGAGGCTTCAGCTCGTCGTGACCTTCAAGCGGCTGAAGGATATCGAGGGGGAGATCGACCGCGTAGGGCAGCGACGTCTCTACAAGACGATACTCGGCGTGGACGTGCCGCAAGTGGTCATACCCGTCAGCGAGGGGCGCGACCTCGTGAACCTCGTCGAGACCGCGGCGCAGCAGCACAAGCTTATAATTTCCGGGCACGACCCGGTCGGCGAACTTTCAGAGCGGCTCCGCAGACGTGCGGACGACGCTCACACCAAGAGGTAAAGGAGGGGAATGCAATGGCAGACGGAAAGATAACAAGGGAGCTGACACTGCTCAACAGGTACGGGATGCATGTGCGGCCGGCCGGGCTGTTCGCCAAGGTCGCGAGCCGCTACGACGCCAACGTCGAGGTCGAGAAGGACGGCAACGTCGTCTCGGGCAAGTCGATAATGGCGCTCATGACGCTCGAGGCGACGTGCGGAACCGTGCTCAAGGTCACGGCTTCCGGCCCACAGGCCAACGAGGTGCTTGACGAACTGGAGGCGCTCGTCGGACGCAAGTTCGACATACCTGATGAACAGTAGACCTCCAATGACGACGATCGCGGGGCTTGCCACGGCGCGAGGGTTCGCGTCGGGGCCGGTGTTCGTGTATCGCGGCGACGGGCAGGTCCCTGTTCCGGAGTACCTCGTCGAGAGGGACCGCGTTGACGACGAGCTGATGCGCCTGAAGCGCGCCGTCGTCGAGACGAAGCGCGATCTCGAGACGCTCATATCGATTCTGCGCCAGCGCACCGGCCGCAGCGATGTGCGTGTTTTCGAGTGCCACCTCATGATTCTCGAGGACGAGATTCTAAAAAAGGAGACGAAGGGATATATAATCCGAGACCGTCTCAACGCCGAGGCCGCGGTGCGCAGGACGGCCAACGGCGCGCGCCGCCAGTTCGAGCGCATGAACGACCCGTATTTCCGCGAAAGGGTCCGCGACCTCGACGACATAGAGCGGAGAATACTGAAGTCCCTCACCGGCTTCTCGTCCGGAGCCCACATCGAGCTGCGCACGCCGTCGATCATCATAGCAGACGATCTCACCCCCTCCGAGACCGTCCAGCTTCCGCGCGAGCTCGTGCTCGGTTTCGCCACAAACGGCGGATCCACCACGAGCCATGTCGCGCTTCTCGCGCGCGCCCTCGCCATTCCGGCTGTGACGGGACTCGTCGACATCACCTCCCGCGTAAAGCCCGGCGAAGTCGTTCTTCTCGACGGCACGAACGGGGCAGTGACGCTTAATCCCGACGAGTCGACGATACGCCAGTTCAACGACCTCGTCGAACGCCAGCTCGAGCTTGCCGAGGAGGCGACGCGCGGCGCACCCACCGGGACGCTCAAGTCGGGCGGCGACATACCCATCTACGCCAACATCCATCCCGGCGTCCCCCTTGCCGGGATACGCGAGCAGGGAGCCCGCGGCATAGGCCTCTACCGAAGCGAATATCTCTGGCTCAACCGCGAGATGGAGCCGACCGAGGAGGAGCAGTTCGTCGCCTACCGCGACGCCGCAAAGTTCGCCTCCGGACTATCCGACGGCGTTATAACGATACGCATGCTCGACATTGGCGGCGACAAGCTCGTCAGGGGCATTTCGTCGAAGGAGTCGAATCCCTTTCTCGGCAACCGGTCGATACGCTACCTTCTCTCGCACCGCGACGTCTTTCGCACGCAGCTGAGGGCGATCCTCCGCGCCTCGGCCTTCGGGCATGTGTCGATCATGTATCCCATGGTGAGCTGCGTCGACGAGCTCAGGGAGGCTTCGGTCATCCTCTCCGACGTCAAGTCCGATCTCGCCTCGGAGGGCGTTCCATATGACCGCGACATCCATGTCGGCGCGATGATCGAAGTGCCGTCCGCCGCCCTTATCGCCGACGAGCTCGCGCGGCATGTGCAGTTCTTCTCGATAGGGACGAACGATCTCGTCCAGTACACGATGGCCGCAGACCGCGGCAACGAATCTGTCGCACATCTCTACCAGCCGACGAATCCCGCGGTCCTCAAGCTGGTCAGGATGACAGTCGACGCGGCGAAGCGCGCCGGCATAAGCGTAAGCGTCTGCGGCGAATCGGCCGCCGATCCGATAGTGGGCGTACTCTGGGCGGCGATGGGAGTCGACCATCTCTCGATGTCGTCCACCTACATCCCGCTTATCTCGAAGATACTCGCTCATCTCACGCGGGAGGACCTTGCGGAATATGCGCAGGTCCCACTCTCTGTCCCGGTTGGTTCGACGGCTCAGGAGATATTCGACGCCTGCCACACATGGCTCGCCGCGAAGATACCGAACCTCGACGACATCCTGATATGATTTCCGTTCCCGAGGTCGTGGTAGAGCGCGTCGCCGCGGCAGCTGGCTCCGGCGAATCGCTCGCAGACCTTGCGGCGAAATCGGCGCGCGAGGTCGGCGCGGACGGCGTCACGGCCGTCGTTGCGGCGACGTTTTCGAATACGGAGCGCTTTCCGTCGCTCGCCGTGCGCGTTGCCGCGTCCCTTGGCCTTCCTTCGTCGGTCGCCGCGTTCGACGTTCAGATGGCGTGCAGCGCATATCCCTATGCGCTCTATCTCGCTGGGCGTCTCGCCGCCGACATGGGCGGGAAGGTCCTCGTGATCGACGGCGACGTGCAGTCGCCATTCGTGGATGCGGGGGACCATGCGACCGGGGGGATATTCTCGGACGCCTGCACCGCGACTGTAGTATCGGCGGATGCCGCGGCCGGAAGCCGCTTCGACTTCCTCTCGCGGTGCGACGAGGCGCTGACGTGTTCGTCGAGCGGGCCGATCAGGATGGACGGCTTCAAGGTGTTCTCCTTTGTCGCCACGGAGGTGTCCAAGTTCCTCAAGGACTTCCTCTCTGACGGGCCTTCGCCTGATTTCTTCGCGCCGCACCAGGCGCAGCCGTACATGGTGCGGCAGCTCGCCGACGGGCTCGGGCTTAAGGATGCGCTCCTGACGATTCCGGAAGAGACGAAGAACCCCGGCTCGTGTTCCGTTCCAATGTCGCTTGCGCTTAATGCGGAGAAAATCGCCGGCTCGCGCGTTCTTGTGGCCGGGTTCGGCGCGGGCTATTCCGCATCGGCCGGAATCGTGCGGATTTCGGGCGCATTTGAAGGGAGGGTGTCGTGAAGCGCGTTCTCGTTACGGGGAGTTCCCGCGGCATAGGCAGGGCCGTGGCGGACGCTCTTGCTGCGGAAGGATACACCGTGGTCACGCATTCCGCGAAGTCGGGTGGAACGGATCTCGTCTTCGACGTTTCGGACCGGGCTGCGGCGAAGGCCGCCCTCGAGGCGGACATCGCCGCGAACGGGCCGTACTACGCCGTCGTGCTGAACGCGGGGGTGTGCCGTGACAGGGCCTTCGCCGAGATGGAAGGCGATGAATGGGACGATGTCGTGCGGACGGACCTCGACGGGTTCTACAACGTGGTCAAGCCCTGCGTCATGCCGATGGTCATGGGGCGGATCCGCGGCAGGATCGTAGCCATCTCGTCTGCGTCGGGCGTAACAGGGAACCGCGGGCAGGTGAACTACGCGGCGGCCAAGGCGGGGCTCGTCGGCGCCGTCAAGTCGCTTGCCGTGGAACTTGCCGCGCGTGGGATAACGGTGAACGCGATAGCGCCCGGCTTCATGGATGTCGGCATGTCGGCCGCGATGCCGCCTGAAGCCGCCGAAAGCGCGCGAAAGTCGATCCCGATGCAGCGTTTCGGGAGGCCCGAGGAGATCGCCTCCCTCGTCTCCTACCTCCTTTCCGACGGCGCGGCGTATCTGACGCGGCAAGTCATCTCCGTGAACGGCGGGATGTACTGACAAGGGGCGGGCAATCCCGCCCTGCGCCGCCTTCGCGAAAAAATCATTTTACCCAACACGGCTCCGTAAAATTTTGATATACTATTCCGACCGCTTGACAAAGTGCAGTTGGGTGGATTGTATACTGGAGCAAACATGGCGAATGTGAAGAAGGCCCTGAAGAAGGCCGCAAAGAAGCTGATGAAGAAGCCCGCGAAGGGCAAGGACAAGTCTGTGTCAAAGAAGACTCCCGTCAAAAAGACGGGAGGAAAGACGGCTGTCGGGCATGATGCCGCCGCCAAGTCGAAGCCGTCGACCGCTTCCAGGCGCCGCAAGGCCATAGATGACGACCAGTCTTCGGACGACGATCTGCCGCCGACCGATGCTGACGAAGAGCTCGACGAGGATTCGCTCGACGACGATCTGCTTGTAGCCGAGGTCGAACGTGAAGAAGGTCACGAGGACGACTCCCGCCCGGCGGAAGGCGAAGATGCCGAGGAGAATCTGCCGCCCCAGCCGCTGCCGAGCTTCGGCGCCGACGATGCCGAGGGCTCTGAAACGGTTCTGCCGTCGATGGAGGGGATGTCGATTCTCCGCGAGACCGAGCTCAATGACGTGATAGTCGACGTCAAGCGCCGCAGCGAGGCGAACGGCGGCTACATCACCTACGAGGAGCTGAACCAGATCCTCCCCTCCAACATCGTCGACGCGATCCAGTCCGACCGGTACCTCAAGATCCTCGAGGCGCTCGGCGTGCAGGTGCTTCGCGAGGAGGACGTCAAGAAGTGGCTTGAGGCGAAGAACCAGAAGGCGTCCGATCCCAAGGCCCGTGCGGCCGAGATGATCGAAGACCCGATTCGAATGTACCTCCACCAGATGGGGCAGGTGCAGCTCCTCTCCCGCGACGAGGAGGTCACGATCTGCCAGACGATCGAGGATGCCGAGGCGAAGACGAAGAACATGTTCAACAGGTTCCTCTTCGTCCCCAAGATGTACGCCGACCAGCTCGACAAGCTCGAAGGGCAGTCCGAGCGCTTCGACAGGATCGTCACCGACAAGTTCGACGAGAACCGCGACGCGTACATTGCGCTGATCCCCGGCTTCCGCAAGCAGATCAAGGATGTCGAGCGCCGCCTTAACGAGGCGAGCGCGAAGTACCTCTCGACGATCGCAAAGAAGCGCCCGACATCCGCAGAGGTGCATGGTGCCGAGAAGAAGCTTGCCAACGCGCGCGCGGCCCTCAAGCAGTGCTTCATCGACCTCAGCTTCAAGCAGAAGGTCCTCGAGACGCTGTGCGCCGACGCCGACGAGCGCATCTACCTGCCATACCGCGCGCTTGTCGCCAGGCAGGCCGCGCTCATGCAGGCCCGTCCGTCGAAGAAGCGCGACAACGACCTCGCGCAGGTCCGCGAGAGGATGTCGCGGCTCGAGGCGCAGTTCGGCATGCCCGCCGAGGAGTTCATGACGACCTTCTCCGAGCTCCGCCGCGTCCTCAAGGCGGGGCAGACGGCGAGGACGAAGATGGTCGAGGCGAACCTCAGGCTCGTCATATCGATCGTCAAGAAGTACATGAACCGCGGCCTTTCGTTCCTCGACCTCATCCAGGAGGGCAACACCGGCCTCATGAAGGCGGTCGAGAAGTTCGAGTACAAGCGGGGCTACAAGTTCTCGACTTACGCGACGTGGTGGATCCGCCAGGCGGCGACCCGCGCGATCGCCGACCAGGCGAGGACGATCCGCATCCCCGTCCACATGATCGAGACGATTAACAAGCTGATGCGCGTCCAGAAGAAGCTCATCCAGAAGCTCGGCCGCGAACCTACCGAGGCGGAGCTTTCCAAGGAGATGGGGCTTCCCGCCGACCAGGTCAGGGCGGTCAAGAGGATGTCGCAGCAGCCGATTTCGCTGCAGTCGAAGGTCGGCGACAACGACGACGCTCACTACGGCGACTTCATCCCCGACCTCTCGAGCGAGAATCCCTTCGAAGTGACAGAAGGGCATCTCCTAAAGGAGAGGCTCAGGGACATTCTGAACACGCTCACCGACCGCGAGCGGCAGGTCGTCGACTTCAGGTTCGGCCTGACCGACGGCTACAGCCGCACGCTTGAGGAGGTCGGGCGCCTGTTCAACGTAACGCGCGAGCGAATCCGCCAGATCGAGGCGAAGGCGCTCAGGAAACTGCGTCATCCGAGCCGCATGAAATCGCTCGGTGACTATCGAAACAGCTGATCCGGAAGGCGGACGGCGAAAGAAGAAAACAAGAAGATAAGAGAAAGAAAAGAGAGGAAGACAAAATGAACGAAACGTGCCAGAATCCACAGATGTGCTGCTACATTGCCGGCGCAGTCGGTTTCGTCGCGGGAGTGATCCTGACGTGCATCGTCTGCAAGCTGCGCGGAGGCTGCAAGTGCGGCGGCCAGAACGACGCCTCGCGCCGCCCCGCCAAGCGCTCAGCCGAGCCGAAGTTCGAGAAGGTCCATCCCGCGCCTGCGGACGGGTCGATCGAGATCTACGTCGGCAACCTCAGCTACGACCTCACCGAAGACCAGCTCCGCAAGGAATTCGAGGCGTACGGCAAGGTGAACTACGTCCGCATCATCACGAACCGCTACAACGGCCGCTCAAAGGGCTTCGGCTTCGTCCACATGCCCAACCGCGCAGAGGTCGATGCCGCCGTCAAGGCGCTCTCCGACAAGGAGATCCTCGGCCGCAAGCTGAAGTGCAACGAGGCGAAAAATGTCGGCTAAGGCCCTTGTAGTCCTCGCCGACGGCTTCGAGGACGTCGAAGCCGTCACGGCGATAGACGTTCTCCGCCGCGGCGGCGTCGAAGTGGTCACCGCGTCGCTTTCGGGCGTTCGCGAGGTCCGCAGCGCACACGGCGTGACGATGCTCGCCGACGCCGGTTTCGCTGAGGTGGAGAAGGACGACTTCGACGCAATCGTCCTTCCCGGCGGCGGCGAGGGCACGGAGAACCTGAAGGCCTCGGCTGCCCTCGCGGCGCGGCTTCGCCGCCAGAAGGACGAAGACCGCCTTCTCTGCGCCATATGCGCGGCGCCGACTGTTCTCGTCGAGGCCGGTGTCCTTGAGGAAGGCCAGCACGTCACATGCTATCCGACGTGTTCGATCGATCTCGACCGTCCCTGCGCCGGCGTGCCTGTCGTGCAGGACGGCAATGTCATAACCGGCCAGGCGCCTGGCTCGTCCATGCTGTTCGCGCTCGTCGTACTCAAGGCCCTTGCCGACGAGAAGGTCGCAATGAAAGTCGCGCGCGGTCTCGTGACCGACGTTCTCGACTGACGCCGCCATGTTCAGGCGGATTTCCATATCAAGCTGGAAATTCCTCCTCGCCGGGAAGGGGATATCCTTCCGCACCGGGCAGTATTTCGTGGAGTCGATGCTTGTCGGGCTCGTGGTCGGCTTCGTGGTGGTCGCGTTCCGCTACATGATAGATTTCGGCGAGTCTTTCCTTATGGACGGCTCGTGGCTCGAAGGACGGCGGTGGGTCATGGTATTCCTTCCGGCGCTCGGAGCGCTCGCAGGGTATGCCCTTATCAAGAGGTTTGCCAAGCTCGAGCACGCTCGCGGCACCGACAGTGCCATCAAGGCATACCACCAGCATGGCGGCTACATCACTTCGACCGTGATCCCGATCAAGTCGGTCGCCTCGGTCCTGACCGTCGGTTCCGGCGGGTCGGCCGGCTACGAAGGCCCCGTGACGCTTATCGGCGCGGCCTGCGGCAGCGTAGTCGCGAGGTCGCTCAATCTCACCGTGCGCGCGCGCCGCATACTGATGGCTGCCGGTCTCGCAGCTGGTATTGC
>CACYNF010000005.1 GCA_902775595.1 uncultured bacterium | reverse complement strand
TGCCTCCATTTTACGCATAGTGTCCAGTATTTGGCAAACGGGGTCGTCCGAAGCCTTGCCCGCCTTTGTTGAGAGTGTCCGTTATTATGGCAAACTGCGGTCCCCTGCCCCCTGCGGCTAAGCCCCTTGACCAGATTGTGATATATATGCTACAATATGCGCCGTGAAAACAGTAAGGCAGACAAGGCATTACACAAAGTGGTACAGCAAGCTGAAGGACATCGCAGCCAAGGCTCGTATTGCTGTTCGTATAAGGCGTATGCAGTTGGGAAATTTCGGCGATGCCAAATCTGTTGGTGCTGGTGTGTTTGAATTACGATTTGATTTTGGCCCTGGCTATAGAGTCTACTATACAGAGCGTAATGGAGAGATAGTGGTACTCTTGGCTGGTGGCGATAAATCGACCCAAAAGCAAGATATTGAAAAAGCGAAAGAATTAGCAGCAACAATCTAAGGAGGTTCAGATGGAAACTAAACTGTACAACTGGGATGTTACGGAGTCGCTTAAGACTCCCGAAGCTCGCGCCGCCTATATCGAAGCCGCTATCGCGGAAAATGACCCCGAATTTCTTACAATAGCGCTTGGCGATGTCGCAAAGGCCGAAGGCATGAGCAAGGTTGCGCGCAAGGCAAAGGTTGGCAGAGAGAATCTTTATCGGGCGTTTGCACCAGGTGGCAATCCGACAATGGCGACAGTGATGCGTGTGCTTGATGCGTTAGGTCTGACCATCCGCGTATCACCTGCAATAGCTGGATGAAATCCATTAGATCAGAATGGATCAATGCCCGCGGCAGAAACGCCGCGGGTTTTTGTTTTGGGGGTGGTCTTGGCCGTGTAGAGCGTGTAGAGGGGAGGAATAAACTCGGGGATGGGCCCTTCAAACCCTTGATTTTATTGGCTATCGTGGGGTCTGTCCCCAAAAATATGTCCCCAAAAATACCCTAAAAACTCTTCCCCCAGGCGGGTGAAAATTTTTTCATTTTCCCCCTTGCGATGCTGAGGATAGTATGATACAATGCACCCAGACAAATAGCCATTAAGCAAACGGCCATTAAGCAAATGTCAATTGAGCTGTTGTGAGCCAAGGAGATTGACTTATGGAGTTCTTTGGAAGAGAAGAAGAAATCGACGAACTACGTCGGTTGCGCAATCTGGCGGCTAAAGCGAGCCGGTTTACGGTGCTTACCGGGCGTCGTCGAGTTGGAAAGACAGAACTTATCCATCACGCGCTGGGGGATATGCCATATATCTATTGGCTTGTGACAAGGAGCACAGAACGAGAACTGTGCAAGACTATGCAAGGTGTCGCAGAGTATGTTCTTGGTTTACAGTTGCCAGGACGCGCAGATTCATTTGCCGCTCTCTTCAAGTGGGTCATGCAGGAGGCCGCCAAGCGACCGATCACGCTGGTCATCGACGAGTTTCAGGAGTTCTTTCGGGTCAATCAGAGTGTATTCAGCGAGATGGCGGGCATTTGGGATTCTCTTCACAAGACGGCGCGAATCAACCTTGTCGTGTGTGGAAGCGTTAATCGACTTATGGGGCGGATATTCTTTGATGCAGGCGAACCCCTCTATGGGCGCAATACTGGCAAGATTACGCTTGAGCCTTTTAAAATATCGGTGTTGAAGAACATATTGTCGACATATTCCCCAGACCACAACTATGCTCCGGACGATCTTTTGGCGCTTTGGACCTTGACGGGTGGTGTTGCGCGTTATGTTGAGGAACTGATGGACGAGGAGGCGGTGACGCGCGATGGCATGCTTGAGGCGGTCTTTAGGCGCAGTTCGCCTATGATAGACGAAGGGCGAGCCGTGCTTGTGCAGGAATTTGGAAAGGACTATGGAACCTACTTCTCGATTCTTTCGGCGGTTGCCGCCGGCGATACGAGCTACGGCGCTATAAAGAATGCGGTTGGAGTTGATCCTGGTGCCTATCTTTCGAAGTTAGAGGTTGAGTATGGCATTCTTGAGAAAAAGCTACCGTTCAAGGGCGCATCAAGCGGCAGAAGCAGTCTTTACAAAATAGAGGATCGATTCTTAAGGTTTTGGTTTAGGTTCATCTACAAATACCAGTACCTTATCGAGTTAGGGAGGTTTCCCGAACTGCTTGAGATTGTAAGGCGCGACTTCGATGTTTATTCCGGCGAGGCGTTGGAGAGCTACTTTCGCGCACGATTCAAGGAGGATACAACATATACGCGTATCGGCAGCTGGTGGGACAGGAATGGAGAGAACGAGATTGATCTCGTCTGCGAAGATGAACTCAACCGACGGATGCGATTTGCCGAGATAAAACGCGACAAGCGAGACATATCTCTCCGATCGCTTGAGAAGAAGGCCGATGCATTCTTTCGCAAGTGCGGCAATCTGCCGAGTGGATGGTCCTGCGACTATGTCGGCTTGAGTTTAGAAGATATGTGATCCCCGCTTTCGCTGCAGCTTCACCCCTTCCCCCAAGCGGGTGAAAATTTTTTCATGAGGCGGAGGGGCGAAGCCCGCGGCAGAAACGCCGCGGGTTTTTGTTTCGGGGTGGAGAGTCTTTAGCCGTGTAGAGCGTGTAGAACGTGTAGAGGGGAGGAATAAACTCGGGGACCCCGCAAAACCCTTGATTTTATTGGCTATCGTGGGGTCTGTCCCCAAAAATATATTGGCTATCGTGGGGTCTGTCCCCCAAAAATATGTCCCCAAAAATACCCGGGCATTTGGGTGATTGACAGCCAAAACAGGAATTTAGTAAAATACCCGCAGTTCAGAAATGGACATTTCCGAAATGTTCGTTTCTTTAAATGCTTGAACGACCTGGAGCGCAAGTCAAAGGCGTTTCTTGACAAGAATCCGGAGAAAAGAAAATTGAGGAGAACGCTGTCGGGTCTTTCGCTTGAAGATATGTAAAGGAAGGCTTGCCCCTTAATCTTTCCGAGAAGAGCCCAGCCCCCAGCCCCCTAAAAACTCTTCCCCCAGACGGGTGAAAATTTTTTTATTTTCCCCCTTGCGGGGGAGAAAAAAATTTGGTATCATAGCGGTGTCTGGGAAAAGTGTGCACACAATTTCAAAGACAAATAGGGAGTAACAAAATGAAAAAACTAATGACAGTCGTATCCGTTGCGGCGACGCTCCTCGCGTTCGGCGCTGTCAATGGTGATGAAGTCCGAACGTTTACAAATACGGGCTTTGAGGATGATCCTCCATACAAGGCGGGCGAGTTGCTCAGCACGACAAACGACGACAATGGCCTGGTTGCGGGCGAGTCCGGGTTTGCCGCCACTTGGGTGGCTCTGCCCGAGGGAGATGATTCCGAGAACATGATACTGGCCTATGACGCGGAAGGCGCCGAAGCTACGCCTACGGGTCTTGGCGATGTCGGCTCGCAGTATCTCCATGTCGAATCGTCGGCGAATATGCTTCAGCGCAATGTTCAGCCCGGCGGGGTCGCGGCTGCGATCGGCGATGGCATCTATCTCGATACTCTCGTCAAGTTCACGCCTGCCGACCAGCCCTTTGTGGAGAGCGATGTTGCGGATGGCGACAAGATTGCGATTTCCTATGTCGGTCAGGACCCCACCGAAGTCGCCGAAGGCGAAACGCCGATAAGCAACATCGTCGTCCGCGCCGGCTATGTCGAAGGTTCGGCGATTGTTCCGACCAACTATGTAATGAACCTTCCCGACAACGCCGACTTTGACGTTAACGCGTGGCACCGTCTTACTGTTCGCTCGATCGCGAAAGTTGGCTCCTCCGTTGCGCCCGTTGGCTTCGCGATCTATATTGACGGTAATCCCAAGCCGCTGACTTATGCGAGCGACGTTGCCGCTGGTGATTCCGCTTATGTGGGGGCTCTTAACGCGGCTGTTCAGACATACCTCTACAACGGTGAAAAGCATGCGCTTCTGCCGAGCCTTGTCGCGAATGGCGGCACTGATTTCGATAAGCTCACGACTGTTGGCTTCAAAGGGTCGGGTTGTGTCGATAATCTTGCGTTCACGGCTGATCCTGGCTTTATTGAAGAAGGAACGGCGGTGGAAATCGCGTGGGACGAGGGTGTCGCGACCTACACGGTTGTCGATAGCGAGGGTACCACTCTCGTTGACGGCGCGTCTACTGATGGAGCCGTTTCCACCAACCTTCTGCTTGGCACGGGCATTACTTATTTGACTGTCACCGCGACGTATGCGACAGGCTATGAGGCAGACGAGTGGGAAGTTGTTGGTACTGGCGCGGAAATCGACGAAAATGGTAAGTTTACCGTTGCCGAGGGTGCGAAGCTGACTATCAAGGCAATGCAGCCCAAGTTTGATGTTGGCGGTGTCCACTACGGCACTTTCGCTGACGCACTTGATGTGGCTGCTGGTGCTGATGAAGCGAACATGGGCACAATCAAGTTGCTGGTTGATGTTGTCGGCGACAATGAGGTGTCGGATGGTTGGGTTACCATCGACCTTGCTGGTAAGACGCTTACAGGCGTGACAGATGCCGCTATAATTAACAGCGGTGCAACGCTCTTCATAACGAACTCTACGGCAGAAATTGGCCATGTTGCGGCGGCAGGAGATGCCACTCAGGCCGTCCTTCTTACCGGTGGCGAAACGACTATCTACGCTGGTTGGTTTGATGGCGAGGTGTTCGTTGACAGTGATGATCCGTCCGTCTTGTCCGTCTATGGTGGATATTATCTTGATGAAAATGCAGCGGGAGCGGTTGGAGACTTCTATCTCTATCGAGATAATTACGTTGATGACGGGGTTAATGTCACCTATTATGGTGAAGACTACTTCCAGGTTGGCGAAAGCGAGCCCGCTGAGCTCACTCTCACGATCATGGATAACGAGAACGCTGAGTCTTCTGTCACAATCAACGGCGAGCCTGCCGAGACGGGTGCCGTGATCAAGGCTGACGATGTGATTGTCATCACAGCGACGGCTAAGAGCGGATATGAGTACGCTCAGGCTCCAGAAGGCTGGACGCTCTCCGAGGGGTCGATCACCAAGACAATCACCGTTGTTGACGCGAGTGTCTCGGTCACGATTCCTGCTCCGGTTTCGGAGCAGTCGCAGGAAGATTGGCCGGAGGGTGAGGATCTTATCGCTGCCGAAGGCAAGGCGGCGGGTGATCTATTCTCTGGCATCACAAATGCGCTTGCCACGGCGGACGCGAAAGCAGTCGCGACTTGGGCGGAGGCAAATAACGTTGCTTATGCTGATAAGGGCAGCATCCTTCCTGAGGCCTTCCTCCTGAACTGCGCGAATACGCAGGCGGCGATTGATGAGGCGGCTGCGAACTTCAAGATCACCGCGATTACGGTTTCGGGTGATACGGTCACGATTGCGCCGGCTGATGGTGCCGACTATGGCAACGGCAAGGTTGTGATTGAAGGTACTGCAACACTCAGCCCAATCTCGTGGCATGAGAAGACCGATGGCGACCACTTCTTCAGGGCGACGCTTGTGGTCAAGCCGGTGACCCCGTAAGGTAGGCGAGTAACGCTGAAAACAAAACCCGCGGCAGAAACGCCGCGGGTTTTTGTGATTTTAGCCGTGTAGAACATGTAGAGCATGTAGGGGGAAACAACTGGAACAACTTGTAAAAACAACTTCTTTATGCCGCGCAACAAGCGCGGCGATTTGAGAGCGCCGCGAGGTTTCGCGGCGAGATGAGGAACGTGCGGGCATGTTAGCCCGCACACCTTGAAAAGGTTGTTTTCAAAAGTTGTTTATGTTGTTTCCAATAGAGCGCAAAAGGTACGACGAACGACGATTGACCGCAATATAGGAAATATGCTATACTATTTCAGAGCGGCGGGCATCCCATAAGGATTCTGTATGCTTTTGATCCTGTTCGATCTGCTTTGTTGCTTATTGGAGGTGATAAGACTGGAAATGACCGGTGGTATATCGAAAATGTGCCCAAAGCGGAGCGTATATTTGAGGAACATCTAAAAGAAATAAAACAGGAGGACAAATCATGAGCGGACATCGTTCCTTCAATCGTTTGCGCGATAAGATGTCGCCAGAGCGCAGGGCGGCAAATGAAACTGCGGCTTCAGATATGAACCGCGAATATGTCTTGTCGCAGATTCGCCGCGAGCTTGGTGTCACGCAGGTGGAGGTTGCTGATCGCCTTCATATTGCCCAGCCGACATACGCGGCTTTTGAGAGAAGTGATAATCTGCGAATAGGAACATTGCAGAAAATTGTAAGCGCACTTGGCGGTATTCTAAAGCTTCAGATTGAAATAGGCGGCAAAGACTACCCGCTGCAGTTCTCAAATGCGTAAAAGAGAAGAATAAATCCCGCGGCAGCAACGCCGCGGGTTTTTGTTTATGGAGCGTGAAAGCGAGCCGGGCAAGGTGTTGGTAGGGGCGCCTCTCCGAGGCGTCCGGTGTGCGCGGTCGCGAGGTAGTGCGGACGGCACGGAGTGCCGCCCCTACCGATGGGTTCGCGTGGTAGGGGCACGCCTCCGGCGTGACCGCTGCGGCAGGCGCCGCAGGAAATGAAAAAAATCGGGCGCATGCGAGAGTTGGGGTAGGGGGGGCGAATGAGAAGCCAATTGCGCCACGCCCAAATTTGTGGGAATGCGGTCGGCACGGAGTGCCGCCCCTACCGAGGCGTCCGTTGTACGCGGTCGGCACGGAGTGCCGCCCCTACCAAACAGCCCCTACCGATTTTTGATATAATCACATCATGAAATCTGCTGAAAAATCGGTGCCGAAACGAAAATGGCTTTCCCATACGCCACCTGTGTCTGTGACCCAATACGCAGCAACCGCAAATTACCATGTGACAGTATGCGTAGATCGCAATAAATACGGCATAAATGGTGCAGACATAGGGCGCAAGGGTCCACTAACAGGGCAGTGCGCAGTCGCCTTGCTGTGCGCAATTCAGCATTATGCGTCAATTGGGGAGCTAAGCCCTGTTCGCGCAGTGGTAATGCCTGATCATTTTCATTTGATATTATGCAACAAGAGCGATTGTTCATTTCCCGGAGTTATTACTAAAATCAAGAAATGGATGGCCAATAGATTCGATGTTGTATGGCAGCGCGGATTTTTCGACCATCGCATTAGGAATGACGAGTCGCTCGAAGAACAAGAAGATTATGTCGCGAAGAACCCTGTTCGCAAGTGGCTTTGCAACGATGCCGAAGAATGGCCGTTTGCAATGCGGTGGGTGTTTAGGTAGTGCGCGGTCGCGAGGTAGGGCGGTCGGCACGGAGTGCCGCCCCTACCGAGGCGTCCGTTGTACGCGGTCGGCACGGAGTGCCGCCCCTCCGAGGCGTCCGTTGTACGCGGTCGGCACGGAGTGCCGCCCCTACCAAGGCGTCCGTTGTACGCGGACGGCACGGAGTGCCGCCCCTACCAAGGCGTCCGTTGTACGCGGTCGGCACGGAGCGCCGCCCCTACCAAGGCGTCCGTTGTGCGCGGACGGCACGGAGTGCCGCCCCTACCAAGGCGTCCGTTGTGCGCGGACGGCACGGAGCGCCGCCCCTACCGATGGGTTCGCGTGGTAGGGGCACGCCTCCGGCGTGACCGCTGCGGCAGACACCGCAGGAAATGAGAAAATCGGGCGCATGCGAGAGTTGGGGTAGGGGGGGCGCATGAGAAGCCAATTGCGCCGCGCCCATATTTGTGGGTGTGCGGGCGCGAGGTAGTGCGGTCGGCACGGAGGTAACCGCCGCGTAAGCGGGGCTCGCGATTTGTAGCGAGCCAAGCCGAGCGAAGCGAGTGCCGAGCCGCCCCTACCAGAAGCGGAGTGCCGCTCCTACCGAGCCGCCCCTACCAGGGCGGTGTTGCGCCGCTACTGCTACTACCTCAAAAAGCGCGCGCGCGCACCTTGCCATATCAAAGGGACTATGCTATAATGCAAACGGTTGGACATGGGCGAATAGTCTCTTCGATGCTCTCGAAGTGAAATATTTGCCTGTGCACTAATCTGTAGACAAGCTGTAAAAGGCCTGAAAACATTGTGTAAAAAGGATGTAGAGAAAACGAGAAAGAGGGGAAAATGTTGAACCGCACGACGAGAGTCGCGGCGTCCTCGCGGACGCTCGCGATGCCTTGGCAGAGCATGCTCATCAAGCTCGGCTTGGTCGAGATGGTAGCATCTGCGCTTCTCATCTCTTCGCTTCTCTCCGGCTGCTCCGGTGGATGCTCGCCAGAGAAAAAAGAAAATGTTCCACCGCCGGTCATCGACCGCTCCAAAGACCCCGAGTATGCAAAAGTCCTGCGCGAGCGCATGGATGCGCAGCGCGAAACCGCTTCCCGCGGCCACAAGATTCTGCGCGAGCTCGAAGCCGCTCGCGCAGAAGACCCGGAGAGCGAGAAGACGAAGGAACTTGAGAAACAGTATACCGAAGTCGCCGCCGAACTCGAGAAGCAGCGCATCGTCAACATGGCGATCGTCCGCGAGAGAATCGAGAAGGAGCGAGCCGACCGCAGGCAGGCAGAAGAAGCAAAAGGCAAAGCCAAGTAACCTATGAGCATCATGCCGGTCAGATTTGGCGAAAAGGCCAGCGCGAGGACGTCTCGGCGAGACGCCCTGGCCCGTCGTCTGATCTGCGGCCTTGCTCTCGTGGCGCTCGTTGCTTTTGCCCCGGTTGCGAATGCCGACATAAAGACGCTTCGCGATGATGGCAAGATATCGTGGGGCACTGACAACGTTCCAGAAGTCATCTATCTCCTCAATGGGGAGGTCTGCACCGAGGCCGATCCATACGAAGAGCTTGTGCTAAAGTTCACCAACACAGAGGCGCCCGGCACACTCACCATCGCCTCGGGCGTCAAGGTCTCGGCGCGCACACTCGTTGTCGGCGGCGGCGGCGCCGGCGGCACTTCCACTTCGACGACCGCAGGTGCAGGCGGCGGTGGCGGCGCAGGCGGCTTTATCGACCAGACGCAGATGATTGGGGCGGGATCATACACCGTTACAGTCGGCAGGGGCGGTGAGGCGGCAACGACTTTGAACACGGTTCGCGGCAAAAATGGTAGCCCGTCTTCATTTATCGGTGGATCTGTTAGCATTACTGCGTATGGCGGCGGCGGCGGCGGCGCACAGAGCGAGGGTAACGAGCATGACGATGATGTTGACATCGGCTCCGGCGGCGGCGGCTCCCATGACGGAACAGAATCTTGTGACGGAGGTCTTGGATCGTCGCAGGGTAACAATGGCGGCAAAGGCGGCACAAAGCAGTATGGTGGCGGCGGCGGAGGAGCAGGTGCTGATGGAAACAATGCTGGAACTGCTGCAAGGGGTGGAATCGGCAAGATTAGTGACATAACTGGAGAAGACGTATGCTATGCCGGTGGTGGAGCCGGAGGGCGAACCAAAGGCACTAATGGAATCGTCGGTGGTAACGGTGGCGGCGGAAAAGGCGGTTCGACAGGAAGCCCCGCAGATGATGGAGACGATGGCTTTGGCGGCGGCGGCGGCGGCGGCGGAAGTTCCTATGCTGGTAGCGGTGGTGACGGCGTCGTGATTGTACGCTTGCGAGATGTGTATATAGGTGTTCCAGATGATGTTACGCTTGAATGGAATGATGATAATCAGATAGGCTACGACCCTAAAAGCTACTATGAGGTTGTAGAATATCCCGGTGATGCTACAAACGCGACACTTGCGAGTACATACCATTACCATATCAAACCAGCCGACGGCTTTATGTGGGCGGACGGCCAATGGTCTGAGTCTGATGTCGAGACGAAGATCGTCTATTGGACAATAACACCGTACCCCGTGGAGATTCCGACCTCCGACACATTCACGTACAATGGTGAGAATCATATTGTTGCCAAAGACAATTGGGCGTATGAGGTTGTCAACGGTACAGGGATGGCTACGAACGCAGGTAATTACAGCGTGACAGTCGCGCTACTTGATGTAGACAATACAGTATGGTCTGACGGCTCGATCACGAACATGACGACGAAATGGTCTATCGTGGCGAAGCAAGTTGAGAAGCCGGCTGAGGTTCCCGATCTCGTGTACAGTGGCACGAACTCCATTGCGTTTACCGAATATGACGGCGTTAAATATGTTTCCGGCACGACGAACTCGGTGAATGCGGGCTCGTTCGAGTATACGGTCGCCCTTGACAACCCGGCAGGTTATACGAACTACGTCTGGGCCGGCGAGAGCGGCGATGCGAGCGTCGAGAACGTGAGAATAGACTGGACTGTCGCGTCTCAGCCCGTTGAAGTGCCCAAGGCAAAGACTGATCTTGTCTACAGCAACGAGCCGCAGGACGGCTTTGCGTCGCTCGACTGGTCGCTGTACGAACTCGCTTCGGGGACGACTAACGAAACAGCTGGCGGGACACATCAGGCGACATTCCATCTGACCGGTAACGGAGAGGCCGTGAACTACGTCTGGAGCGATCCGCCAGGGAGTTCCAGTGATCTGACGGTTTCTTGGACGATCGCTGCCGCGGCAAACGAGATTACACACCTTGCCCTCACCGGGTGGCGCATCGGGACAGAGCCGAACGACCCCGATATCATCGCGACATGGGGCACGAATACCGTTCACTACTCTTACGGCCGCGGCGAAAGCGAGGAATCTGTAACAGATTGGATCGCCAGCCCCTACTATGTTGCCGAGCCCGGTACTTGGGTTCTCAAGGCAGTGATACCAGAGGATCCGAGCTGGGCGGCAGCGACTGGCACGACGACTTTCGTAATGTGGGACGATCCCGGGATTCTCTACCACAACTGGACGGAGATATCAATCAAAGGAACGACGACCGAGCTCACGAACTTTGTTGTCCCGGTGCGCATTTCGGAAGAGCTGATGCAGGGTTTCTACTACGAAAATGCAGATTCATCCAAGTTGGTCTTTGTCGACAAGTTTGGAAATCTTCTTTCATACGACGTCGATACATGGGACGAATCTGGCGAATCGGTTGTTTGGCTTAAGCTCCCGACGCTGCCGACAGACGGAACGACCGTCACGATGTACTGGAATCTCCGCGACGGACAGATAGCGCCTGCGAATGAGCCGACCGACGTTTGGAGCGACTACGTCGGCGTGTGGCACATGAGCGAGACAAACAAGGTCTACGGTTCGAATCTTGGCGCTGTAACAGTAAAGGACGCCTCCGGCCATCAGGACGGAACGGGGCACAGGAGTTCGTCCGTGGCGGACGGCATTTTCGGCAATGCACGCGGACGGACAGAGACGGGCGCAAAGGGGTATGCGGCAACCGTGCCTGAGTATCCTGAACTTGATGCATTGTCTGACAGTGCGTTTACCATCTCTGGCTGGATTAATTTGCGCAGCACAACTACGGCGTGGGGATATCTTTTCGCAAGGAAGGACAACGACGATTATAACGGGTGGGCTGCCCAATTCCGAGGAAGCAACGGCAGCACTGGGAACAATGATGGAATCAGCTTCTTTACGTCTGGCGGCGGCAATCGGTATACATTCAACACAACAGGAAAGTTTACTACGACGGGGGTGTGGACAAAGTACGACTTTGTTCGTAGCGGAACAACGCTTTCGCTCTATCTCAATGGTGTTCTTGTAAATACGGTGTCTAACATTAACCCAGTGGTAAGTGGTGACCAGCCGTTTACTATTGGAGGAATGAATGTTGAATCTTCCGATACAGGCAAAAAGGCAAGCACCATCAACGGCTACAGCGACGAAGTGCGACTTATGCCGGCGGCGTTCGACAGCGCCTACATCGCCGCCGACTACAAGTATCAGAGCGATTTGACGATGGTTACGAACGGGGTGGTCTATCTCGACGGCCTAAAGGTAGACTACTGGGTAGATGAGCCGAGGCTGAAATATCCTGACATGCTTTCGTGGGATATCGACCCATCGAAGGGTACGCAAAACGAATTTGAATCTCTTGGCCAGCTTCGCTATGGCGAGGTGACGAACTACATCTATTCAATTTACGACACCAATAAAGTGTATTCGGCTTTGTCGGAGATAACAGAAGCAGGCCCCTACTGCGCCGTTTTCGAGCGAGTCGATACAGGTGATTTCCAGCCGCTCAAAGTGACGATTTCCTTCTCGCTTACATCGAGCAAGCCGTATTCAATGATAGCTGGTACAAATGGTGATTCCGGGCGTGTACTGCTGATGAACCGTGACAAAAACACAACATGCACGATAGACTATCAGGGGTATGGTGATAAAAACCCAACCACATCTACATTTTGGCAACATTTGAATGCAGGTGAAGAGGCTTCTGACGATAAGGATGGCCACTTGAAAGACAGTCCATTCAATCTATATGTGGGAACGAGTAGTATGCTTTGGACTAAGAACTATGGCAACAGACTTTGGCATCTTGAAAATTGCCGTCATGGCAACACCTATCCGAAGGGCGTGGCAAGCGGCAGTCTTGATCCTACTCAGAATTATCTTCCGTATTCTTCTACATCAACGAGTTTTCTTTCTCGTGGACGCACGGTAACTCAGGCCACCGCCGGTCAAGTCGTAATGCGAAATATGAAGGAAGCGGCGGTTTACTCGCCGTGCTATACGAACGGCATCGGCACAATCTACTTCGACGCAGTCAATGGCTGGACGGGAGTGACGACGAACTACAACATCGTTGTCGAGATCGCGACGCGCACAATCGACGGGCTGGAGCCGACGGACGAGAACTGCATGGTCCTTACGACTAATGTAGTTGCCGGCGTTGAAGTCGTCAACACGAACTGGTATGGAATGCTCGACGAGGAAACGAGCTGGACAAAGCTGACGATGCGGCCGTTTGTAATCACAAACGGCGTCGGGTTCGTCGAGACCAATTCCACTGAGGAACTGTCGCTCCAGATGGACGTCGGCGGCAGGGCGGACTGCTTCTACCGTGTTGTCGTTCCCGTCGACTATCATGGTGTGGTTCGCTTCCGTATCAGGCGCACGTCGTTTGACGGGGGCTGGGGGGCGGATGCGCGCTCGATGATCCTCCTCGACAACATCATAGCATCCATTCCCCCGATGGGGGCGAGCCTCGAGTCGCCCGGGTTCTACGACGGCGACAGGACGGGCAAGCAGATGCTCGGCTGGGAGGTCGCCACGAGCGTGCCGTATCCCTCCGTTGAAGACGCCGAGGTTTTCGGCCGGGCGAAGCCGACATACTACACTAACGCAGGCGACGGTACGACATGGAACACAAACGACTTCTTCAACTCCGCCACGATGTTCTGGCGCTGGCGCTACCTTAATCAGACGAACTCCACATGGCAGGCGATTGACCTGAATCCGAGCGACGGCTTCAAGGCGATGTCGGCGTTCGATCTCCCGGGCCAGGTGTGCGACGTCGAGTACTGGTTCAAGTACACTCTCCAGGCGCCGTACTACAGCTACGTCGACTACTCTGGCGTCGGCAAGCCCATTGCCTACACCGAAGAGCGCGGCACCGTGACGAATGCGTACAACTCCGCCGCGACGCTGCCGAGCGGCGGCACGGACTGGTTCTTCCGCGTCCGCGAGGGCGCGAGCCGGTACGAGAAGATGGCGCTGACAGTGGACGACCGCTCGTCGGGGGCCGAGACTCCGCAGCGGGAGGTATTCCAGATGGATCTCGTCGGCAGCCACCAGTGGCGCGGCTTCGTGCCCGTGACGAACAAGACAGAGAGGGCGCTGTCGTTCTTCATCACCGGCGAGAATCCGCAGGAGGATGGCGCGACCGAGTTTGACGGCAGCGGCGCAAACAACGACGAGTTCCGAGCGAGCGTTGCGACGATAGACATATCGTCCGCGCCGTTCGCCGGCACGATGATGAAGGTCGGCGAGGAGGTCGGCTATGTGGCGAACATCCACTATCAGACGAACGTCGCGAGCTACATAGAGTTCCAGTTCAACGACGAGACGCGGGCGATATCGATCTCCCACGCCGACTACCAGGACTTCAACACGTGGTTCAGCTCGCGCTGCGAGGACGACGCCAAGCTCAAGTTCTACTCTTCGGCCCACGAGACGAACTCGACTACGATCGCGACGAAGAGATACCCCGCGGCGGCCACCAACAAGGTCGTGGAGACCTTCGCCGAGACGCCCCGAACGGCTACCGCATGGTACGAGCCGTTTGCGCTTACCGAGGGGCAGTCGGCGGCGGGCTTCCCCAAGAACGCGCCGTTCCAGAGCGAGCGCACCCCCAAGGGCTGGCTCGCCGACCAGGGCATGTGGGTTGCGCAGAAGTGGGGCATGACGAACTCCACCGATTTCGCGCTACAGTTGGAAGGCCGCGGCAAGGGCTCTGTCACGTTCAACCTTACGCCGACGCCCAACGGTCTCGACACGATAGAGTTCTCTACGCGTCTCGCCCAGTTCAACGAGTTCAAGAACGTGTCGTTCAGCTGGGAACAGATAATGCGGAGAAACTACACTATCGCGGCCCAGGCCTGCTTCGACACCGATCCGCAGTTTGCTAACTTCTCCGGCGAGGCGTCTGTCTCCCTCTTTTCGGGCTATGTTCCTTACACCGGTGGGTACGAATATCGCATTTCGATATACAACATCGACGAGACGTGGAAGACCGGCAACACGACATATCAACGCGCCTGCGTGCGCCATGCAATCTATAAGTGGCATGTAAAGGACGGCAAGCTTGTCGATGAACTGCTTGTCGAAGTGCTTGACAACGAGGCTGCTGCTGGTGGGTGGTTCTGGACATCGACAAATAAAACAAAGGCGGAAATGGTCAAGGAACTGCCGCTTGGACTCAACGGTACGCAGTATTCTGGCATATACATGTCGTTCAGCAACGCAAATGACAAGGTGTATATTACGGCGGGGGTGAGCTCCGATATGGGAGCTAAAGAGAATCACAATGTAGACTTTAAGTACGCTAGCAAGAATTTCCAGCAGATCGGCTGTGAGGATAGCACCCCTGTGACAACGTTCGGAACCTATGGTGTTTTGATCAAGAACTGCCCGGGACGTGTGCTGTATCCTCGAATCTACGAAGGGAAGACGGTGGCGATACCTGGCGATGCGTCGGAGGCTGCAGGCGGTAAGCGCTGGAAGGGCTCTGTTCCTTTGCTGGCCGAAACGGGTTTCGCGTCAGAACACGGAAAAATCGGCACATACTGGGCCAAGGATCCTGGGCGTGTCGTGGAGCTTTCGGGCGACCCCTGGGGGCTTGTGGCGGACACCAACATCACGCAGAAGATCGGCGTGTACACGATGCCTGTCGGCACTTCGTCGGGATGGACGTGCCTGACTAACATCTCGGTTGCAACTTTCAACAACGACAAGCATGTCATTGAGCTCCAGTCTACGAAGCCGAGCCATGTCAAGTTTGCGTCAAGCGGCGATCCCGACGACATAAGGACCGACATAGTAATCGACGACATCACGCTGACGCAGTGGTGCGGGCAATCGGGCTCGTCCACAAACGCAGCGACGGGATATGGCTACGCCGACGACTTCTACTACACAGGCGCGTGGATATCAAACCGCGTAGACACCACCGGCAGCAAACCGACCACGAACCGCGTCGCGCTGCTTGCGCCGCGTCGCGCCGAATCGCCCGAATCGCCCATCGGCATAAGATCCCCGTACATGAACGGTCTCGGCGCGATCATCTTCGACTACTGCGACGCCGATACAAACGCCGTGCTTCAGCTTCAGGTGTGGACAGGTGCGCTCAGCTACCTCTACGGGCACCTTGAAGACCCGGCGGACAAGGCTGGCTGGACGACCCTCACGAACTGGACGTTTACTGCCGCCGAGAGGAGCGGCACGAAGTCGTACTACTACGGCCTTCGCACGCCGTCGAACGGCGTCTTCCGTCTCGTGATTCGGCAGGACAAGGTGCGCGAGGCGTATGCGCACGGCGAGTACGACCCGAACTGGGCGGCTCTCACGATAAATGACGTGTACTGCTACGACGAGCCGGAGTTCGATTCGCACTCGTGGTGGGGGTGGAACTTCCTCACGACCGGCTGGAACGACGGCCAGGGCAACAGGTATGCGGCGATCGACGACTCCAAGGAGGGCGCGGCCGGCGTTCTCAACAACACGCTCGCCACCAGTTCGCTCGTGACGGGCAATGCGAACGACTACACAATGAACGACCCGTTCATACAGAGTCCGACTTTCAACAACCGCAATGTCGGCGAGATTGCCTTCCGCGCACGGGCGTACGAAGCGGGCAAGACGAGCTACATAACCGTCTGGGGCGCGAAGGCCGGCGATATGCAGAAGGGCAAGAGCTGGACGGCGATAACGAACGTGCCGGTCGACTCGGCGTCGTATACGCGCCACACGGTGAAGCTCGCCGACGAGCAGGGGTTTGCGGCAATTCGCCTCGGCGTCGCCAATGTCCCGGATATCATGCCAGACTACACCATGAAGCCCGCTTCTGCCGCGGTGCTGCCGGCTTCCCCCGTGCGTGTGCTTGTCGACGAGATCGTCATTCGCGAGCGCGTCAAGCCCGAGGTCGGGTTCAGGCTCGATTTCGCGAGGCCGTTCCGCCTCGGCCTTTCGGAGGGCACGGCCATAGCGAACATCGCCTCGCGCGACCAGCAGCCGCTCTTGAACGAGCAGTTCGGCTTCCAGGCCGAGGTCGAGGTGACGGGTCTGAGCGACGAAGTCGATCTGGACCATACGCCGGAGGTGTACCTGAGCTTCTATCCGAAGGCCGAGCCGTGGGGCTACGCCAACTGGAAGGAGGCCGACGGCGCGGTGCTCGACATCCTTCTTGAGCCGGCGGACGGGACAAATCTCGTCTTCCGTTCGAAGAGCTCGACCCCGCTTTCGTTCGCCGGCCCGTTCGAGGCCGACCCCGATCTCGGGTACGGCATGGTGCAGTACTATTTGACCGTGAAGTACTGGGACAAGGGCGGCGATGCGCACACGACGCCCATAAACTCCACGCAGTGGCAGATGCCGGCATGGTATCAGGGCTTCGACGACCCCAACCAGGCCGAGGACGCGGCGTTCTCGCCGTTTACGGTCCTCGACACGGTTTCGCCGGGCCGTGCGTGGTTCAACGAGATCAACTTCACCGATTCCGAGGGCAACAACGCCAACCAGTTCATCGAGCTCTGCTTCCCGGCGGGCTACGACATGACGGGCTGGCGCATCTACCGCTACGACGTGTGGGGGTACCAGGATTTCCTTGCGAGCCTTGGACTTACCGCGGGTGTTCCCGCGACCAAGGAGGCGACGGGCGACGATCCCAACTTCGCGTTCCTCACGCTTACGAGCGCGAATGCGGCGCATCCCGACGCCGACGCGGAGTGGGCCCGCGAGGCGGGCCCGTGCGGCGGGACGGACTCGTACGGCTTCCAGCTCATAAGGCCGTCCGGGATCATTGAGCATCAGGTTGTCGTGCAGGGCAGGCTCGGCTCGGGACGCTACTCGCACAACAAGCTCGGCACGAATGTCGTGGCGCAGCTCGAGACGCTCGTCGGCGGCGACTGGCAGTTCGTCGGCGTCGACACGAACGCGGCGGTCAAGTCCACGGGCGTCTTCCAGAACGCAGGCCAGGCCGCGACGGACTGGAACGACATCATGGACATGACGCCGGGAAAGCGCAACTGCGCCGGCAACATCCCGGATGGATGGTTCCTCGCTCCGAGCGGTACGAATGTGTGGCTGTCGCTTTCCGCGCTCGGCGACCTCGTCTGGATCGTCGACGGCGAAGACCGCGTCACCGCGAAGACGCTCGTCGTTCCGCAGGGCACGACGACCAATCTCGTGTTCGAGACCGCGCCGTGGCACCAGCTCGGTACGCTCATGCGCGACGTCACGAACGACGTGGCGTCCGCCGCGGTGCGGTCGGCTGGTATCGCGCGCACGAACGTCTGGACATACGCCTTCAGGGAGGACGAAAGGAACAGCGCGACGCTCTCGGCGTCGGCCATGCCCGACGCGGAGGTGCTTCGCCGCGGCAACCTCGACCCGAGCGACCCCTATACGCCGGCTGTGATGAACTGGCTGCTTGGCGGGATGTCGAACGGAAAGGAGTTCGAGGGCGACGAGATTTCGACGAACTGCTTCTTCCGGGGGCTTTCGGCGGGCTCCAGGCCCGAGCCGCTTCCGCTCAAGGAACGCTACTGGCTCGACATCGATCCGACGAGCGACGATTGGGATCTCCGCGGCGGCATGGGCGAGTTCGCGAACCTGTCCGCCTCCGTGCCAACGGTTCCCGTTGTCGGCGAAGTGCGTCGCGACAGGCCGGCGAAATGGCCGGAGCGGCTGACGAACCGCGTCGTGACGGTCACGCTCATGATATCGAACAAGCTCGACAACGCGAAGTCGCGCACGCCCAACCGCCTGCAGGGGCTCGGCGGCGAGAAGAGCGACGTCGTTGGCGCGAGGAACTGGACGAGCGAGACGTTCAAGGTCACGATGTCGCTTATAAAGCCGGAAGGCGCCGACGGAATCGATGTCAGCGACCGCTATTGGCCGATGGCCTCTTTCGTGTTCGATGCGAACAGCTTCGGCGCTCCGGATGGACCGCATCCGTTCTCGTCGCGGATCGAGGTTTCGGATCCGATGACTAAGGCGTCTCCGGCGTACGGGTACGGATGGTGGAAGTTCCCCGGCTCGGGATACGGGTACAAATGGGATCTGAGCCACGGCGCGTACATGCGCGCCCCGGACATGCTCTCGACGACAAACACGTGGGACAGGACATGGGAGGCGAACAGTGACTGGTAAGACCGTTTCCATGCTGTGCCTTGCAGTTCTCTTCGCCGGATGCGGCGACGGAGATTCCGCTTCGCATCGTGACGCCGAGGCGCGCGCGGCGGCGGCGAGGGAGGCGGACGCGGCGCGCAATGCGCTCGTCGCCGACCGAAGGGCCGTCGTCGAGGAGCTTCGGGAAGGGACTGCCGATCCCGCACGACGGGCAGAGCTTGAAGCCGAGGAGAAACGGCTTTCGGACGAGATAAGGAACGCAAACAAGGAACGTCTAAGGCGCGACCGCGAAGAGGCCCGCCGACAGATTTCAGAACAAAGAAGAGGTGGAAAATGAAGAACATGGTAAAGACATCCGCAAAAACGCTCGTGATGGCATTCCTGTTCGGCGCGGCCGCGGCCGTCCGTGCGGGCGACATCATCTCGATAGACGTGCTGGAGGACTTCCCATACTCGACGCTCAACGGAGGGAAGCATTATCCCAACCCGGGCAATCCGCATCTTATCGGCGAGACCGTGTCCATCAGGATCCGTCTCGTCAACGACGATCTCGGCGAGCGAGAGAAGGCATATCCGTGGGAGTTCGTCAGCCTTTCGTCCGGCGAGAGCACGTGGCTGACAGCCCCGAGGCTCGGGCTTTCGGTGGGCGGCGTGGTTCGCTACGCTACGATGGTCTCGTGTCTTCCGGTGCGCGCGAACTCCAGAGGGTCGGAGAAATACTTCACCGACGTGATCTTCGAGTACCAGGTGCAGCCCGGAGACCTCGCGCAGCCGCTCAGGCTGCTGAACACGGACATGCGAGAAGCCATGGAGGGAGACGAGTATCTCATCATGCTTCCAAGCGCCAACAGTCACTTCTACAATGCCGTCGACGCGTCTGATCCAGACGACATCCAGCGTGACGCGAAATTCAGTTTCTGCAATACGGAGGTGCGCAGCGCGGTCATCGGGAGATATCCGCTGGCCGACTCTTCCGCCGACGAGAGCGGAACCCCGTCTCCCGACGGCATTCTCGACAGCGCGGGCGTCTACATAAAGACGATAGACTTCGACTCCGACTACGTCGACACGACGACTGCGGGCACGGACGCCGACCCGTATATATGGCGCATCATCCACCAGGGCTCCTCGACGCCCACGAAGAACGGCAACCCCTCGATCGTCGTCGACGCGGCCGCGATCTTCGAAGGGTCCGGCTACGCGACGATGTGGGTGTGGACCGAGGACGACGACAAGCTGACGCCGGTCGGCGCGACGCAGACGTTCGTCGTCGACGGCGTGGAGCGCAAGGCACTGCCGGTGACGATCTCCACGGGCGACACGCAGAAGTCGTTCGTCATAAAGGCCACGGGTGTCGCGGACGACGGAGCATGGGTCTACATGTCGAGCGCTCCGACGAACATGTACGGTACGGCGGGCGAGCTCGTCTCGAAGACGGTCATGCGGTACATAAAGATTGGCGAGCCCATGAAACCGTCAGTTTCCGTCACGTTCGGCGGCAACAGCTGGACCGAGACTACCGCGACCGACGCGTACATGGAGGCCGACTACCCCGTCGAGATGGCGATCACGCTTTCCGAACCGTTCACCGAGGATGTGACGGTCACGCTCACGCCGGTTCTCAAGAACGGTCAGTCCGGAAGCGAGACAAACATCGACGTCTACGCGAACCACGTGATCGCGACCGCTCCCGCTGTGGGGC
This sequence comes from uncultured bacterium, assembly GCA_902775595.1. Classification (GTDB taxonomy): domain Bacteria; phylum Verrucomicrobiota; class Kiritimatiellia; order RFP12; family UBA1067; genus UBA1067. Next base: position 34,936 of record CACYNF010000005.1, on the reverse strand, counting down.
TCGGCAATGGCTGGCAGCTCGCGACCAACTCGGTCACGTTCACCAGGAACGAGGACGTGGAGAAGTTCCTCTACGTCTATCCGCTCGGCGCGACGACTGGCTCGGTGCGCAATGGCGGAACCGGCATAGAGTTCCAGATAACGGTCGAGCCCGCCACGGCCGCCGCGTACTTTGTCACCAAGACTCCGGGCGTTTTGTATGTCAACGCCGCCGAGCCGAACGTCGTCGACCCCGTTGCAAACCAGGCGTATGCGTTTACGGCGGGCAAGGCGAGGGACATCGCGATTCAGGTCAGCGACTCTTGCCGCAACATGCGCTACCTCGACGGATCCGGCGAGGTCGTGTACGCCGGCACCAACTACTATTCCGTCGTATGGGAGCGCAACGACGACACATCGACCTCGACCATGGAGTGGACGGGGCTTGTGCCGGACTCGGACGGCAACCTCACGCTCAAGGACGTAAAGTATCCCAACTCCGGCACGTATCTCGCGTCCCAGATCACGATCACCGGTCCTGAGGGCAAGAAGGTCGTCATACCGGTCTCCGCCGAGGTCAGTCTGCCGCGCACCGTCACGGCGACGCCAGACCGCGCGGATCTTACCTATGCCGAGGGCGACACGGTGAAGCTGACCATTGGGCTCTCGAAGCGCGACGGAGAGGACATGTATGCGTTCGTCGAACCGCTCAACGAGGCCGCGACGAACTGCATCTCGGGCGCCCAGGTCATCGGCGCGAACGGCAAGGCGACCGGAGTCGGCGTTCTCGTCCCGGGAACGGGAACGGCCGGCTTCAAGACGCTTGACATAACGCTGCTCGACGGATACTGCGAGCCGAAGTTCCAGGTCGTCCTCTGCAGCGAGGAGACGTACGATCCGGCGAAAATCGTCGATCGCTACACGCCGGTGCCCGTTACGATTGTCTGCGAGAACGTCGCGCCGCAGGGCAAGCCGGGCAGGAGCATGAGGGTCGGCGGCTATTCGGTCACGAACAATGCGGCGCTTCCGGCGGCCATTCCGGCCGACAACGCCGTCACGCTCAGGATCGACATAGACGACGTGGCGGCAGACCGCAGGCTCGCGGTCCAGCCGAACGAGACGCTCATTGAATGGATCGGCGGGAACGACCCGGCAGTGTTCTCCAACGGGCTCTTTCTCGTCAAGTGGTCGTTCTACAATCCCAACGGGATGCTGGTCGACACGCGCATAACCGTCGGTTCGGCCGGCACCGGCTACGCGACGACTAACTTCACGTTCTCCTCGATCGGCGACAACGAGGTCGCGGTGCAGATGCTCGACAAGGATATGATCGAGGCGCTTGTCAACAGCGGCGTCGAACGCGCCGACATCGTCAGCTGGTCGGGCGATGTCCCGTATGGCGACGAAAACGGATATTGGGAGTCGAGTCTCGCGGAGGACGACTGGGGCCCCGAGTACAGGGTCGTCGTTCCCGTTGCAGACAAAGCCAACGTCTCGATTGCTCCCGTCAACGCCACTGTCGATGCCGACGGAAACTACGGTTTCAACGAAGGTCAGACGTCGGGCAGCTTCGACATCGTCCTTTCCACGCCGGCGGAAAGGCCGCTGAGCGTCAAGCTGTGGCTCGAGCGCACCGCGCGGACGGAAGGCGCAACGCTGGACCTCCCGACCCTCGGCTCGTTCATGCTTGCGGACACGGAACTCGCGATGGACACCAATGAATACGTGACCGTCGATTTCAAGCGCGGTGCCGACAGGGCGAACGTCAAGATCTCCGGCATGGACGGCACTCCGTATTCGCAGTACACGCTCCATGCGGTTGTCACCACAACGACGAAGAACGACAACGGCGTGCCGCTGAACGAGTTCTACACTGAAGGCGCGTACGACTTCGGGGTGTTCAACTATCCGGATCCGAAGCTCAAGTCTATCATGGCGAACGTCGGAATCTCCTACAACCCGTCGACGGGTCTTGCGTCGACGAACGCGGTCAGCTTGACGCAGAACCAGGAGATTTCGATCGAGTGGAACGTCGCCGACAACATCCGCATGGACGAGACAAACAACTTCACCGTGACGTGGAACTCCTCCGAGCCCGGCTCGACGATGACCACCAACAACGCCGTGAGGGGCACGTACAAGACCAAGTTCTCCACGGCCGGCGAGAAGACGGTGACGCTCTCGATCAACGACAAGGACGGCGGCGCGAACTTCTACGAATGGCACTTCACCGTCGAGGCGTCCAAGAGGCTCTATGTCTATCCGCACGGACCGAACGGCGACGCGCTTTCCGACCAGGTCGCGAGCTCGTACATGGTGGCGGACGGTCTCGGCGTCGGCACGGCCGAGGCCGACGGCGCACTTGGCGACATCGTGAAGTTCATGCAGACCTGGGACTATTCCGTACAGGCGAACACCGCCCACGTCTACGCCCGCGGCCTCAGCGCCGGCGAAGTCGACACGAACACCATCGTCCTGGCCGAGCGCCGCGGATACCCGACCCAGACAGGCACTCTCGCCGCTTCGGCGGGCGATGCCTACGTGAACAGCTGGTCGACCATCTACGACAGCTTCGTCTATGCGTTCGTCCAGAATACCGCCGGGGAGGGCACGGTCTTCACTCCTTCGCTCAAGATAAAGCCGCAGACGGGGAAGGATACCGCGATGCAGGAGGACGTGGTGATGCCGCTTGCGGAGAAGGACGCAATAGCGTATCCCGACCGCTATGTAGAGGTGATCTTCTCGCGCGAATGGCTCGAAGCCGACAACTGCGGCGACATCAACGCCGACGGCGTGCCTGATCTGTTCGCGATAAAGGTCTGGCGCGGCGGGAGGCTTCTGTCGACTGCCGGCGATGCCGCCACGGGCGGCAGCATCGCAATCGGCAGCGACCTTCTCGATCTCGCCGACGGAAACCCGGACGAGGACTTCATCCCCGGCGTGTGGCAGGCGCAGGGCAAGCTCAACCTCGTGAACAAGGAGCTCGCGAGCTACGCGCCGATCGGCTATCCGCTCAACAACCGGCTTGAGATCCGCGGCTTCCACCACGGCCTCAACGAAACGAGCCTGACCTTGAGCGACCCGAGCTTCAGCGACGCCGAGCAGGCGGCGTACAAGGCGGCTTTCAAGGAAAAGAACAATCGCGATTGGACCGAGGCCGACGGCTTCGACCTCGGTTTCTGGAGCCCGGAGCCGTACTCGGGAACCCATCCGCGCATGGATCCGACACTCGCAGACACGGATGTCGACGGCATGCCCGACGGCTGGGAATACTTCTTCTGGTACCAGGCCAAGGTCTGGGCGCCGGCGGCGAGAAATGGCGGCAAGGGTGCCGATCTCGGCAAGAAGAGGGACGGCCAGCTGTTCGTATTCGAGCGCTTCAACCCAAACGACATCGTCCGCGGCATCGAGATTCCGGCCAAGGAAGTCCTTGAGCGCTTCGACCCGTGCGTCGAGCTCGACATGACCGTGGACGGCTTCAACCCCGACTTCGACGGCGACGGCCTCACGGACTTGGAGGAACTTCTCATCGGCACGAATCCCTGCCATTGGGATACCGACGGCGACCACATGTGCGACGGCTGGGAGGTTATGCACTCGCTCGACCCGCTGAACGGCTCGAAGGTCGGTAACCCCGACGGCGACTTCATGGCGTACTTGAGCCTTAGGCGCTATATGGCCGCAGAGATACCGAACGCCGACCCCAACGCCCCCACCACATACGTCTTCGACCTTGGCCAGGAACTCCGCGAATACCGCGATTACGAGACGACGGACATTGAGATGTATGCCATGGCGAGGTACTACGACGACGAAAAGAAAGGCCCCTACATACAGACAGTCAATCCAAAGGACGCCAACGGCGACGACAACTATCCGCTCTACTATTACTTCGACGACGATAACAATAGGCGCTATACGGTCGATGCGAACGATCCCGACGCCGGCACCAACACGATAATGCGCTATACGTCCCAGGGCGCTATCACGATTCGCGACGTCCCGCTCGCGAGCGCGCTGGTCGCTCCTGAGAAGCTGGATGCCAATGGCCGTCCCTACCTCTACGGTCTCGAGACCGACGCTCCGCCAATTCCGATTCCCGCCGTCTGGCACTGGAGCTACCCGATGCTTGACCACAAGAGCCCGGACTTCAGAAGGGGCGCGTACGTGATCCCCGAGGGCACCCTACTCACCTACACCAGACACATTCTCATCCACGACCAGGTGCACGCGGCTTTCGGCTTTGATCCGCGCACGGGCTGGTACAAGGACAGCAACGGCTATGTGGCCGACCGCTGGAATCCGCAGATCAACAGTGCCCTTGCGCCGACTGACTCGACGACCGCGGCGATCAACACCGATCCGTACACGGACTACGACGAATACCTCGTCATGCGCTACCGCCACGATTTCGGCATCAGGTACTATGACGACGGCAAATACGACCCGAACGACATCTGGGCGACGTTCGCCAACTACACGACGAAGCCCAACGTCGTGTACGCGAAGACGGACATCGAGGCAATCCTGAACCCGACCAACGACACGGAGAGCGCGACATCGTACGACTCGGAAACTGCCGCGAACCTCACGTCGACCGCGAACATATCCGAGTATCTCGCGAACGCGTTCGCCGAGGCCGGCAGCACGAAGAGCCCCGTCAAGGGCCATGGCGCCGACACCGATGGCGACGGCGTGCCTGACGGCTGGGAGCTCTACAAGGGCCGCAACCCGAACGCGGCGCCGTCCAGGCCGACGGCTGTCGGCAACGAGGGCCTTGGCGAGCCTTGGGACAAGGAGGAGCTCGACGGCACGCCCGACGGGCTCGGCTGGACTGCGGAATATGCCGGCACCGACTCGTGCAACGCCTACAAGGACTGCCCCTCGATCTACAACAACCATCCCGGCCTCCACCCGGCGGGAGAGGGCTTCCAGCAGGGCTGGTTCAACAAGTTCTTCCCGACCGACCCGGACAATCCCGACACCGACGGCGACGGAATCCTCGACGGCTATGAGGGCATGGCGTGGCGCGGAACGTGGTATAACGGCGGCGTCGCCTATGTTGTTGCGCCCACCAAGGCCGGCATGACGTTCATCTACGGCGATCCGCAGGATTCCATCACCTGCTGCGTGCGCGGCGGCGGCATGAACCCGTGCACGGTAGATACCGATATCGACGGTCTCCCGGACCCGTGGGAGATGCAGTACGCCGGCATCCCCGTCGACGCCTTGTCGCGCAAGTACGTGGGGCCGGCTCCCGACTTCGACCCCGATATCGCCGAGGCGACGTTCACGTCCGACGGCCTCAATGCGGCAGACTTCGCGCTCGCGAGCAATGTCGTCTACATCTGTGGCGGCATGGATGCGACGTGGGGCGGCGACGGCTTTACCGATCCGCTCATGAACGGCAATTCCACGGACGCGCTTCTCGGCACGGTGCGCGACGTCGACTTCGACCATGACGGTCTCCAGAACTACCAGGAGTATCTCGTCCAGCAGGTGCGCCATTTCCGCTACGACGACATCACGACGCCGCTCATGGGCCGTTACATGGACGAGGGCGAGTACGATCTGATGAATCCCATGGGGCCGCTTCTCAGCAACCACGTCATCAACGAGGCACCGGCCTTCACGCCGATGATGCAGGATGCAGACCAGTTCGTCTTCACGGCAATCGAGAACTGGGGCGACGGCGCTGTGGTCTCGATCGTCACCAACGCCATTGACAGCACGGTCACCATCAACGAGTTCACGGGTGCCGAAATGACCAATTTCGTCTACGAAGTGATCACGAACGTAGTGCCCGGCAATACAGTCATCGCGAGAAAGTACTACGGCGACGGCTACAACTACATGTACTCGACGCCCTGGGTCGCTGCCGGCTGGCGCAAGAACGGCTACATGGCGTCGCCCATCCACTACTGGGACCGCATGATCACCTGCGCCGTGATACAGCCGAGCATCATGATGCCTCCTGCGGGCGTCTACGTCTCGACCGATCCTCGCCTCGCCGATACTGACGGCGACGGCATGGACGACTACTACGAGATGTTCCACGGCCTCAACCCGCTCCTCGGCTCGACCGAGGCAGGGGTCAAGGACATAATTGCACTTGCCTGGGGCCAGCCCGCCTTCTACAACGCGTTCTGGAACGAGTGGACCCATCCCGACTTCAACCGCATCGTCGCGCTCATGGGCATGCCGGGCAGCATCGCCGATCCGACGCCGCTCCAGGCCGCCGCGGCCCTTGATCCGTTCCGCTATCCGTGGTCGATGGGCGCAGGCGAGGCCGATCCCGACGGCGACGGCCTTAGGAACGACTCCGAACGCGTCACGGCGAACCTGACGAGCCCGATGACGACTCACACCGACCCGACGCCGCTCTGGTTCACCGACACGAGTTCGCCCGCCAGCTATACGGCCCAGTACTATCAGAACACCACGCCGGTCAACGCCATGCCGTTCTGGCCGACCCTGATTGGCTTCGACGACCCGTATTCGGCCCAGACGCCCGACGGCGGCTACGGCGGGTTCCAGTTCCTGTATTCGTTCGAGGAGAACGAGGGCTACGATACCGACAACGACTGGAAGGGCGACGGACGCGAGATCGTGAGGACGTTCCGCGCGCCGACCGACCCGCTCGACTTCACCGACCCGGCGCGCCGCCAGGCGCTCTACCTCGACGGCGACAGGTCGTGGGTCCAGTCGCGCGCCACGTTCATGCGCGACATCTTCACGGGCAAGGTCCCGAGCTCGACGACGGTAGACTTCTTCAAGCAGTTCACCGCCGAGGCGTGGATCCGTCCCGAGAAGGTCGGCGAACAGGTCATTCTCGACCGCTGCTCGCTCTACGGCTACGACGCCATCAACAAGGACGAGGCCGCGATCCGCACGAACTTCCGCATCGGCCTCACCGACGAGGGCAAGGTCTACGGCATGTTCGACAACGACGACGCGAAGGTGTCGGTGCGCGCGGACAGCGAGAGCTGCCAGACGGTCATCGGACCTGTCGTTCCGGTCGACGAGTGGACCCACGTCGCAATGACGTACGACGGCAAGCGGCTCGTCCTCTACGTCAACGGCGCGGCCAAGACGAGCGCTCCGACGCAGCTCATCCCCGCGAACGGCGTCACCGCAATAATCCAGGATCCGACGTACACCAACGCCTTCACGCAGATCTCCTACGAGGCGGTTCCCGGCGCGTTCTTCATCGGCGGCAGGCCGCTTCCGGCCGGCGACGGCGGTGCGGCGGCGTTCAACATGGGCTCCATCACCTACGACGCCATGAACGACGGCGAGTGGTTCCAGGGCTACATCGACGAAGTCCGCATCTGGGACGGCGCGAGGACCGAGACCGAGATCGCCGCGAACTACCGCAGGCACATGACGATGGACGACGCGGCGACGAACAGGCTCGAGGTCTACACGCACCTGATGGGCCCCGAAGCGGACTCCTCGCGGAACGACAACGACGGCCTCAAGAACCTGACGGCCGAGCTTGTCCAGCTCTACGACTTCTCGACGCTGCCCGGCTCGCTCAACAAGGACGACGTCGCGCTGAATCCGTCGGGCTTCGACAGGGCGGTGCGCGGACAGCTTGTCAGCAGGCCCGCCGCCTTCAGCGAGAACCTCGGCTGGTGGGACGCCTGCGCCACGAAGAGCAAGGTCTACACCGACTACGGCGTCATGCCGTGGATCGAGAACACCGTCCACCACCTCCCGGTCATGGACGGCAGCGTGGTCGACTCGTTCATCTTCTCCGACATGCTCGGCGGCTACGTCACGACTGCGGAGCAGCATGAACTCCAGAAGTATGCGCTCAAGAACTCGGCGATGCCGTATCCGTTCTACAACTACTTCCTGGAGCGCTACCAGCGCCTCTTCAAGCTCAACCAGATTGCCGCGACGGATCCCGAGAACCTCGCGTTCGAGGATCTCGTCTGCCGCTACGAGTTCGAGGTGCGCTCCGACTTCATCGGCACTGCCGATCTCGTTCCGATGGGCGGCGCCTATTCGAAGCCGTGCCCCGTCATGTGGGACGGCCAGGGCTCGTCCGACCTCTGGGAGCAGACGGGATCCGACACCGACGGCGACGGCCTGCCCGACTGGTGGGAGGATGTGAACGGTCTCGACAAGAACGACCCGAGCGATTGGGCCAGCACCATAACCTGGAACAACGCCGACATGCCCGCGTGGGAGGCGTATCTCCGCGACCTCGCGCGCGGCGCGCAGCCTGACGGCAGCGTCGACGGCACGTACGCCTCGACTTCCGACATCGACGGCGACGGCCTTCTCGACTGGTGGCAGAACATCTACGCGGTCGAGCAGGGTGCAGGCGGCGACGATGACGGCGACGGTCTCGGCAACTACGTCGAATACATGCTGTCCGAGGTGTTCAACCTGAAGAGCGACGGCAAGTGGGTCCGCTTCGCCCCCGACAACGCATACAGCGTGACACCGAACGTCTCCGACTACTTCTTCCGCATTAAGGAGCTCTATGTCGGCGAGATCTTCACCGACCACGACCAGATCAAGGACCAGTGGGAGTCCGAGCATCTCGTCGACAACGACAACGTGTCGGCCTATGCGTTCGACCCCGACATCGACGCCGATGCCGACGGCTGGACGAACTACGCCGAGTTCCAGGCCGGCACCAAGCCGACGGTCCTCGCCTCGCTCAGCGTCGACGCGATCCAGATGAACGAGTATCCCGTTCCGACGCTCGAGCTCACCGTGTCCTACCACGGCAAGCAGAACGTCGCCGACATTCCTGTCGTTGCAAAGGCGTGGCACAACCAGTCGCGCGTCGGCATTCCCGACGCCGTGTGGACGCTCGGCGGCGAAGGCGACGTGCGTCTCTACGAGAACGGCAACTCCAACATCGTCACGGGAGTCAAGTACTTCGGCATGAACCCGATGCGCGAAATGCTCATCCACCTCTCGCCCGGAAGCGTCGTTCCCGGCAGCATCAAGTTCGAGTTCAAGGACCTCGCCTGGATACTGTTCAACATCCAGACGCTGCAGAGCTACGTGAGCGACCCCGTCACGGCGATCTGGGAGGGCCCGATCATCGACCAGCCGCGCAACGACGACCTCTCGACGGGCGATATCGTCCGCCAGGGCTACCCCGACGAGTCCTTCGGAACGATCGACTACGCGACGGGCGAGCTCAAGGTCAACTTCGCCGCGTTCCCCGACTGGTTCGCGATCGACGGCGACATCTCGCAGACGATGCAGGGCGCCGGCTGGATATCGGTCTACAACCTCCAGAAGAGCTACGTGCGCGTCAACTGGCAGTCGAAGCTCATAACGGGAGGAAGCGTCAACACCTACTACCTCTCCGAGGCCGACGCCCGCAGCACCGACAACAACTCGCTCGGCCACGTCAAGCAGGGCCTCAACACGATCGAGGCGTTCTACGACCTGGACGGCAACGGCATGTACACGCCTGGCGAGCCCTACGGCTTCGTCCGCGACGTCGACATCGGCTGGAACTACGGCAAGGCGACGATCGAGCTGACCGACACGACGACGGTCGCGCCCCGCTACAACCTCGTCAAGGGCACCGTCTCCTCTGCAGGCGACGAAACGCAGCCCGCGGCGACCGAGGAAGGCGGCAGCGACGAGGCCACAGACCGCGAGACCCTGTGGAAGGTCGCGGGTACCGCCGACGTCTACACGCTCGACAAGGGCGAGGTGCCGAACGCCGCCGTTGCGCCGGAGAGCGACAACGTCCGCGTCAGGATCGTGCGCTACGCGGTCGACAATCCGACGAACAGGCTCAACTCCACGTATGCGGCGACGCTCTACGACCGCGTTCTCGACCTAACGGCCGACGGACACCAGGTCCTGACCGAGGCCGACATCCTGTCCGACGAGCGCAATGCCTTCGACCTCGACTGGGATGCGTCCGCCGCCGGCATGACGCAGCAGGCGACCTTCACTCAGATGAGGGGCGCGGGCAGCGCGGTCTACTCGTTCACCAATGTCTACTACGGTGTGTACATCGGGAACGGCGAGACCCAGCCGCGCGATTCCACGAACAGCGCCCCGCTGCTCGTGAAGCTCCTCGTGCGCAAGTTCTTCAAGGACCGCGCGGTTCCGATCCCCGTGCCCGGGCCGACGGTGATCAACTCGCCCGCCCCGACCTTCTCCTGGCGCACCGGCGTCGACGCGACGTACACGGCCTTCCGCATCAGGGTGACCGGCAGCGGCTTCTCCTGGACGAGCGACTACCAGCTCATGCCGCCTCACGACGCAGACGGCGTCTGCAGCTGGACTCCTCCGCTCAGGGTCGGCGCGATAGTGCCGGGAGGCACGGCCGAGTTCAAGAACGGCGGCACTTACACGTGGTCGATCTCGACGTACAACGCGAAGTTCAAGACCGACTCCTGGGTCGAGGGCGGCACGTTCCTCGCGAACGTCCTCACGAACTCGACCGACTATGCGACTGCGCGCGTGGCCGTCAGATACTATGGGCCGAATGCGGTGGCGTCGTCCGGAACGATACGCGTCCAGGCGTTCAAGACGCCCGACTTCTCGGGCGAGCCGGTCGCCGAGGGATACGTCAAGAGCACCGCAAGCCTCGCGTCGACAGACGCGATAAAGAGCGAAAACGCCCTTATCGTCGGCCTGAAGCCGGGTTCGTACTACATCCGCGCGTTCATCGACACCGAAAACGACGGCAAGCGCTCGTTCTGGGTCGATACCGCGGCGCGCCGCTTCTACTGGGAGTCGTGGGGCTGCTACTGCACGCGCGACCTTAAGCTCGGCACGATCTTCACGCCGAAGAGCATCACGGTCGGTCCGGGCTACGGAACGAACGAGATCATCCCCGTCTTCATCGAGGACTGCGACACCGATCGCGACAGCCTGCCTGACGCGTGGGAGTGGGCGAAGAAGGGCAACCTGACCGCCTATGGCGCGGCGTCGATCGACCAGAACGCTGGCGGCTTCGCGATGAAGAAGGAGCTCTCCGGCTCGATCGAGACCAAGGGCGCCCTGTCGTCCGGCCTCGCGGTCATGACCATGACGAACCTCAAGTCGCCGCGCATCGCCGCGCTCCTCCTGGGCGTCGACGCGACCGGCACGGACGCTCAGGTCAATTCGGCGCTGAACAACGCGAAGAGCGACGCGACAGCCGAGCCGACTGCGGTGGCGATCACGGCGATCGACCTTGACCGCGACACGGGCAAGGTGTCGATCACAACCGAGACGGTCGGCAAGGAGTCGGGCTCCGTCGCCGCGACGTCCGACATCTATGAATTCGCGTCCGGCTCGGGCACGCTCACGCTGACGTGCAAGATTTGGCATCGCGACTCGCTCGAGTCCGGCGACTGGAAGGTCATCAAGACCCAGAAGGTCGAAATCGGCAAGGAGACGAAGACCTACGAGTTCGACCTCGCGTCGGACGTCGACCTCTCGAGCGGGTTCTTCAAGGCCACGCTTGACAAATAACGGAGAATGACGGATCAGGAAAACACATGAAAAAGGCAATCAGAAAAGTACTCGTAATCAACTCGGGCTCGAGTTCGCTCAAGTACCAGCTCTTCGACATGAAGACGGAAACCCGTCTCGCGAAGGGTCTCGTCGAACGCATCGGCTGCGGCGGTCCCAAGGACCACGCGGCCGCGCTCGCCAAGGTCCTCGCGGATCTCGGCGACATGGCGAAGGGCATTGACGCAATCGGACACCGCATTCTCCACGGCGGCGAGGTCTTCAAGGACTCCGCGCTCATGAACAAGGCGAACATGGCGAAGGCGAAGAAGCTCGTCAAGTTCGGGCCTCTCCACATGCCGGCGAACCTCGGCGGCGTCGAGGCGTGCGAGAAGATCTTCAAGGGCGTCCCGAACGTCGGCGTCTTCGACACGGCCTTCCACATCGCGACGATGCCCGACTGCGCGGGAATGTACGCGATCGATCCGAAGTACTACAAGAAGATGGGGATCCGCAAGTACGGCTTCCACGGCACCTCGCACAAGTTCATCACGCAGGCCGCGGCGAAGTTCCTCAAAAAGCCCCTCTCCAAAGTCAACCTCGTCACCTGCCATCTCGGGAACGGCTCGTCACTCGCCGCGATCAAGAACGGCGGAGTCGTCGACACGTCGATGGGTCTCACGCCCCTCGCCGGCATGGTGATGGGCACTCGCTGCGGTGACATCGACGCTGCGGCGGTCCTCTCCATCATGGAGGCCGAGAAGAAGACCCCGGCCGAGATGGACACCTTGCTCAACAAGAAGTCTGGGCTTCTCGCGCTCGCCGGGTCGAGCGACTGCCGCGACATCTGCTCGAAGGCCGACAAGGGCGACAAGCAGGCCGAGCTCGCGCTCGAGATGCTTGCCTACCGCGTCGCGCTCTACATCGGCGCGTACAACACCGTCATCGGCGGTGCAGACGCGATCATCATGACGGGCGGCATCGGCGAGAACTCCAAGGAGGTCCGCGAGAGGATCATCAACCGCCTTGGCGCGCTTGGCATCAAGCTCGACAAGAAGGCCAACCAGGTCCGCGGCGAGGTCAAGGTCATCAGCGCGAAGGGCTCGAAGATCCCCGTCGTCGTCATCCCGACGAACGAAGAGCTCATGATCGCCCGTGACACAGTAAAGGTATTGGGAAAATGAACGCAATCAAGAACATAATTGAAAAGGCCTCGAAGCTGAACGGAACGGTCGTTCTGCCCGAGGGAATGGACCCCAGAGTCATAACCGCCGCGTGCGCTTGCGTCGACCGCAAGATCGCGACGCCGATCGTCCTTGGCACTCCTGCGGAAATCGCCGACGCCGAGGCGAAGGCCGGGCTCAAGCTCGCCGACCGCGGCATCAAGACGATCGACTACACGCAAGGCGACGCGGAACTCGAAGCCGCGTATCTCGAGGCGTGGAACGCCAAGGAGTCGAAGAAGCCGGCCGAGAAGCAGAAGATCATCGACCTCGCTGGCGCGCAGAAGACTCTCCGCACGAAGCGCATCTACTTCGGCGGCATGATGGTGAAGCTCGGCCGCGTCAACGGCCTTGTCGCAGGTTCGATTGCCTCCACCGGCGACATGCTCCGCGCGGCCTTCCACACGCTCGGCACGCAGAAGGGTGTCAAGACGGCGTCGAGCTGCTTCATCCTCGACCTCAAGACCCCGACGGCGTCGGGCGACGAAGTGCTCGCGTTCGGCGACTGCGCGGTGATTCCCGACCCGACGGCAGAACAGCTCGTCGACATCGGCCTCGCGACGGCGCAGACGTACCGCGACCTCACCGGCAAGGAGCCGCGCGTCGCGTATCTCTCGTTCTCCACGAAGGGCTCCGCGGGGGGGCCGCTCGTCGAGAAGGTCCAGAAGGCCGTCGAGCTCGCGAAGCCCCGCTTCGCGGAAGCCGGCATCAAGATGGACGGCGAGATGCAGTTCGACGCCGCGATCGTTCCCGCGACCGGCAGGCAGAAGAACCCGAACGGCGCCGTGCAGGGCGATGCGAACGTCTTCATCTTCCCCGACCTCAACGCCGGCAACATCGGCTACAAGATCGCGCAGAGGATCGGCGGTGCAGACGCCATCGGGCCGAACCTCCAGGGTCTCGCGAAGGCGATGAACGACCTTTCGCGCGGCTGCTCCGCCGAGGACATCGTTGGAACTATCTGTGTAACATTGCTTCAGTCGACAACCAAATAAAAGGAGTTGAAAGTTGAAAGTGAAAAGTTGAAAGTGAAAGAATCTTAAAATTCTACAACTTTACACTTTACACTTTAAACTTTAAACTTTAAACCGTGACAGACAACAAGATGATTGAGCGCGCGAAGCAAGTCTTCGCAGTTGAGATCGAGGGTCTCGAGAAGACCCGCGACTCTCTCGGCGCATCTTTTGTCAAGGCGGTTCGGCTCATTCTCGAAACTGTTTCAGACGGCGGTATTGTAGTCGTCTCCGGCGTCGGCAAGAACCTGCACATCGCCGAGAAGATGAGCGCAATCTTCTCGTCGACCGGCACGCGCTCCATCGTCCTCAACCCGGTGCAGGCGATGCACGGCGACCTCGGCATGGTTTCTGCGAAGGATGTCCTTATCGCGCTTAGCTTCTCCGGCGAGTCGGCGGAGGTGAACAACCTGATACCCGCGATCCGCCGCCACGGGCTAAAGGTCATCTCGATGACTGGCCGCCCCGATTCGACGCTTGCGCAGATGAGCGACATCCATATCGAGATTCCGTGCGGCAAGGAGGCGTGCCCGTTCGGCATGGCGCCGACGAACTCGACTACCGCGACCATGGCGATGGGCGACGCGCTCGCGATGGTGCTGATCGACGCACAGAAGTTCCCGGTCGAGGACTATGCGATGAACCATCCGGCGGGCGCTATCGGCCGCGCGCTCGTCATGAAGGTGACCGACGTCATGCGCACGGGCGAGCATCTCGCGACAATCGGGCCCGAGGCGACGGTTCTTGATTCGCTGATGGCGATGACCAAAGCGCAGGGCGGGAGCGCGGTCGTGGTGGATGCGAAGGGGATGCTCATCGGAATCTTCACCGACGGCGACTTCCGCCGCGTGATGAGCGAGCGGAGGCAACATGAGGGGGACCCCATGGTTGCACCCATAACCCGTTATATGACTCCGAAGCCGCTCTTCGTCTACGACGACGCGTATGCCGCGGAGCTTCTCAAGATATTCGAAAAGAAGTGCATCGACGACCTGCCGGTGTGCGACAGGTCCGGCCGGGTGGTCGGGCTCGTGGACATCCAGGACTTGCCGAAGATGAAAGTATTGTGATTTACGAAAATCATGTTAACCACGAAATACACTAAATACACGAAAGGGGAGAGTACCAAGTGGTAGTCTTTCAGTGTGTTTCGTGTATTCCGTGGTTACAAAATAACGAGAGGAAGAAAAAATGAACAAGAAGATCGTGATGATGACGACTGTCGCGCTTGCTGCAGCGGTGGCATTGGCGGCACCGAAGAGGAAGCCGGTTGTCGCTCCCGACGATGATGCCCCCACGACTGGCAAGGAGGCCAAGATCATGCTCGACCAGTTCCCGAAACTCGGCCGCCAGTCCACGCTTCCGGCGCCATCGCTCCAGGGTGGCTCGATCGTGGGCAAGTGCTACACGAAGCCGAGGAGCTGGATAGTCCTTGAGGCGAAGTACACGACCTTCGTGAAGTGGCAGGACCAGCTCACGTTCACGTGGCACGTCCTTCTCGAGACGAAGTCCGCGACAGAGAACAAGGGCAACAAGGAAGGCCTTGCCCCTTACTCCTATTTCACGACCTCCACGACCTACCAGAACATCCCGCAGGGTTCGCACGCGGCTTCCGTGTGCCTGCACCCGTCCTACCTTGAGCGCTTCGGCGAGGCAAAAGCCATCGGCCTCGTCATCACCAACGCAAAGGGCGAGATACTGCAGGGCGACAGCGAGAGCGAGATCAACGGCATCGCCAGGCATACGAAGTGGTGGGAGAATCAGGAGATCATGAACAAGCAGGCCGGCGACGGCAAGCCGCTGATCGAGCGCCGCCAGGGTCTCATGGACCGCTCCAAGACGATTTGGGCGCTTGTGAACCCCAACGACTATGAACAGGTCGCGCAGTAAGGGATTGCTATGGCAAAAAGATACCTAACACTCGACATCGGCGCTTCTGCGGTAAAGCTCGCCGAGTTCGAAGGCGGCAAAGGCGGGCTCACGCTCGTGAACTACGGCATTGCCGCCCTTGCCGCTCCGCTTGACGCGGGCAACGCGGGCGCGCTGCTTTCCCCGGCGCTTCTCGACATCGTCCGGGAGAAAGGCATCAAGCCAGGCCCAGTCGCCATCTCGATTTCCGGGCAGATGGTGTTCCCCCGCTTTGCGTCCATCGCGGCGGCGGGCGGTGCCGAGAAGTTTGACCAGATGATCCGTTTCGAGATCGAGCAGAACATCCCGTTCCCGATCGACGAGATGATCTGCGACCGCCAGGTCCTCGGCGACAACGAGAACGGCGAGAAGAACGTCATGATCGTCGCCGCGAAGACCGACCAGGTCGAGGACATCGCGGCCGCGGTGCGCGGCGCGGGTTTCACCCCCGAGCTCGTCGACGTCGCCCCGATCGCCATCACCAACGTGCTGCGCTACGCTGGCGCGGCCGAAGACGAGTGCTGCGTCCTTCTCGACATCGGCTCCAAGACGACGTCGCTCGTGATTGCCGACGGCGACAAGCTCTACAACCGTTCGATACCGGTCGCCGGCAACACGATTACCAAGGAGATTGCCTCCGCGCTCGGCTGCACGGCCGAAGAGGCCGAGGCGTACAAGCGCGAGGCGGCGTATGTCGCGCTCGGCGGCGTCGTGGAGGATGAAGACGAGACGCGCGACCGCGTCTCCAAGGTGTGCCGCGCCGTGATGACGCGCCTCCACGCCGAAGTGTCGCGTTCAATCAACTTCTACCGCTCGCAGCAGGGCGGCAGCGTCCCCGTCAAGCTCTACATCACTGGCGGTACGGCGCTCCTCCCGCAGCTCGACCGCTTCTTCTCCGAGAGCCTGCAGCTCGAGGTGGAATACGTGAATCCCTTCGCGGTTGTCGGCACGGGCCCCAAGATCGACACTGAGGCGCTTGAATCGGACGGAACGCTTCTTCCGGCGGTGGTCGGTCTCGCCGTCCACATGGCGGGGCTTGCGACGTTCTCGATAAACCTCCTTCCGCCGTCGCTCCTCAAAGAGCGCGCGGACGTGGCGAGGATCCCGTTCGTGGCGATCGGCGCAGTCGCGTTCATCGCGGCCTTAGCGCTCGTGATGCTTGCGGCTCGGCGCTCCGCAACAATGGCCGAGGCGGAAAACTCCGCGGTGTCGGCCGAGGCGTCGCGGCTGCGCTCGGTGGAGTCGAAGGTCAAGGATGCCGTCGCCGTGGAGGAGCGCGAAGCCGCCAAGGCGGACGTGTTCAAGACGCTCCTCGTGAAGCGCAACCTGTCGGTCGGCAAGCTCATGGCCATCCGCACGGCGCTCGGGAACGAAATGTGGATCGAGAAGTGGGAGGGTGACCGCATCACCGTGCGCGGCTGGGCCGACGACCTCAAGACGCTCGTCTCGCGCACGAAGACGGGCGGCTCCACGGCCGCCCAGATCCTGGAGGCGAGAATAAAGGGGTCGCCCATCGTCGACCCGAATTCCGTCAAGATCGAGTCGATGACAGACGTTGGCAAGGACGCCGCGCTGAAGCAGATCGTCGTCGTCGTCAAGTTCGGGAAGGAAGAATCGCGATGAACATCTCAAAGAACCAGATAGTGATGCTTTCGATAGGCGGCGTTTCGCTTGTCGTCTCGGCCGTGCTCGGGTATCTCGCGTTCGACGCCTATTCCGCGAAGTCCGAGGCCGCGGAGAGTTCCGAAAGCAACGCCGCCGCGGTGAGGGCGCTTCTCGGGGCCGCGATAAGCCCCGATCCCGCCAGCGTCGCCGCCGTAAACAAAAACCGCGACGCGCTTGCCGGCTGGACCGAGGCCGCAGTCTCCACGGTGGCTGCCGGAGACCGGGTGATCGCCGCCGACGTCAACGAGGCCGCATTCAAGCAGAAGCTTGTAGACGAGGCGCGTGCGCTCTCGGAACTTCCCGGGGGTGTAGGCGGCAAGATCGTGAAGCCCGACTTCTCGTTTGGATTCCCAGACTTCGTGACGGGCGACAAGCTGCCCGAAAAGGAGAAGCTTCCGCAGCTCCAGCGCCAGTGGGCCGACATCCGCACGCTGGTGGAGACGTTGCAGGCTTGTGGAATCGTCGAGCTTGTCCGCATCGAGCCGGGCATCGCGAAGCAGCCGCAGGCTGCGGCCGAGCCGAAGGACGCCAAGAAGTCCAAGAAGCGCAAGAAAAAAGGCGCCGAGGAGGAGAAGCCCGTCTACACCGAGGAGAAGTACGTGGTCGAATTCCGCACCAGGCCGGCGGCCCTTGTAAAGGCGGTCAACGCCCTTGCGACATGCGAGCGGTTCATTGTCGTCGAGGCGCTTGATTTCTCCAGAGAGGGGGATACAATCGGCAAGGCCCTCGGCGAGGGAGACAAGAGGGGTGCAGTTGCCGAGCAGCAGTCCTCTCGTCCGCGGCGGAGGCGCCGCGGCGCGGCCGAGGCGGAGTTCGGGGCCGATGCCGCCGAGCAGGAGGGCGCCGCGGATGCGGACAAGGGCATTGTCAACGATCCTGCGAAGGAGGATCCGTTCCTCGTCCGCGCAAGCATCGCAACATATGATTTCGGGTCGGCTGCGAAGGCGGCCGCAGGCGAGGCCGAGCCGGCCCCAGAAGCCGACGGCGACAAGGATGTGAAGGAGGGCGAAGAATGATCTCCAGGAATTCCGAAGGCGGGTTTTTCGCCGCACACTGGGATTGGCTCGTCGCGGCGGCGGGAGTCGTTGCGCTTGTCGCGGGCGTGGCGCTCTTCGTAATGACGGGCGGCGGCGATCCGGACGAAAACGCGGCGGTGGTCGTCAGCCGCCTCAAGTCCGCGAAGAAGGCCGGTACAGGCGTCAAGCCGGTGGACATGACGCCTTATGAGCGCGCCCTTCAGTTCGCGGTCAAGCCGCCTACCCTCGCCGAGATCGACGACGCCGCGGGCAACTTCCTCGCCTCCGAGAAGCGTGTGTTCTGCCAGGCCTGCAAGAAGCCCATAAAGGACGGAACGAAGGTATGCCCGCTGTGCGGCGAGACTCAGGCCGAGCCGGAGAAGGCGGTGGTTGATGCCGACGGAGACGGACTGCCGGACGACTGGGAGAAGAAGTACGGACTCGATCCCACCAGGAACGATGCGAATGAGGACAAGGACGGCGATGGCTTCACCAATGCCGAGGAATATGCGGCGGGGACAGATCCGTCCGACAGGAACTCGCACCCCGACTACCTTGATTCGCTGAAGGTTGTTTTGCCGCTTAAGGAGACGGTGCTCCCGTTCTACCTGCGCTCGTACATGAAGACCCCGAGCGGCATGAAGCTCGAGTTCTTCGATCCGAAGCGCCGCAACGACTACGGGAAGAACGGTTATCGCTACTCCGTGCTCGTCGGCGGGGAGATTGGCGACACTGGCTTCACCGCCAAGTCGTTCGAGCAGAAGGAGAAGAAAGTCAAGATCAAGGGATCTAACGTCGAGCGCTCGGTCGATGTCTCCGCCGCGACGCTTGTACGGAAGAAAGACGGGAAGGAGATCCCCCTCGCGCTCGACGAAAAACGCAAGCCCGTCGATGTCAAGGCGACGCTCGAGTTCAGCCGCGGAGAGACGAAGACGTTCTCCGTGACCGTTGGCGATACGATTGATCTTTATGGAAGCAAGTACAAAGTTGTGGACGTGAAAAGCGTCGGAAAGGGTGCGAAGGTCGCCCTTGAAGACGCGTTGCTTGGGAAAATTCGTACGATCGAGACCCTTGAACAGTAAAAAGAATTAGGATATAATACGCAATGCAACTCATTAGGAGCAAGTTCGATATGACGAACCTCAGGACATATGTCGCGCTGACGGCAACCATCGCTTTCATTGCGATTGGACAGAGCATGAATGCTCAGGACGACCTTGACGACCTTCTGGCCGATCTTGAGGGCGAATCCCCAGCGGCCGAGACCGCTGCGCCCGCGGCCGAGGAGAAGGCCGAGGAGCCTGCGGCCGAAGAGCCCGCGGCTGAAGAGCCCGCGGCCGAGGAGCCTACGGCTGAAGAGCCCGCGGCTGCGGCTGAGGAGCCTGCTGCCGAGGAGCCCGCAGCTGAGGAGCCCGCTGCTGAAGAGCCCGCGCCTGCGGCTGAAGAGCCTGCGGCCGAGGAGCCCGCTGCTGAAGAGCCTGCAGCTGAAGAGCCTGCGGCTGAAGAGCCTGCGCCTGCGGCCGAAGAGCCCGCGGCTGAAGAGCCTGCGCCCGCGGCCGAGGAGCCTGCGCCCGCGGCCGAAGAGCCCGCGGCCGAAGAGCCCGCGGCCGAGGAGAAGGTCGAAGAGCCTGCAGCCGAGGAGCCTGCGGCGGCAGAGGAAAAGGTTGATGATGCGCTTGATCTTCTTGACGAGCTTGCCGCCGAAGACAGCGATTCGAAGCCAGAGGCGCCTACGGCCGAAGAACCTGCCCCCAAAGAACCGTCGGACAAGGATCCATTGCCGGAACCTGATGAGGAGCCGAACGACGACGTTCCCGACATCAATAATCCGCCTACCCTTGCCAACAGGAAGGACGGCAAGCTCATCGACGAGATTCTCACGACCGAAAAGCTGCGTCGCGAGGCATTGGACGTCCAGGCCATGCGTGAAATCCGCGAGGCGAAGGACGCGATGGCGAGCGGACAGTATGTCGAGGCTGTCCGTCACTACGGCATTGCGGTCAAGCTTCTCAACGACAGTCCCACTGCGATGCGCTACAAGAGCGAGTGCACCGAGGGTATCGCCGAGGGTCTCTACAGGGCCGCGCTCGAGGAAGAGCGCACCGGCCGCCGCGCCCGCGCGATCAAGTATATGGAGAAGGCCGTCGACCTTCGCCATCCGAAGGCCCGTCGCCAGCTCGAGGCGTGGCTCAACGCCGAGGATCCCGATGCGAACAAGACTGATGTGAGCGAGATTCTGCATCGCCGCAATGAGGCCGACTACAAGCAGCGCCGCGAGACGGAGCGCCGCCATCTGAAGCGCGCGAGGCAGCTTCTTGCGCAGCGCGAGCTCGACCTCGCGCTCGACGAGTGCGAACTGGTGCTCGTCAAGGATCCCTACAACCAGGAGGCGATCCGCCTCAGGGACTCCATCGTCCGCAAGAGCGACGTCATCCTGAAGCAGGAGCGTGATGTGGCCCGCGAAAAGTGGATAGCCGACGTCGACAGGGCGTGGCGTCCTCCCTACGCCACCGATGCAAAGGACCGCGACGAGAAGAAGGGCGCCACAGTCAAGGCAAAGCCCGACCCCAAGAACGGCGAGCGCACGATCGAGCAGTCGATCATCCAGCGCATGAAGGAGATGCGCCTCCCGGCGATCTCGTTCAAGCCGCCGGCGACTATCATTGACGCCGTCGAGTATTTCCGCGGCGCGTCGAAGGATTTCGACCGTCCCGAGATTCCGCTTGAGCAGCGCGGCTTCAACTTCGTCCTCAAGACGCCCGAGGCTGTCCGCATGCAGGCTTCCGCCACGCCGAGCGAAGACGCCGACGACTTCTCCGACACTGGTTCCGACGATGCGGCGAATGCCGGCGGGCCGCTTGGCGTGCCGGTCATCCCGATGATCACGGCGAGCGACATCACGTTCTACGATGCGTTGAAGCTCGTCTGCGAGTCTGTTGAATACAAGTTTACCGTGCAGGGGCCGATTGTCATGGTCATGCACAAGGACATGTCGGTCGAAGAGCTCGTCACGCGCTCGTTCCCGGTGCTCTCCTCCTTCACCGAGAAGATGGGCAGCGCGACCGAGGACATCAAGTCCATGAAGTCTTCGACTGGTTTCGGCGGAGGTTCGAACCGTTCGGCTGACGAAGGCGAGGAGAACGAGCAGAGGGACTGGAAGGAGTTCTTCTCGCTTCTCGGCGTCAAGTGGCCCGAGGGCAGCTCCATCTTCTACGTGAAGACCGTCGGACGGCTCTTCGTCAAGAACACCCAGGAAAACCTCGCTGAGTTCGAGAATGTCCTCGCACAGCTCAACCAGCAGGTCACGCTCGTCGAGATAGAGACGAGGTTCATAGAGGTCTGCCAGGACGACCTCAACTCTCTCGGCTTCGAGTGGATTCTCAACAGCGACTACACGCTCGGCCTCAACAGGCATCTCGCGCGGGCCCTTGGCATACGTGACGGCGGGTTCAGCTCCGAGGCCGGCACGCGCTGGCCGTCGGGGAGCGAGAAGCCCCAGTACTGGAAGTACTCCTCTTCGACCTCTGGCGGGACTTCGACGAGCACTTCGGGCGGCATCGACCCCAGCGGCGGCAACCCCACCGATCCCCTTACGGGCAACACCTCTGCATCCTCCTCTTCTACGACGGTGCTGACGAGGGAGCCTCTTGCCGTTCCCGGCGGCGTCGGTGCTACATCGTGGAAGCATTGGAGCGCTGCGAACAGGAATCCCTGGCAGAACCGCAGCAGCCGCAATGTGGGCATCAACGCGTTCGGCGAGGACTATTCTACCGGCCAGCGTTACCTCTCTACGCTCAGCAACCACATCTCGGGAGAGTCGAAGTCGACGAACGACCAGTTCATGAGGCTTAACGCCTTCCTCGGTTCGGCCGATCTCTCGATGATTCTCCACATGCTTTCGCAGCGCAGCGACACCGACCTCCTTTCTGCGCCGAAGGTGCTGACGCGTCCTGGCGAAGAAGCCGTAATGAAGGTCGTCACCGAGTACATCTACCCGACCGACTACGACGTCCAGCTCCAGTCGAGCTCGTCCAGCAGCGGCGGCGGCTACGGCGGCGGTTCGCAGTCCGCGATTCTCGCGGTCGTCGAGCCGCAGAGCTTCACGATGCGCGAAGTCGGCGTCATTCTCCAGGTCACCCCGACCTTGACCGACGACGGCAACGTAGTCGACCTCGAGCTCAACACCCAGGTCGTCGACGAGCCGACGTGGAAGAACTACGGCATGAAGATTCCGTTCACCGGGAATTCTTCGCAGATGCAGAACTTCATGGGCATCGGCGACATCCTGACGGGTCTTTCCGATGTGCTTACGACGCTTGGTACCGGCATTAGCGATGCAATGAAGGCCGACTTTGCCAACACCGCCGTCAATTCGGCCACAAGGGCGCTCGACAATCTCACGGCCACCGGCAACGACAACATGACCTACTATGACGCCCCGATGGAGCAGCCGTTCTTCCACGTCCGCTCCGTCGACTCGAAGGTCAGCGTGTATCCCGGCGCCACGATCGTCATGGGCGGCCTCATCACCGAGGCCCGCCCGGCGATGGACGACAAGATCCCGTTCCTCGGCGATATTCCGTTCATCGGGCGTCTCTTCCGCAGCCACTCCGAGCAGACCTCGAAGCGCAACCTCCTCATCTTCGTCACGACCCGCATCGTCGACGGCCGTGGCCGCGAGATGCACAACGACGGCTTCGAGCTCACCGAGCAGTCCGCCGGTGCCGCTGACGTGAAGGAAGCGCCCGAAGCAGAGGCAAACTGAAAAGTTCCAAGATAGCGCTGACTGGGGGGATTGCCTGCGGGAAATCCCTCCTCTCCAAGTTCTTGAACGAACTCGGCGTCGAGACGCTTGATGCCGACGATGTCGTGCACGAAATCCTTCCCGATCCCGAGGAGCGCCGCCGCATCGCCGCCGAAGTGTTTTCCGACCCGGAGAAGCGCCGCGCACTTGAGGCGAAGATCCACCCGATCGTGAAGGCGAGAATCGACGAGTGGTTTGACGGGACGAACGTGACAGACGGGACCACCGGGACAGACAGGACGAACGGGACTATCGCCTGTCTCGATAGTCCCGGTGGTCTCGGTGGTCCTGTTCGTGTCGCAGTCATCCCCCTCCTTTTCGAAGCACACTGGGAGAAAAATTTTGATATAATATGCTGCGTTGTCTCATCCCGGGAAAAGCAGATCGAACGGATGATGACGACGAGGGGGATGACGCGCGCGGAAGCAGAAGCCCGTCTTGCAGCGCAGATGCCGGTCGAGGATAAGGCCAAGCGTTCGCACTATGTCATCCATAACGACGGAACAGCCGAGGAGCTCAAAGTGCAAGCGGCCGCGTTCCTCAAGTTTGTAATGCAGAAACAAATGCAGCCAAAACTACCGAATGATTAACCATGTAGAACGTGTAGAACATGCAGAAACGCCCTACACGATCTACACGGCTGAAAAAGACAGATAAGATTATGGCAGAAGAACTCGATGTATTTGCGGGCGCCGTCACCAAGGCGGCCGCGCCGAAGCCTCAGCAGAACCAGCCCCAGCAGCAGGGCGGCAACGGAGGGGCCAACAATGGCCAGAAAAAACGGTTCCGCAACCGCGGAGGCAAGAATTTTGGCCGCGGCCCGAAGCCGAACAACTCCCCCATTCGCGGCGCGAACGGCGAAGAGAGCGTGAATCCGCTTCTCAACGCCCCGCTCCCGACGGAGCCGCATGCCCAGGAGCCGGAGACCCCGGCGAACCCCAACCGGAATCCCGATCTCCCCGAGTACCGGCTTGCCGACATCCAGACCTGGCCCGCGCCGCAGATCGTCGAGCGCATGATGCCCGGGGCAGACCCCGAGGAACTCGGCACCTACCGCAAGCACGAACTTATCTTCGCCGCTATCCGCAGGTATCTCGCCGACGGCGGCGCGGTGCTCGCCTCGGGCTGCCTTGAGATTGTTCGCGAGGGTCACGGCTTCCTGCGCTCCGCGAAGAACAACTTCCTCGCGTGCCCGGAGGACGTCTTCGTCACCCAGCAGCAGATCCGCCGCCATGCGCTCAGAACCGGCGACATCGTCGAGGGGCCGATCCGCGACCCTCGCGACCGCGACCGGTTCTTCTGCCTCGGCAACGTTGCGACCGTGAACGGGAAGGAGCCGTCCGTCGCAGCGCGCGTCATCCACTTCGAGAACCTCACGGCGACGTTCCCGACGAGGCGCATCATCCTCGAGACCGATCCAAAGGAGTTCTCGACGCGCGTCGTGGACCTCTTCACGCCGATTGGCTTTGGCCAGCGCGGTCTCATCATCGCGCCGCCGCGCGTCGGCAAGACGGTTCTCCTCCAGAAGATGGCCAACGCCATCTCGAAGAACTACCCCGAGGCGATGCTCATAATCCTCCTCATCGACGAGCGCCCCGAGGAAGTGACGGACATGCAGCGCAACACCAAGGCGATGGTTCTCTCCTCGACGTTCGACGAGGAGCCGCAGCACCACGTGAACGTCACCGAGATGGTGCTTGAGATGTCGAAGCGCCAGGTGGAGAACGGGCGCGACGTCATCATCCTCATGGACTCGCTTACGCGC
This sequence comes from uncultured bacterium, assembly GCA_902775595.1. GTDB lineage: Bacteria > Verrucomicrobiota > Kiritimatiellia > RFP12 > UBA1067 > UBA1067. Next base: position 10,128 of record CACYNF010000005.1, on the reverse strand, counting down.
ATGGCCCGCGCCTACAACACGGTGCAGCCGCACTCCGGCAAGATCCTGACGGGCGGTGTTGACGCGCTCGCGATGCACCGTCCGAAGCGCTTCTTCGGCGCGGCGCGCAACATCGAGGGCGGCGGCTCGCTCACGATCATTGCGACAGGCCTTGTCGACACGGGCTCGAGGATGGACGAGGTTATCTTCGAGGAGTTCAAGGGAACGGGCAACATGGAGATTGTCCTTGACCGCGGCCTTGCGGACAAGCGCATATATCCCGCGATCGACATCGACAAGTCCGGGACGCGCAAGGAAGACCTGCTGCTTGACCCGATGGAGCTCGAGAAGACGTGGGGCATGCGTCGCATCCTCTCAGACGCCGGTCCCGAGAGCGCGATGAAGTCGGTTCTGAATTCCCTCAAGAAGACGCAGTCCAACCCCGAGTTCCTGCTCGCGCTGGACCTGAAGAACCTGTAGTGGACATTACGATTAAAAACGCCCGGGTCCACAACCTGCGGGGGATCGACGTCACGATCCCCCGCAACTCTCTCACGGTTGTTACGGGGCTTTCGGGAAGCGGCAAGTCGTCGCTAGCGTTCGACACGCTTTACGCTGAAGGGCAGCGCCGCTATGTCGAGTCGCTTTCTGCGTATGCACGGCAGTTCCTCGACAGGATGCAGAAGCCCGATGTCGAGAAGATAGAGGGGCTCTCGCCGGCGATCTCCATCGAGCAGCGCACGACAAGCGGCAACCCGCGCTCGATTGTCGCGACCGTGACCGAGATCCACGACTACTTGAGAATCCTCTACGGATCGATCGCCGTCGCGCACTGCCCGAAGTGCGGCAAGCCGGTAGTGAAGCAGTCGGCGGAGCAGATCGTCGAGTCGATTCTTGGGAGTAAGGGGTCAGGAGTCAGGAGTCAGGAGTCAGGGGGAAAGATCATAATTTATGCGCCGCTTGTGAAAGGCAAGAAGGGGCGGCATGAAGAACCGCTTGCGGCAGTGAAGCGAAACGGCTTCGCGCGCGTCAGGATCGACGGCACTACATACCCGATTGACGAACTTCCCGAACTTGACAAGAAGAAGGCCCACAACATCGACGTCGTCATAGACCGCTTGGTGATTCCCGCCGAACCCGACGCCGCTTTTCGTACGCGGCTGACGGATTCCGTCGAGCTGGCGCTCAAGACCGGCAAGGGGATAATGACCGTGGAGCGGCTCGATTCTGCAGAGCCGAAGGCGAGAGGCGGGGAGCGCGAATCAGAAATCTTGTCTGGCGCGGAGCGGAAAGAGCCGAAGGCGAGAGACGCGGAGCGCCAGACCACCTATTCCGAATTGAACGCCTGCCCCGACTGCGGCATTTCCTTCGACGAGCTGAAGGCGCGTTCCTTTTCGTTCAACTCTCCCTTCGGCGCCTGCCCTACCTGCGCTGGCCTCGGGCAGCTCTACTACTTTGACGAAGACCTCGTCGTGCCCGACAAGTCGCTTCCGCTCGAAGAGGCGATCCACCCCTGGCGGCGGATGGGCCAGATGAACATTCTCTACCACAAGGAGCTCCTTGCCCACATCGCGAAGCAGTACAAGGTGAAGCTCTCGACGCCATACGAGAAGCTGCCGGCGAAGTTCCGCAACGGTCTCATGCACGGCTTCAAGGACGATCTCGTCCTCCCGTGGCGGCGCGTCGACCGTCCGTTCGAGGGCGTTCTCGCGTCTCTCCAGCGACGCTTAGACGAGGCGGAGGACGACGAGATGCGCGCGAAGTTCGAGGCGTACCAGAGCTTCCGCACCTGCCCCGACTGCCATGGCTCGCGCCTCAGGCCTGAGTCGCGCGCGGCGACGGTCATGGGCAAGTCCATTGTGGAGGTGATGGCAATGCCCGTCACCGAGGCGCTGGAGTTTTTCAAGAAGTTTGCGGCAGGGGCGTCTCGGCCATCGCTGGTAGTCCGCGGACGCGTCGGAGACGCGTCCCTACCATCCGCAAAGCTCGCCGGCCTCAAGGACATCATCGCCGAGATCGTGCGGCGGCTTCAGTTCCTTCTCGACGTCGGCCTCGACTACCTGACCCTCGACCGCGCGGCGTCCACTCTTTCCGGCGGCGAAATGCAGCGCATCCGTCTCGCGACGCAGATCGGCTCTGGGCTCACAGGAGTCCTCTATGTTCTCGACGAGCCGACGATCGGCCTCCACCCGCGTGACAACGAGCGGCTTATCTCGACATTGAAGGGGCTTCGCGACCGCGGCAACACCGTCGTCGTCGTGGAGCACGACGAGGAGATGATGCGCGCCGCCGACTACATCGTCGACCTTGGGCCCGGCGCAGGACGCGAAGGCGGCAAGGTAATGTACCAGGGCGACTTCAAGGGACTTCTCAAGGCCAAGTCGCTGACGGCCGACTACCTGACGGGTCGCAAGTCGGTAACAGGTAGCGGGGAATCTGAAACGGTGGTAGGGGCGCGTCTCCGACGCGACCGCGGACGGCTCGGAGAGCCGTCCCTACCAGCGAGTAAAGCGAGTGCCGCGTCCCTACCACACTGCCTCACCATCTCCGGCTGCACCGAACACAACCTCAAGAACATCACAGCCCACTTCCCCGTCGGCGCGTTCACGGTCGTGACCGGCGTCTCCGGCTCCGGCAAGTCGACGCTCGTAGATGAAACTCTGAAGCGCGCGCTTCTCCAGAAGTTCTACCATGCGAAGGCCACCCCGGGAAAGTACAAGAAGATCACTGGCTTCGAGAACTTCGACAAGGTCGTCGAGATCGACCAGTCGCCCATCGGCCGTACTCCGCGTTCGAACCCGGCGACGTACGTCGGCTTCTTCTCCGAGATACGCGAGCTTTTCGCGAAGACCGAGTCTGCGCGCGCGCGCGGCTACACGGCTGGGCGATTCTCCTTCAACGTGAAGGGCGGGAGGTGCGAGACTTGCGGCGGCGACGGACTCCAGAAGCTCGAGATGAGCTTCCTTCCCGATGTCTACGTCACGTGCGACCAGTGCGGCGGCAAGCGCTTCAACTCCGAGACGCTCGAAGTGACCTACGGCGGCAAGAACATCGCGGATGTCCTCGAGATGACTGTCGCGGAAGGGTGCGAGTTCTTTGCGAAGGTGCCGTCGCTCGCGCGCAAGCTCCAGACGCTCGCGGACGTGGGGCTCGGCTATGTCGCGCTTGGACAGTCCGCGACGACGCTCTCCGGCGGAGAGGCCCAGCGCATCAAGCTTGCGACGGAGCTTTCCCGCCGCTCGACCGGGCGGACGCTCTACCTTCTCGACGAACCGACGACAGGGCTCCACTTTGACGACGTGGCGAAGCTGATGAAGCTGCTTCTCCGTCTGCGCGACCAGGGGAACACCATCATCGTCATCGAGCACAACATCGACGTCATCCGCTGCGCCGACTGGATCGTCGACTTGGGCCCTGGCGGCGGAGATGCCGGCGGCGAACTCGTCTGTGAAGGGCCGATTGAAGCTGTTAAGGCATGCAAATCTTCCGTCACAGGGCGCTTTTTGTAACCCGCCCTTTTTGATATAATATCGGCAATGACTTTCAACCGAAACCAATCATGAGAAAATCTGCATGCCAGACCGAAGCGTCCACGCTCCGCGTCTCTGCGCCTCTGCGTTAAAACATTTCAAAAGTATGGCAACGAAAGAAACGGCGAAGAAATCCGGCAACACCGCGCTTGACGCGGTGATGAGCCAGATCCGCAAGGAATTCGGCGAGATGGCGATCATGCGTCTCGGCGACCAGGAGGTGCAGGAGGTCCCCGTGATCTCCACCGGCGCGCTTTCGCTCGACATGGCGCTTGGCGTCGGCGGGCTTCCGCGCGGGCGCATCGTCGAATGCTACGGACAGGAGTCGTCTGGCAAGACGACGCTCGCCCTCCATGTCGTCGCGAACGCGCAGAAGGCGGGCGGAGTCGCGGCGTTCATCGACGCGGAGCACGCTCTCGACCCTGGGTACGCCAAGAAGATCGGCGTCGACCTTGACAATCTGATTGTCTCCCAGCCGAACAGCGGCGAAGAGGCGCTTACGATCTGCGAGCAGCTGGCGAAGTCCGGTGCGCTCGACGTGATCGTGGTCGACTCCGTCGCGGCGCTTGTGCCGCAGGCCGAGATCGACGGCAACATGGGCGACAGCCACATGGGGCTCCAGGCGCGTCTCATGTCGCAGGCGATGCGCAAGCTCACCGCGGTCGTCGCGCAGACGAAGACGCTCATCATCTTCACCAACCAGGTGCGCGAGAAGATCGGCGTGATGTTCGGGAATCCCGAGACGACGCCCGGCGGCAAAGCGCTCAAGTTCTACGCGAGCTGCCGTCTCCAGGTGCAGAGGATCGGGGCAATCAAGAATCCGACGGGCCAGGTCATCGGCAACAGGACGCGCGTCAAGGTCGTGAAGAACAAAGTGGCGCCGCCTTTCACGGAGGCCGAGTTCGACATTCTCTACACTTGCGGAATATCGTGGGAGGGCTCGATTCTCGACGCGGCGCTTGCGCGCGGAATCGTTGAGAAGCGCGGCAGCTGGCTCAGCTTCGGCGATTCGCAGCTCGCGCAGGGCTCGCTCGCGACGATAGAGTATCTTAAGGCCAATCCCGACGTTGCCGCGAAGATCGTCGAGCTCGTGAAGACGACGCCGGTCAACCCCGCGCTGGCCAAGAAGAAATAAACTTTGCGAGTCCCGGAGCGGCAGGAGCCGAAGGCGGCGGACGAACGATGTAGGAAAGAAAGAATTTTGCGAGTCCCTGAGCGGTAGGAGCCGAAGGCGACGGACGCGAAGGGACGAGCCTCAACTAAAGGAGAGTTGGCGGAGTGGTTGAACGCGGCGGTCTTGAAAACCGTTGAGGATGCAAGTCCTCCGGGGGTTCGAATCCCTCACTCTCCGCCATTCGTCGTCCACCGACTGGCGTAGCACTGGTTTGCCGTCGCCGAATTTCCAGTTGGGTCCAATAGTTGGTAGTCTTCATTAACATTTCTTTGCGAAGCGCGGGCGGCGGGCTATTTATGGTATACTATACGTTGTGAAGAGAGATGACATCATAGAACGGCCGATGTTTCCCGCGCCCGGGAAGACGCCGAAGGAAGACACCGCGGCGGTGATGAAGTTCTACAAGCTGCCGAAGGCGTTTCCCCCTGCGGTGCTCGCCGAGGCCAGGCACATTTCGACGCGGCCGCTTTCGGACGGGGAGATAAAGCGCTCCGGGCGGCTCGACCTGAGGCGCAAGTTCATATTCACGTGCGACCCCGAGTCGGCGCGCGACTACGACGACGCGCTCTCGCTCGAGACAGACCGCAGGGGCAACCGCGTTCTCGGCGTACACATCGCCGACGTTTCGCACTACGTCAAGCCCGGGAGCGCGCTTGACCGCGAGGCGTACCGCCGCTCGACGAGCGTATATCTCTGCGACAGGGTCGTGCCGATGCTTCCCGAGGTGCTCTCTAACGGCGTCTGCTCGCTCGTGCCGGACGAGGACCGTCTTGCGTTCTCGGTCTTCCTCACGTTCGACAGGAACGGCGAGGTCGTCAAGCGCGCCTTCTCGAAGTCTGTAATCCGCTCGAAGGCGCGGTTCACCTACGAACAGGTGATGGCCGTCATCCGCGGCGCATCTGCCGCGGGGATCGGCCGCCGCGAGGCGAAGACGATACGCGAGATATCCGCGCTCGCGCAGCAGATGCGCGCAAAGCGCTTCGCCGCGGGTGCGCTTGACATCGAGATCCCCGAGGCCGAGGTGCTGCTCGACTCGAACGGGGAGATGACGGGTCTTGTCACTCGCCCGTACGACGAATCGCACCAGATGATAGAGGAGTGCATGGTCGCCGCGAACGAGGCGGTCGCGAAAGAACTCTGGACCAAGGGGATCAGAATCCTCGCGCGCCTCCACGAGCCGCCGGACGACGAGAAGCTCGACATGCTCCGCGCAGAGCTGAAGGGACTCGGGGTAAAGGCCGGGAACATATCGAACCCGCACGTCTTCGCGCAGCTTCTCAAGACGATCAGGCGAAACCCGCTCTATCCGACGCTCGCGACGATGGTCCTGAGGTCGATGAAGCGCGCCGTCTACGACGCGTCGGCGATCGGCCACTTCGGGCTCGCGAAGCGCTACTACGCCCATTTCACGTCGCCCATCCGCCGCTATCCGGACCTCACGCTCCACCGCCAGCTCGCGGACTATCTCGAAGGGCGTTCCGCGAAGCGCCCGCCGAAGCTCCTCGCGACATGGGCGAAGCATACGTCCGAGCGCGAGGAGATTGCGGCCGAGGCCGAACGCGGGCTTCTCGAGATAAAGAAGTACCGCCTTCTGGAAGACCAGCTCAAGACGCGCCAGATCGTCGACTACGACGCAGTCGTATCGAAGTGCACGCCGTTCGGCTGCTTTGTGGAGATCCCCGAGCTCGCCGTGTCTGGCCTCGTCCACGTGAGCCTGCTTTCGCGCAGATTTGTAAGGTACAACGAACACGACCAGTCGCTGTCCGCGCCGGGGGGCGGCAGCTGGAGGGCCGGCGCGCGCCTGAGGGTGCATGTCGCAAAGGTGGATTTCCGGCAGAGGAGGATCGACTTCACGCCATGCTCGCGCTGATGCTTCCGTTGATGCTTTCCGCGTGCGACCTCGGGACGCACTTCGCAAAGCCGGACGCCTGGACGGAGTCTGCCGTTGACTTCGCCGTGGACCACCAGAGGGACGGCTTCGGCTTCGCGAGCCAGAAGCGCGACATCGTCAACTGCATGAAGCGCGGCGCCTGCACGTGGCACGGGCTCGAGGTGTGGGAGGCGAGGATATACTACGGCCCGGACGGCGCGACTCGCGTCGAGATGTCGCTCTACAACAGGGGCGACGACAGGAGTTCCGCAGGCCTCGACTCGGAATCGCTCAGGAAGCTTCTCGACGACATCGCCGCGAAGGCGCAGCCGGGCGGGAAGATCGGCTCGAACCCGGCGAAGAAGAAGCTCAAGACCGGCGGCTACCAGTTCTCGAAGAAGTGGAACAAGGGCGACTGCGACATAGATCTCGTCTGGGGCGTGGACGGCGTGAAGGCGAAGGACCTGACCGCAGACTATGTCCGCGTTACGATGCACCCGAAGGGCGGCGCGAAGGAGAAGGCATCCGCGAAGTCGGGCGGAATCGTCTCCAAGACGAAGGCGAAGTCGCACGTCAAGAAAAACGCCGACGGAGATGTCTGGATCGACGGCGTGCCGATGGTGGACCAGGGGCAGAAGGGCTACTGCGCGGCGGCGACGAGCGAGCGCGTTCTCAGGTACTACGGCTTCACCATCGACGAGCACGAAATCGCGCAGGCCGCCGGCACGACGGCGCGCGGCGGAACTTCCATAGACGAAATGAAGGAAGCCGTCAAGGCGGTTGGCTCGAAATGCAGGCTCGGCTATCAGGACATAGTCACGATGACAGGCTCCTTCCAGGACATAGAGAAGGACATCGAGCAGTACAACAAGGCGGCGAAGACCGAGGGCGAGGGCGAATTGTCGCTCGAGAGCTTCATGCGAGGCAACTCCGTCAACGTCGGGGAGATATACGCCGCAATGAAGCCGAAGGTCGTGAAGAAGATGAGGATGAAGGACTTCCGCTACAAGAAGTTCATGGCTGGCGTCAAGGCGCAGGTCGACCAGGGGATACCCGTCTTCTGGGGCGTCACGCTCGGCATGTTCCCCGAGCCGGGCCTCCCGCAGGCCGCCGGCGGGCACATACGCCTCATAATCGGCTATGTCGAGCGCAAGGATCCTAAGACAAAGAAGACCGAGATCAAGGAAATACTCTACACCGACTCCTGGGGAGCCGGACACGAACTCAAGCGGATGCCCGCCGACTGGGCGTTCGCGATAACCCACGACGCATTCTTCCTGAAGCCCCTCTGATGAAATATACTGCAACCCTCATTCTCGCGGCCACCGTCGCATGCGCGGCTCTCGCGCAGGGACAGAACCCGCCTGGCCGCGACTGGTCTGAAATCTACCTCGCCGAGTCGCCGTCGGTCTCGCCCGACGGGACGTTTATCGTGTTCTCGTGGTGCGGGCGCATCTGGCGCGCGCCGGCGGCGGGAGGCGTCGCTGTTCCGCTCGGCGACGGAGCGGGTTCCGACAGGCTGCCGGTAATCTCCCCGGACGGGCGGAAGGTTGCGTTCGTCTCGAACAGGGCAGGCGCCGACATGCCATTCGAGCTCGAGCTCGGCGGGGACGGTCTTTCGGCCGGCGGCCTCAGGCAGATTTCCTTCCATACGCAGGGCTGCGCACCGCGTGCCTACACGCCGGACGGCTCGAGCCTCCTCGCCACCGCGTTCCGCGACCATTCCTCCGAAAGCATCACAAGCCAGCGCGACTCCATGCGCGCGATTCTCATTCCCTGTAAGGGCCGCGGCGCGGAGACGACTCTTTTCGACGCGCCGGCGTACGCGCCTGCGCTCTCCCCCGACGGCCGCAGAGTGCTCTTTGTGGCGAAATGGGAAGGCGGACGCCGCGGCTTCCGCAAGCGCCGCCCGGGATCGACCTCTGCGTTCGCGGGCGAAATATGGCTCTACGACACCGGAAGCGGCGCGTTCTCGCCGGTTGTGACGGGGCGTGACGGGGCGTATGACCCTATGTGGGCGCCGGACGGCAAGTCGTTCTACTACACCTCGGACGCAGGCGGAATCCGCAATGTCCGGCGCCGCGACCTTGAATCCGGCAAGGACATCGCGGTCACCGCGTTCTCCGACGACCACGTCCTCATGCCGACGCTTTCGCGAGACGGGCGCACGATGGTCTTCAGCATGGGGTTCGACCTGTGGCGCATGGACCCGACGGCGGAGAAGCCGGTCGCGACGCGCATCCCCCTCCGCCCAGCGGGGTTCGACCCCTCCGTTCCGAGGACGGTCAGGCACATGTACTCGAAGGCCGACAACAACTACGGGCCGGGCAATTTCTCGTTCCTCCCGGGCGGAACCGGCGTCGCGTTCACGGCCGGCGGGGACGTGTGGACGATGGAGCTTTCGGACGACGAGAAGAAGCGCCGCCCCGTGCTGATCCACGGCTCGTCGCGCACGCACGAGCGCGACTGCGCGTTTTCGCCCGACGGCGAGACGCTCTACTACCTGTCCGACCACGGCGAGGGCGCTGACGTGTGGCGTGCCCGCAGGGCGGACGCCGCCCTCGCGTGGTGGAAGAACGTGTCGTTCGCGCGCGAGCGCCTGACCGATGACGACGTGTGCCGCCGCAGTCTGACGGTTTCGCCGGACGGCGGCTCTCTAGCGTGGGCCGACCTTCACGGGCGCCTTTCGTTCGCGGACACGAACGGCGTCGTGCGCCATGTCGCGCCGCTGCAGTCCGCCGACTGCCACAGCTACGTCTGGTCGCCAGACGGTCGGTACGTCGCCGCGACGCTGCGCGACGGATACGGCAACTGCGACGTGTGGATCATTCCGACATGGGCGAAGGGGCCTGACGGTTCGCCGTCTCCCGCTCCCTGCCAGAGATCGGCGAAGCAGAAGTCGAACGCCCGCGCCTCCTCCGTGCCGAGGTAGTCGAACGCATCGGCCTCGATCACCTCGATCTTGTCCCGGTACGGGAACTGCGGCAGAAGATGCTCGCGGAACAGGCGGATGACCTCCGGCGCGCGCTCGATGACCGTGATCCGGCGCACACGCTCGTTCCGGGAAATCATGAAGGGATAATACCCCAGCCCGAGGCCGAGCACGAGGACCGCGCCTTCCGCGTCGCCGATCGGAGCCTGCATCGACGTAATCTCCGACGGGCAGACGCTCATCCAGGGGACGCCGCCCTCGCAGATCGTCGGGAAACGCACGGGCTGGGAGAAGAACCCGATCTTCGGGACTGTGTATTCCGCCCGGAAATCCGGGATGGCGTACTGGAAGAGCTCGCCGCGCCCGTACCGGGATTCCGTCAGCGTGAACCGCCCCTCCGACACCGTCGGGATCTTCACCTCGGCGAGGTAGGGATTGGCGCGGAAGGTCTGCTTGTCGAGGCGCCGCGCGTTCCGGTAGAGGAGGGTCTGCGTGAGGGAGGAGGCGAATTTGTCGATTTTGTAATCCTGAATGAACGAGGTGAGGACGAAGAAGGTCTCGAATTCCCCGTACCGCTGCTCGACGGCGGCGATGTCCTCGGGGGTGTAGAACCCTCTCGCCTGATCGAGCATGGCGGGGGTAT